>NZ_JBSSFA010000004.1:0-427912 GCF_054062215.1 Bacillus sp. TE9106W
TCTCCACCAGTTGCCTGTCAGCTACTAGGCGACTTGGCTCTTACCTAGGCTGGACTTTCACCAGCAAGCAGTGCCCAGCTTAGCTGGGCACGCTAGATAAAAAGACAGCGTCAAAAAAACGCTGTCTTTTTATCTTATACATATACAGTTTTTAAGTTAGTTTCATATCTTTTTCATTATAAAAACCGTCTTCTTTTTCCATTTCCTTCTGTAATTTCGTAAAGGAACGGTACATCGCAATTCTCCATGATACAATCATCGCGAATGCAAGTAAGAAGAACATGCCACTAAGTTGTCCTAAATCAAGAGATTGACTTAAGTATGTTTTAAATACAATCCGCACGACAAGTAATCCAATTAAAATAAAAACAAATGCTTTGGAACGCTTCAAATAAATCTCTTGTCCTCTAATTTCAAATTTAGATGTTTTAATAAGAAAAATGGAGAAAAACAAACCGACGCCAATTGCTTCTAACATTTCTGCTGGAGTTAATCGAAATTCTGGAAAAACATACATCAATGCCCCCGTGCTCATAAAGAATGGCGGAAGTATAATTTTTTTCAATGTTGCAGGTTTCTTAGCTGCTTTTAAACGAATAAACATCGCACCAACAGCCATACAAACAGCAACGATACTGGATAAAACAACTATGTTCATATTTTCTCATCCTTTTTTGTGGCTATATGCAAAATATACTTTCATTATATGCTTTTCCGTTAGTATTTCCAACATTTTCACAGAATAATACTAAAAACCAGTAAATCCACCAAATAAACTTGAGAAATATACGATAATTTTCGTCATCCAGTTAAAATATAGGAAGATACCCATGACAATCATAACGTATCCCCCGATTTTCATGAACTTCATACTATTTCTTTTAATCCAAGACATTTTCGTAATAAAGAATGATAGCACGAAGAACGGAATAGCGAATCCAAGTATATATGCAATCATATAAATCATTGCTGATTCTGGATTTGTTGCTGCTAATCCGATTACAGACACTAAAATAGGTCCTGTACAAGGCGTCCACCCTGCAGCAAATGCCAACCCAATTAAAACAGATCCAAAATAACCACTCGGACGATTTTTAAACGTAAATTTACGATCTTGCATTAAAAACTTCGGCTTAAACACACCGACAATAATAAGACCGAACACGATGATAAATATACCACCTAACTGTCTAATTAAATCTTTATAATTTGTAAAGATGCCTCCAATAAAACTTGTACCAAATCCAATTGCAATAAATATAATTGAAAATCCAAGTAAGAAAAACGCTGTATGTATCATACTTCTTTTGCGAAGCATTGCATTTTCTTCTTTCAGCTCAGAAACCGACATACCTGTTATATATGATAGAAATGCCGGATAAAGCGGCAAGCAACATGGGGAAATAAATGATAAAAACCCGGCGCCAAACGCTAAAAAAATACTAATATCTTGCATTGTTCCACTCCACTCCTCTCCTTACATATTGTAGCAAAAACACGTAAAAATACTATGAACAATTCGTGAAATCACTTTTCCAACGTGATAATAAGAAAAACTACCCTTTCACGCTTTTTCTAAAAAAACGTTTTCAGTTCCTTCTATTATATAGAAAAATCTCAATTAAACTACAAAACCTCTCTAATGTTATTAACATAACAAAGGTAACATAGTTTCTCAAATGATTAGCATATTATTCGTATGTCTATATACGTATTGATTAAAAAATATTTTTTTCAAATGCTGTCTTTATACAATAGAAAGCTGATTTTACAATACTTCTATTATTACTAATTTCAAGATTATGCATAAATATCATACTTTTATTATTATTCTATAAAATGTCACACTTTTCTTTTATTTGACCCTTCATTTTTAATTTTGTATACTTCCCTCTAGTTATATATGTCCGTTATGGAACAATTTCATATGGATGGGAGGAATTTTTCATGCTTCGTTATTCTCTTTTAGTTTTATTAGGAGCGTGTAGTTATGGGATTTTAGCTATTTTCGTTAAACTTGCATATGCAGAAGGATTTTCACTTGGAGAGGTAATTGGCAGCCAATATTTGTTCGGTTGGATTATTTTGCTTGCTATTACACTTCTATTTTCTAGACATCGTGTTCCATTAAAACAAGCATTAATTTTATTCGTTGCAGGTACATCTGCAAGTTTCACTGGAATTTTTTATTATGCTTCATTAAAAACTGTACCAGCATCTATTGCAATTATACTTTTATTTCAATTCGTTTGGGTCGGAATTATTATTGAAGCAGTCGCAACAAAAACATTACCTTCAAGAGAAAAGGTTATTTCCGTTATTTTCTTACTTGCAGGTACATTTTTATCAAGTGGTTTACTAGAAAAATCAGCAGGTGATTTCGATACGACTGGAATTATACTAGGTCTATTATCTGCTGTTACATTTGCAACATACATTTTTGTGAGCGGAAAAGTTGCTGTTGAAGTACCTTCATTACCACGTGGTGTTCTCTTAATGGCTGGCGCTTTAACTTTAGTAATGATCGTATTCCCTCCAACATTTATTTTTAACGGTGCAATTTCTGAAGGTCTTTGGAAATACGGTTTAGGTTTAGGAACATTTAGTATCGTTATTCCTTCTATCGCCTTTACAATTGGTATTCCAAAGATTGGTTCTGGCTTAGCAACCATTCTTGGTGCAGCAGAACTACCCGTTACTACAATTATGTCTGTATTCGTTTTAAAAGAAGCGGTGCTCTCTTCACAATGGTTCGGTGTATCACTTATTTTAATCGGTATTGCAATCCCGCAAATTGCCTATGCAATGCGTGGACGTTATCGTAAACATCATACACACAAAAAATTGGCAGCATAAACGAGAGAGGATTTTCATTTGAGAATCCTCTCTTTTAATATTGTATACTTAATGTAAATACTTTATTTAAGAAAGAAGGCATTATACGTGGCTGCAAATCTAGAGCAATTAACTGAGACGCTAATTTCTATTCGTCGAAATTTACATGAGCATCCAGAACTATCATACGAAGAATTTGAAACGACGAAAGCTATAAAGAATTGGTTGGAAGAAAAAAACATTACGATTATACATTCTAATTTAGAAACAGGCGTTATTGCTGAAATTTCTGGAAATAGTAACGGACCACTTATAGCAATCCGTGCTGATATTGATGCCCTGCCTATTCAAGAGGAAACAAATTTGCCGTACGCTTCAAAAATTCACGGCAGGATGCATGCTTGCGGACATGATTTTCATACAGCTGCTATTATAGGGGCTGCTTATTTGCTAAAAGAAAAAGAATCTTCTCTTAGCGGAACTGTACGCTTTATATTCCAGCCAGCTGAAGAAAGTAGTAATGGTGCTTGCAAAGTAATTGAAGCCGGGCATTTACATGGCGTGCAAGCTATTTTCGGTATGCATAATAAACCTGATTTACCAGTCGGTACAATCGGTATTAAAGATGGTCCACTGATGGCTGGAGTTGATCGATTTGAAATTGAAATTCACGGAGTTGGTACACATGCAGCTGTACCAGATGCTGGGGTAGACCCTATTGTCGCATCTTCTCAAATTGTGATGGCACTACAAACAATTGTAAGCCGAAATATAAGTTCTTCACATAATGCCGTCGTTAGTGTCACAAACATCCACTCAGGAAATACGTGGAACGTTATTCCTGAAAAAGCAACGCTGGAAGGAACTGTACGTACATTTCAAAATGAAACACGTGAAAAGATTCCTGCGCTAATGAAACGTATTATTCAAGGGGTTTCTGATGCATTAGGTGTAAAAACAGAATTTCGTTTTTATGCAGGTCCTCCTGCTGTTCATAACGATACATCTCTAACAAACTTATCGACTCAAGTTGCAGAAACTATGAATTTAAATATCGTCTCTCCTACCCCGTCAATGGCCGGAGAAGATTTTTCTTTTTATCAACAAAAAATACCTGGTTCCTTCGTCTTTATGGGAACAAGTGGTACACACGAATGGCATCATCCCGCTTTTACAGTAGATGAGCGAGCATTACCTATAAGTGCAGAATACTTCGCTTTGTTAGCTGAAAAAGCACTTAAACACTTTGCATAAAAAGGAGCCGTTAAGAAATGCTTAACGGCTCCTTTTTATGTTAAATCACGTTTTAAAAATACTGTATAGGAAATGCTTAAAAATACAAATAAATATAGTAATAACATACATGATGCAAACGGGAATGTTACTCCATCAATAAAACTTCCATTCTTTGCAATACTGTATAAATCTGTGTTTGCTGGTAATAAATATTTCGCCCAATCATATCTAGTTGCTGCTAGTAATGCAATATTACCTGATAAAGCAAGAAATAGTGAAATACCAATCGCGCCTCCACTAGATCTTGTTAGCACAGAAATCATAAATGCAAACGCTGCGTACACAATTGTCGGCAACCACGATAAAATATAATACTTACTAGCTTCTACAAAAATATTTTGTTTTATAATATTTCCATCTTGGAAAATAAACTCGCTCCATGCAGGCTGCTGGAATTTATAAATAACAAGTCCACATAAAGTGGAGAAAATCATATTAAATATAAACAATAATGCTGCAAATATCACAATTGCTAAAAATTTAGCTGTCAAAATTTTAAAGCGGCTCGCTGGTCGTATCGTTAAAAATTTATATGTCCCCCAGCTGTATTCATTCGCAAAAATTGTACTTGCATACACGAGGATAAACGGGAGCAATATTGGAAATACGATAAAACCTGTATCTCTCATGAAAGAAAGCGGTGAACTACTTGCCGGTGCTGTATCTGTATCTAAATACTTCATCTTGAGCTGATATTCCTTGACAAGCTCGTCCCCAGATTGCTCTGCTAAAATAGCTTCTTTTTTCATGCCTAACTTTTTCTCAATTTCTACTGTTCGTTCTGTATAATCGGCTTTCCATCCTTTTGTTTCCGGCTCTAAATACTTTACCGTAACCCACCCTAATCCGATTATTAATACTGCAATAACTGCAAATGGAATAATCGTTCGTTTTCGCTTAAATATTTTATACAGTTCGTTATACACTAAATTAAACAATATCTTTTCCCCCTGTTAATTCTAAAAATTGCTCTTCTAACGTTTTTCTTTCTTCATATACACGATACACTTGAATATTTTTCTCAAGCAATGTACGAATAACATTTGGGATTTCTTCATCTTTTACATGAATAAGTAAATCATTACCTTTTATTAAGACATCTTGATCTAACATTTCTGCCGCTTTATTCGCATCATCTACACGTATACGGATTGTCTCCATCTCTTCACTTTGATTATGCTGAATATTTTGCGTCGCCACATACTCTCCGTGCTGAATAATGATAACTCTGTCACACATTAATTCAACTTCTGAAAGCAAATGACTAGATACAAGTACCGCTTTTCCTTGTTCATGTGCAATTTTCTTTATGTACATTCTCATTTCATGTATTCCACTAGGGTCTAATCCATTCGTTGGTTCATCTAATATCAATACATCGGGATCGTGAATAAGCGCTTGAGCAATTCCTAATCGTTGTCTCATACCGAGTGAATATGCTTTTACTTTGCGATCAATGACTTGTCCCATACCTAGCAGTTTCACTACTTCATCAATACGTTCTTCTGTCACATTACCATTCATGCGTCCGAAATATGTTAAATTCTCATAGCCACTCAAAAACGGATAAAATTCCGGTGTCTCAATTACTGCTCCAATTTTCGAGGCAGTACTTTCAAATTGCTGTTTAACAGATTGACCGTCAATCCAAACTTCGCCCTCTGTCATACGAATCATGCCGACCATCATTCTCATTAAAGTCGTTTTTCCAGCACCATTTGGTCCGAGCAAACCAACTACTTCACCTTTTTTAACTTCGAAACTAATATTTTCTACAAGTGTCTTTGAACCGATTCGCTTCGTTAATCGTTCAACCTTTACAATCGATTGTTCATTTGTCATTCTATACAACCTTTCCTTCCCATTCTTTGTCAGGTCTTTACACTGTAACATGATTATTTTTATGTGTAAAATAAGAAAAGGCATGATTTCTCATGCCTTTTCCTTGAAATGAAACGAATTTTTATCTTGTAAACTTTGAACAAATCGAAAACATTGCATCATCGATAACAGGACGATAACGATCATAATTATACTAACAACAACTATTGCATATATTGTAATCGGTGCACTATTTACACCTTGTATTCCTGCTATTTTCATAAAGATAATCGTAAATAACTTCAAAAATAACATCCCATTAACTAATCCAAAAATAAACGCTGCTCCATAAATAAATAATTGCTCCTGACACAATACACATAGTACATCATTTCTCTTCCTATTTTCTACTACATAAGATTTAATTTCCTCTTTCCTCACTTGCAGAAGAGAAAACGTTATTTTATATGTAGTAAAAATACATATAAAAATGAATACAATAAACAGCGTATAAAAGCACATATGAAATAAAAGTGTAGTCTCTAATTCCCCAATAGCTCCTTCATTAAATTGGAGCGATATCATAAAAAATAAAACCATAGTACTCATAGCAATCCACATAAATTGCTTCATCCTTTTGGTAGCAAATGTTCTTATATTTTTTCTCGCTAGCCGACATAAAGACATAAAATTCTTCCCCTACCTTATTACATACGCATTCTATACTACTAGTGTATAAAAATATGACATTTTAAACATCGCACTACAATCGGAATTTCCTCTAAGTCTTTAGTCCTAGAAAACAAAATGAACATGTTTATCTCTTTCGTATAGAACTAAAAAAAGAACACTAAAGCGGAAATGCAATATAATTACATTTCCGCTTTAGTGTTTAATGAGGTGTACTTTTTAATTACTTAATTAATCTCATCCTCAACTTCTATTCTTTTCTTCTCTCTTGCAATTTTTAAAAACTCTAAAAGCTCTGGATTGCTATTCATTTTTTTGTAAGCGACTGACATTTCTGCAACAAAATTAGAATCATATAACTCTTTATATACAACTTCTGTTTTATATAATTTATTTGCCGATACCGGTATTACTGTAATTCCAATCCCTGCTGCTACAAGTCCCATAACTGTTTGATATTCCGTTGCTTCTTGCACAATACGCGGGCTAAATCCAACTTCTCTACAAAGGGATAAAATTGTATCATACAAAGCTGGCCATACTGGTCTCGTAATAAATACAAACGGTTCATCCCGTAAATCTTCTATATGTATTTCATCTTTCTCTGCAAGTGGATGAGCCTTCGGTAAACATAAAGTACAAGATAGTTTTTGAATTGGCTCTAATTCTAATAATTGTGTTGGGATTGGTGGACGCAAAAATCCAATATCAATACGATTATCATGAAGTGCATGCACTTGATCTGGAGTAGATAATTCATGTAACGCAACAGATACCCTCGGAAATTTCTTTCTATACTCTCTTACGATAGATGGTAAAATATCATATATCGCCGCACCTACAAAACCAATTGAAAGTGAGCCCACTTCTCCCCTTTGGGCACTTTGTGCAATCTCTACAGCTTTTTCAATTTGTTCAAACGCTTTTTTTACTTCTTTCAAAAACATTTCTCCAGCTTCTGTTAATTCAACCTTTCTCTTCGTTCTTGAAAATAACATAACTCCCATTTCTTTTTCTAATTGCTGAATTTGTTGACTAAGCGGTGGTTGTGTCATTTGTAAACGAGCAGCTGCTCGTCCAAAGTGTAACTCCTCTGCCACTACAACAAAATATTGCAAATGCCGTAATTCCATTTTGGACACCCTTTTCCATTTCAATTAATACGTCTAATATATTAATAACATATAATTTATATATTAGACAAATTTTTCGAATGAACGTATAGTAGAAATTGTTAATTCTTTTTTACAATTTTTATGTAAAAAAAGAAAGAGGTGGTTACTGTATGAAATGGTGGAAATTAAGCGGACAAATTTTACTATTATTTTGTTTCGCTTGGACAGGTGAATGGATTGCAAAACAGGCACACCTCCCAGTTCCAGGAAGTATTATCGGTATTTTTTTATTATTAATTTCATTAAAATTTAACCTAGTGAAAAAAGAGTGGATACAGGACGGTGCAGACTTTTTATTAAAAGAACTTATTTTATTTTTCATTCCTTCTGCAGTCGCTGTCATACGCTACAAAGATACACTATCACAATATGGAATCGATCTCATCTTGATTATTATGATTAGTACACTTTGTGTCACTCTCGTTACAGGACTCTTAACAGAATTGCTACTAAAGCGGAAAGGATCCGTGCAATGATCGGCTTTCTTTGTTTACTATTAACACTATTCACATATTGGATATCGAAGAAAATGTATCAACGCTGGAATTGGAGCCTACTTTCTCCTCTTCTCGTCTGTCCTATTATTTTAATCGCTTTATTACTCGGACTAGACACATCTTATGAAACATATGAAACTGGAGGCCAATGGTTAACAGAATTATTAAAACCTGCAACAGTTGCTTTCGCATGGCCCATCTATAAATACTTTGATTTACTCAAGAAACATGGAATGGCTATTTTACTTAATGTCATTGTCGGTTCGTTTCTATCAGTTATTACTTCAGCACTACTAGCAAATTATTTTCAAATTGATTCATCGTTAGAACATAGTTTAGCACCTCATATTGTAACGACACCAATTGCAATGGCTATTTCAGAAATGATTGGTGGTATGTCACAATTAACAGCCGTATTTGTTGTTTTAACTGCGTTAACAGGAGCATTGCTGGGACCTTCTCTCATTCGTATATGCCGTATTAAAACAGCAATTGCAAAAGGTATTATGTTAGGAACGAGCGCAAATGGAACCGGTACATCAAAAGCATTCGAAATTGGTCCTGTAGAGGGAACGATTGCAAGTTTATCTATGCTTTTAACAGCAGGAGCTAGCTTAGTTATCGTTCCGCTTTTCTTATCGTGGATACATTAAAAAAGCAAGTGTTTAAACACTCGCTTTTTTATTTATGTATTTGTTTAAAATCTCATAATCCTCTGGGAATGATAGTGTTATTTGCTTTATTTCCTCTATCCCCTTCCAAGCAATTTCATGTATTAACTCATCAGGATCTTGGATTTTCATACTACCACCCATTTTTTTTACGACATAATAATGAACATTTACAGGCACCCCGTATGTAATCCCTTCTTTTTCGTATATTTTACTTACAACTTCCACATTGTAACCTGTTTCTTCCCAAACCTCTCGAATACAACATTCCTCTAGTGTTTCTCCTTTTTCAAGCCCTCCACTTGGGACGGACCACCTTTTTTCTTCACCCTTTTGTCCTTGCAATACCATTAAAACTTCATTTCTTTCATTTACACATACTGCTGCACAACCTATCCATCTTTCCATATACATCCCTCCCCTACTACTATTCGTCTCCTTTTTTATTTTCTCCTTGAAAAAAGAGGAAAAAAGGAAAACAATGACGAAAATTTACATCAACTTCATAGGCAGTTCCTTCTTAGAAATTAAAAACGGAAGGATGAAAGCATGATTTCTAAATATGTTGTGGAATGTGTCTTTTGTGAAGAAAATCGAAAACCTCGCCAAGCTATCGTCACAGTTCCTGCTACTACTCAGCTATTAGCTATTGAAAAAGTGCGTGCAGAATGTAAACGTCGTTTCGGAAAAGCTTTATTATTACAAACAGAAATTAAAGAAGAAATAGTTTTTGAACAAAAAGAAAGCTGACCATAAATTGGTCAGCTTTCATATCCGATCATATTTTCACATGAAGATTAGGGGCATCCTCTTTAAGGATCGGGATTTTCCCATTATGTACGTTCCATAATGGTCATCGAACAATATATTTCTATACAATTAAATATTGAATAGAATAGGGCAAAACTTGTTCGCATTTTTAGAAAAGGGATAGGGATATAATTCAAGTAGTACTTCGAATACTCGAACTTTACACTCATTATATTAAAACAAATCCTTTTATATGGGAAATATGAATTACTTACATAATTCATTCGTAAAACATATTAGTTTGCTATATTATTTTCATTCCATTAATAACATACATCCAGCGAAAACTGGTGTCATAATCATTGAAAACTTCAAAAGCATACGTGGTGCATAATTTGTAAACTTCGCACCGATATAAGCTCCTAACATCGTCCCAATTAATACTTGCAATAATAATATATAATCGAGATACCCTTCTGAACTATATCCTAACCCACCCCCAATCGCAATCGGCAATATAACAAGCATTGTTGTTCCTACAGATTGCTGAATCGTCAATCCTAATAGAACCATTAATCCAAGTTGAATAAATGGTGCAGAACCAATCCCGAATGAACCAGCCATCATTCCAGTGACTAACCCAAGACATATACATTTCATTATGTTTTCTTTCGAAATATCTTTGATTTTTACTAAACGTACTTCTTCCTCATTTTGAAATTTAATTAATTTAATACACATAAAAATCGCAGATACAAATAACATCCCAGCTGTAAACCAATGAAGAAGATACGGTGGTATAAGCGAGCCAATTTTGGAACCGATATAAGAACCAAATGCCCCACATCCACCAACAATCCCGCCTATAGTAAGTACTACATTTCCTTCACGATAATGACTTATAACCCCAGATAATGTCGTAAATGCCATAGCAGTTAAAGACGTTGCAAGTGCAACGTGAATAGGAATATGGAATACTAACGTGAGTATCGCGATAATAAACCCAGCTCCCCCAGCTCCAACAAATCCTAATAAAACTCCCATTACTAACATCGTTATAATAATTGCCACATACTCTCCCTCCAGTAATCCAATTATCCACCATCTTCTTCCTTGCATACAAATAAAAAGCACCCTGGAAGGATGCTTTTCGTACTTTTCTAAATTGATACTATGTACTTAATCTTGATTAATCAAAATAACCGCGGGGCCAGCAACTACTACTCCAGCTACTTCTATCTTTTCAAATTCCTTTACTGTAATAGATATAACGCCTTCCCTTTCCATCAATTCTTTACTCAGGACATCAGTCGGTATAGCTTTCACCGTCTTACCTCCTTTTCATTTATACAATATACAAAAAACAACTTAACGCATCTATATATATTCATCACCTCCACTTTCATTCCTTATTCCACTCAAAAACCTCCACTCCCTTCCGTGACATATTGAAAAATAAAAAAGCACTCGCAAAAGCGAATGCTTTTTTATTAATTACTTTCTATTACTTCTAACATTCTATTAATAAATGCTGCTGATTCTCCACGCGTTGCTGAACCTTTCGGCATAAATTCATTATTTTCATTTCCTTTTACAATGCCTAATCCATAAACACGTTGTACAGCTTGTTTATCATATGCTAAATCTTGATCCGAGAATGGCAGTGGAACTAAGTTACCTTTAATTTTTTTATATTGCAGTGCACGGTCAATCATGATAACAACTTCATCTCGTTTAATCGTATCATTTGGAGCAAATATCCCATTTCCTCTACCACTTATTATCCCGGCACTTGCTGCACGATTAATACCATCTATTAGCGATGGATGTGCTGTATTTAAGTCACTAAAATTCGATGACCCTTCAGGTAACTGCAATGATCTTGAAATGAAGTTCGCAAATTCACCACGTGTCACAAGACGCTCTGGCCAATAAGAACCTTTTCCATCTCCAACCATAATGCCGCGCTTATCTAATTCACGAATGTCTGCTTCGTACCAACCACCCGTTATATCATCTTTATGGTTTGCATCATAATAAACTTTTGTTCCTTGTAAGAATGGTTCCCAGCCATTATTTTTAATCATAATGGCTGGACAAATCTTCCCACTCCAAAATTGATGTTTTTTCACATTTTCTAAAGGAATATTTAATTCCCCCATTAAATAAGCTGCTAGTTTACGAGCATTTTCAACGGCTTTATTATAATCACCATCTTCGTTTACAGCAATTTCAATCGCAATTGATTCTCGATTTCCAGTTCCTTCTGCCCCATCTCCTGCATGCCAAGCATTTTCGTTTAATGGCAGGTGTTGATAAATCTCTTTATCATCTACTGTAAAATGCCACGACGCTGAACGATCTTCCGTTCCCGTTGCTTGGTTATATAAATATATCGCATGGTTTCTAGCATTTGCCCCCACACTGTAATTATCTGTCTCATGAATCGTAATATACTTCGGGTTCATCGCATAACCCGGACGAATATTTTCATTTCCTTTCGGTACAATCATTTCTTTTAAAGGTACACCATAAATATCCGTTGTCTTCTCTTCTATTGGTGCAGCATACATAGCTGCTGCATATTTTGTACGTATTGGTGCTGCGCCTTGTATAAGCGAAGCTTTTGTTCCTTCAAATTTTGCTGAAGGTGAATGAATCCATTTCATCTCATTATTTATTTTTACTTGGAACCATTCTCCAGCCTGTCCAATTGCTTGAATAGTTTGTGGCTCCAGTACATTTTCTTCTTTGTATGAAGCAAATGGTTCAGAGTATGTAGAGGTTTCTTCATTTACAATTAACTTCTCACTTAATAACGGGTGAATTTCTTTAACTTCTACATTCCCATCGCTATTTTGTATCCAACCAGTTCCCGATGAAGTTTGAACATAGTAAGCGTTTCCTTTTCTCTTCTCAGCTTTTACGACTTGATTCGAAATACGAACCCCTGTCTCTTTTTGAAAATTACTAGAATCGTATAAAGGTACCTCTTTCACTATATGTACAAGAAATTCACCTTGCACTTCATTTCTTACTCCTTTATCTTCTCCTCTACCATCTTCATCTTTCATATGGTTTTCAATACTTTTTAAAGCTTGTTCATCAGGTGAAACTGTAACCGTTTTGTCAAGTTCGTTAGCATAGGAATAATTTGGAATCGTTGCCATACTAAATACAATTGATGCAGCTAAAACATTATAAAAACCTTTTTTCATCATACTACTTAACACGCATATCATTAAATTCGTGTTAAATTTCCCCTCCTCAGCCAAAATATAGGTTATCTACTAAACTATTAAACAACATAACCATTTACAATATAACAGACTCATTCCAATTCGTATAGATAGGAATGACTACTATTTGCCTACATTTACTATATTGGAATATAAAAAAGAAGCTATAATATATAGCTTCTCTCTACGGTTCTTTAATCGGTATGCACCTTATATTCCAAAACTTTACCATCTCTATCAAATTGTAAAACAAGATGTTCACTATCTATGGGAATAAAGCCACGTTCAGTTCCAAGATAGTACACAACGCTAACCCCACCTTCCTCATTTCTCGTTTCAGTAGGAGCTCCTAACAATTTTGTAATATCTTCATTTGATTTCCCTATTAATTTATATTTTTGTATTAGATCATCTACCATATATACACGCTTATCTGCATGATTTAGCCATCTATTTTGATTAAACTTTGACGTATATCCATTCACCCCTAGTTGTACCGTGCACACTATTAATGGAATGAGTGCTACTATTAATACTCCCGACATTTGCTTCTTTTCTTCATTACGATTTTTAGCAACATATAAGATCGACTTTTGAATCATAACTAATAAAACAAATGGCATGACTATTATAAAAATGCTCGTTACACTTAATGACGTATGAGCCATACCAATAATAAACATAAAAGCAAGATACATGAGTATATACAAACAAAAATAAACATACAAAATACCCCTTAATATTGCACTCAGAAAGGCCACCCCTTTTTAATTCATTACATAATTCATTCGGTTAATGATTTCTCGAAGTTTTTCTAATTCTTGACTTGTATATATTACTTTCTCCGTTAACATTTCATTTCTGAAGAACGTTACAATTTGCTCTCTATCTTTTAATCTCGGCGTTTTTTCTTCAGAAAGATCTTGCACTTCTTTCCCATCCTCATTATAAAAATATACAATCGGTTTTATGTTTTCCTTTACAATATCAACTTGCATTTCTTTCAAACAATTATATAAAATATGAGATAGTTTCTTCGCTCTATACACTGGATTCCCTTCATTTTTCACTTGTATCGTTAATGAATCTTCACCTGTAATATATTCAAGCGTCTCTTCTTTCTCTACTTCTTGTTGATATTTGCCAATTTCATCAATCATAAATGAATATATACCGGCATTTTCTTTCGTTAAACCATGAATTAATTTCCCTGTCCATTCTTTCGTCTCAAGTAGATACATACCCGTTTTACTTAAGACAAGATGATGAATTCGAAAATCATTTCCTCCATGCTGATTTCTCATAAAAACATTTGGCATAATATGAAATTCATGATCTAGTATTATACCTTGCTCTACGAAACCACGCTTCATATAATGTAATGTTTCGTGCGTATTCACCTCAGCTCCATTTTTCGTATACGCTCGCAAATCTGAAATTAACTTTTGAAACATATGTATTTCGTTACTATGTTTTTCTTGCATTTCACTGCGTTCTTTACTATGCTGCATAGCTAATTGATTTTTCATCATACGCATATTTTCAAGTTCTCTAGCTGCACTTATTTGTAAATCCTTGTACTTCTTTTGCTCCATATTTTTCAATATATTTTGTTGTTCTTTATGCTCTGTAACCGTGGCTGCAATTTCATTTTCATACATTTCAATTGCTTGTTTCTTTTCAAATTCTACTTGCTGACTCTCTGATTCTAACTGTTTATTTTTATAAAACAGCACGAATACTGCAGCTAATAATAATAAAATCACACCTATTAGCACATAATCCATATTTTTTCTCCTTTATTTCATTTCCTACTATTTTCCATACACATTTCTACTACATTATACTATGTTATTCGTATGTTTTTCGTAAAAATTTCACACGCAGCCAAAAGACCTTGTAATTCTACAAGGCCTTTTGTAAACTTCCTTTATTTTGTAGTAAATACATATTATAATACAACCCTTGTTCACTCAGTAATTCTTGGTGTGTTCCTCTTTCTACTATCTCTCCATCATGCATAACGAAAATTTGGTCTGCATCTTGAATTGTAGATAACCGGTGCGCAATGGCTATAGTCGTTCTCCCTTTTCGCATTTGCTGTAACGCTGTTTGGATTGCATCTTCAGTTTCTGTATCAATATTAGCTGTTGCTTCATCTAATACTAATACTTTCGGATTCGTTGCTATCGTTCTAGCAAAAGCAATTAATTGTCGTTGACCACTAGAAAATGCAGCTCCTCTTTCTACTACTTCTGTTTCATACTGCTCTGGTAATTTTTCAATAAACGTATTCGCTTGCACAAATTGTGCCGCTTCTTTTACTTCTTCATCCGTAATTTCTTCATTATACATACGAATATTTTGTTTCACATTTCCCGCAAATAAAAATGCATCTTGCAGTACAAGTCCTATTTTCTTTCTAATTTCTTGTTCTTCAAATTTTTCTAAATCTACACCATCTATTACAATATTTCCGGACTTAATATTATAAAATCGCATTAATAAATTCATAATGGTACTTTTTCCGCTACCAGTGTGCCCAACGAAAGCAACCGTTTGCCCTTGTTTCACGTGAAAAGATACATTTTTTAAAACATCACGTTTTCCATCATAAGAAAAAGTAACATTTTTAAATTCAATATCTCCATTAACGACTTGAGGATTTCCATCCCCTTTTTGAACTGGTGCTAAATCTTTCTCATCCATTAAATGAAATACGCGTGATGATGAAACAAGTGCCTGCTGGAAAAATGATAATTTCATCATCATCTCATTTACAGGCTGGAAGAAACGATGGATATAGTTAACAAACGCATATAAAACGCCTACTTCAACAGGACTCTTCAAAGCATCAATTCCAAATAAACCAAGTACTAATGCAATCGCTACAATATGTACTAAATCTGTAGCTGGACGTAAAAGCAACGCATCTAACTTTAACGTACGTCGCCCTGCACTATAATGTTTATTGTTCACTTCTTCAAACTCTTTTCTCATACGCTTTTCTTGTCTAAACACTTGAACAATATTCATCCCTTGAATGGATTCGTTTAACTTTGCATTTAACACGCTTAATTGATTACGCACTTCTAAATAAAAAGCTGCACTTTTCCGGCGATATAGCACCATAATCGCAAACATTATTGGAATTAATACGAGAGAAAATAGCGCTAATTTTACGTTTAATAAAAACATCGCTACTAAAATACCTATTAAAAATACGATATTTTTAACAAATGTTGATAATACACTCACATAAAAGTCTTTAATTGCTTCCGTATCATTCGTTATGCGTGATACAAGCGTACCAATCGGCGTACGATCAAAGAAACTTAATGATAACTTTTGAACATGCTCATATACTTCAACACGCATATCTTGAACAATTTTAAAAGCGATATTTTGAAAATATAACAAGTCTAAATAAGTAAATAATACTTTTAATAAGTGAGCAACAATATACACTACAAATAGTGTAACAAGTGCTGATTGATCAAAGTTACGTGGTACTAAATGTTCATCAAGAAATTGTTTAATTAAAAAAGGTCCCATCATTTCAGTTACAGTTGCACCAACTAGAAATAAAAATGCTAATGCTAATAGTCCTTTATATGGCTTCATATAAGAAAGCAATCTTCTTAAATCGCTCTGTTTTTTCTCAGTCATCATACGCCTCCTTTCTCGACTAATGCTTCTAACTGCTGGCTCTCATACATTTCTTTATACCAACCATGTTCTTTCATTAATTGCTCATGTGTACCTCTTTGTACAATTCTGCCTTCATCCACTACAAGAATGAGATTGGCATGTTGAATTGCACTTAAACGATGGGCAGTAATAATCGTTGTTTTCCCTGCTCTTTCCCTCTTTAAAGCATTTAAAATTGTTTCTTCTGTTTTTGCATCTACTGCTGATAAACAATCATCTAAAATTAATATTTCAGCATCCGTTAATAAAGCACGCGCAATAGAGATTCTCTGTTTTTGACCTCCAGATAAAGAAACGCCTCTTTCCCCAACTACTGTTTCATACCCCTCTGAAAATTGAAGGATGTCATTGTGAATACAAGCAATCTCTGCAGCACGGGTAATTTCATTATATGTAGCATCCGCCTTTCCAAAGGCAATATTCTCCCCAATACTCGCTGAAAATAAAAAATGATCTTGCGGCACATATGAAATAGCAGAACGGACACCGTAAAGTGTTACATCTCTAATATCCCGCTCTCCAACTTTTAATTCACCATTAAAATGATCATACTCACGGATTAAACATTTTAATAAAGTCGTTTTCCCTGCACCTGTACGTCCCACGACCCCTAACGTTTCCCCCTTCTTCAAATCAAAGTGAATATCTGTTAAATGTAACAGTTCATTTTTCTTATACGAAAACGAATCGACCGCAAATGAAACATCACCGCTCGCTATTGTATGCACAGCATTTTCTCTATTTACTACATCTGATTTTTGCGAGAGGATTTTTTCTACACGATCATACGAAGCACGCCCACGCTCCATAATATTAAACAACCATCCAAACGCTAACATTGGCCAAACAAGAGTACCTAAATACGTCGTAAATGTAACGAGATCACCTACTGTTAATTCACCTCTCACAACTAATACTGACCCGTAACATACTGCGATTAAAAAAGAAAATCCTACGATAAGAGCGATTGTTGGATCAAATAACGAATCAATACGTGCGACTAACATATTTTTATGTACAACATCTTCTGATTTTTTTCGAAACGCTTGTAAATCTTCTTTCTCCTGTCCAAGCGATCGAATTACCTTCATCCCACTCATACTCTCTTGCACTTTATCATTGATTTCCGAAAACGATTGCTGCGCTTTATGAAACCTTTTATGTAATAAAGATCCGTAATAATTTGTCGATATTGCTACAATCGGCATTGGGATTAAGCTTAACAATGTTAACTTCCAACTAATTGTAAAGCCCATCGCTACGAGTACACATCCCCCAACAGCTAAAGAATCAACAAGTGTTAAAACACCTGCTCCAGCAGTTTGCTGAATGGCTTGAATGTCATTAGTCGCATGTGCCATTAAATCCCCCGTGCGATTTGACTGGTAGAAAGATGGACTCATCTTTGTAAAATGTTCGTACAAATTTTTCCGTAATTGGCGAGCTAACTTTAATGAAGACCCGAAAATCATAATACGCCATACGTAACGTAATACGTACATCGTAATACCTACAATTACTAAGAGTACAACCCATTTTAGTAACTTATCAGTCGTTAATGTTCCATCATTAATTTCATCTACAACAATCCCAATCACTTTTGGTGCTACAAGTTCTAAAAGTGCAACGCCAAATAATAAAACAATTCCGGTTATGTACGCTCGTTTTTCTTGTTTAAAAAACCAAGCTAAATTCATAAACACTTTCATATTTTTCCTCCTCCCTTAAAATGAGCGATGTTTTCAGTTTATCAAAAATACAGAATTTTTAAAAGTTTTAAACACTGTAACTAACAAAAAGAAAAGACACTCTTAGCGAGTGTCTTTTAGCGCTTATTTCATTTGTTGCTTGTTCATCGCGCTCATCATTTGATTGATTTTCTTTTGGGAAGGTTTTTGTCCCATTTGCATCATCATCATTTTTAACATTTGTTCGTTAATTGGTGGATTTTTTTGTAAGTAATTCATCATGTATTTGCGGGCAATGAAAAATCCTAACGCCACGCCTGCTACTAGTGCTACTACGCCCACTAGAATACCTAACCAAATTGGCATATATTTTCCTCCTTCATGTTGTCTACCTTACAGTGTACTAAAACCTTTTCAATAAGACAAGATACAATTCGACATTTTTTACACATATGTTCGTACTTGTTTTAGAGGATTCAGCCATCCGTACTTTGTATTTTCATAATCCATAGCTAAAAATGTTAATTCACACTTCCGTAGCACCTCAAAAAAAGTCGTTTCCATAGAAACATTTCCAGAGGTATTCATGCGAATATAGTTTGGTTTCACCATTATTTCGCCGTATTCCGCTCCTGTATAAAGTGTATGTGTATGATGTGTTCGATCATATTTACCAAGAACGCGCAAAGCTTGTTCTAATTTATGATGAATTTTCATTACTTGTAATGGCATCGTTATATACATCATTTGTTTATATAACACTTTTTTCTCCGAAAGGGACCCAGATTCTGAAAATCGAGCAAATAAATCAAAAAACAAATATTCACGACCAAAGTAAGCTTTCGCAATATCCTCTTGAATTAAATACAATTCATACGTTTTCATCTTTCGCCTCCCAATCTGGACAACCTTTTCTCTTCATTATATAGAAGAAATTTTGCAATGATTGTCTGACTGCGGAGAGAGAAAAAACTTTTTCTGTCGAAAAAACTCATTTACATAGAAAAACCTCTCCATGCCGGAGAGATTTTTCTAAAATCATTAAAGCATTTCTTTTACTTTACGAACAACGTTCTCTACAGTAAATCCATACTCTTCCATAATCTTCTCACCAGGAGCAGAAGCACCGAATGTATCGATACCTAACACATCTCCTTCAAGACCTACGTAACGGTGCCATCCGAATGTAGCACCCATTTCGATTGCGAAACGTTTTGTTACTGCTTTTGGTAATACAGATTCTTTGTACTCAGCTGTTTGAGCTTCAAAGCGATCCATAGATGGCATGCTGACAACAGATGCATCAACGCCGTCTACTGCTAATGCTTTTTGAGCTTCAACAGCTAGACTTACTTCAGATCCAGTTGCAAGTAAGATTACATCAGCTGTTTCTTTCTTGCTTGCAGAAACTACATATGCACCTTTTGCTACTTTTTCATACGTATCGTCTTTTGCACCTTCTAATGTTGGAAGATCTTGACGAGTTAATACTAAAGCAGTTGGTTTGTTTGTAGATTCTAGAGCTAGTCTCCAAGCTGCAACAGATTCGTTACCGTCAGCTGGACGAATAACAGATACATTTGGCATTGCACGTAGCGCTGCTAATTGCTCGATTGGTTCATGTGTTGGACCATCTTCACCAACAGCGATACTGTCGTGTGTGAATACATACGTTACCGGCAATTGCATTAATGCTGCAAGACGAATTGCTGGGCGTAAGTAGTCAGAGAATACGAAGAACGTACCACCGTAAGTTTTTAAACCACCATGTAGTGCAATACCGTTCATTGCTGCACCCATTGCGAACTCACGTACACCGTACCAAATGTTTTTACCGCTGTAATCATCTCTTGTAAAGTCTTTTTCGTTATTCATGTATGTTTTGTTAGAACCAGCAAGGTCAGCAGATCCACCGAAGAATGATGGTACAGACTCTGCAATTGCATTAATTACAGCACCTGAAGAATTACGAGTTGCTGCTTTTGATCCTAATTCATAAGTTGGTAAGTTTTGCTCCCAACCTTCTGGAAGAAGACCGTTCATTGCTGCTTGCAGTTCGTTTGCTAATTCTGGATATGCTTGTGCATATTCACCTAGCATAGTATTCCACTCAGCTTGTGCAGTTTCACCAACATCTTGTACTGTTTTACGGAAGTTTTCATATACTTCTTCTGCTACATGGAAGTCTTGTTCAGCAGTCCAAGCGTATGCTTCTTTCGTTAACTTTGTTTCTTCTACACCAAGTGGAGAACCATGTGAAGCTGATTTTCCTGATTTGTTTGGAGAACCGAAACCAATTGTCGTTCTTACTTCAATTAGCGTTGGGCGTTTTTCGTCAGCTTTCGCTTCTTCGATTGCTTTCGCGATAGCTTCAATATCGTTTCCATCCTCAACACGGATTACTTGCCATCCGTATGCTTTGTAACGATCTTCTACACTTTCAGAGAATGAACGATTTAAATCGCCATCTAATGAAATATCGTTTGAATCATAAAGCACAACAAGACGACCTAATTGTAAATGAGCAGCTAATGAAGATGCTTCAGCAGAAACGCCTTCCATTAAATCTCCATCACCACAAATAGCGTATGTATAATGATCTACTACATTATACGCATCACGGTTATATTTAGCAGCTAAATGTCTTTCTGCCATTGCCATACCTACAGCAGTTGCAATACCTTGTCCAAGTGGACCAGTAGTTGCATCTACACCAGCTGTATGACCGTACTCAGGATGCCCTGGAGTTTTGCTTCCCCATTGACGGAAGTTCTTTAAGTCATCCATTGTTACATCATAACCAGATAGGTGAAGTAGGCTGTATAATAACATTGAACCATGACCTGCAGATAATACGAAACGATCACGGTTAAACCACGTTGGGTTATTTGGATTGTGTTTCATAAATTGAGTCCATAATGTATAAGCCATTGGTGCTGCACCCATTGGCATTCCTGGGTGACCAGAGTTTGCTTTTTCAATCGCATCGATGGATAATGTGCGAATCGTGTTGATAGAAAGTTGTTCGATTGAATGTGACATGCTATTCTTCCCTTCGCTTATATTAGTAAACGTTTTATACATTTATATGATAGCTTCCCACGCAAGATTATACAACATGTATCGACAAATATGTTGATGTTTTTTTGATTTTTTATAAAAAAATCAATGATTCCGGGAATGTATGGGCATTCAATATGACATACTTTTTCATTATTTTTATTTTAAAAAGAAAGAGAATTATCTGTATATTTATACAGATATACAAAATTCTTCTATACTTACTTTTTAACCCGGTTTTAAAAATACAAAAAAGCATCTACATTCGATGCTTTTCAAATCAGTTAAACAATCCGTTTCCGAATCGAACTTGAAATAAAATCAATGATAATGACCATTAAAATAATGCCCAATAAAATAATTCCCACGCGAGACCAATTACGTGAACTCAGCGCAAAAATTAGCGGTGTACCAATACCACCTGCTCCAATCACACCTAAAATGGCAGCGGATCGTACATTAATTTCGAATCTATATAACGTATATGATAGAAAATCTGGTAATACTTGTGGCAATACCGCATACCAAAGTATTTGAAACCGGTTTGCGCCTGTAGCTATTAACGCTTCCGTCGGTCCCTTATCTATATTTTCAATTCCTTCTGAATATAGTTTTCCTAACATTCCAATAGAGTGTAATCCTAAAGCTAGAACTCCGGCAAAAGAGCCTGGTCCAACAGCCTTTATAAATAAAAGAGCCATAACTAATTCAGGAAATGTACGAACAAAACTAAGTACAAATTTCCCAGTTCCTGAAGTTAGTTTTCCACTGCTCATATTCGTCGCCGCCCAAAAAGCAAATGGAACAGATAAAAAGGCAGAAATAAATGTACCTAATATCGCAATTGCCAACGTATCAATTAAACCATGTAATAAATCTTCACCATCTGGCAAAGATACATACGCCCAATCTGGATTCAATACACCTGTCATAATTGCTTTTGTAATTTCTCCTGCCGTATCCTTGATCCCTTCTAGCGGTACTCCTGAAAAAGCCCATACGTAAACAAATGTAAGTGCTATAAAAATAAACGAGCGATACACACTCGGCTTCTTAGGTTTTGGTACGATTATCGTCGTTTTACTCATTATAATTTCTCCCGCAACAATGTACTTACATAATCAATTAACAATACAACAACAAGGGTATAAATAATAATAGATGCAGTTTGCTGATATTGTAAAAATCCAAGTGTACGATCATAGTATAATCCAATACCACCTGCTCCTACTAAACCTAAAACAGCTGCTGCACGTACGTTCACCTCAAATGTATACAGAACATAAGAGACAAAATGCGCTTTCACTTGCGGAATTACTCCATAAACAATCCATTGCACTTTATTTGCTCCTACTGCTGTCATCGCCTCTAACGGACCTGGATCAATTGATTCGATTGACTCATAAAACAATTTCGCCACGAGCCCAATTGAGAAAAAAGTAAGAGCCAGAATACCTGAAAGTGGCCCGATTCCAAAAATCGCTACGAAAATTGCCGCTAATAATAAATCTGGTATCGTTCGGATAAAATTTAATATCATTCGAGCTGGGATGTATAAAAATGTACTAGTAAATACATTACTTGCCGCACACAATGCCAGCGGAATAGCTAAAATCGCTCCTAAAGTCGTCCCAATAATCGCCATACGTATTGTATCTAACATCGCTGTTGTAATAACTTGAAAATAACTCCAATCTGGCGGCACCATCTCTTTTAACAAATCCATCATATTAGGAAAACCAACTACTAGTTTTGATAATGATGCATCGACCTGTACACTACTTCCCCACAACAGTAAAATGACTAGAACAGCCGTTAACATATGTTTCAACTTACTCGGTGGCTTCGGTATCGATTTCGAATATATCGTCACGTCATTCATTTAACTGCCACCTCTAACAATTCACTTTTCTGTGCTACGTCACCATAAATTTCAGCAAACTTTTCATCCGTTGCCTCTTCTACTAAGCCATCAAAAACAATTTCTCCTGCATGTAATCCAATAATGCGCGTCGCATATTGCCTAGCTAAATCAATAGAATGTAAGTTTACAATTGTTGTAATTCCAAAATCTTCATTAATTTTCTTCAAATCATCTAATACTTGCTTTGTTGTTAGCGGATCTAACGATGCAACAGGTTCATCTGCCAATATGATTTTTGCTTCTTGCGCCAACGCTCTAGCAATCGATACACGTTGCTGTTGTCCTCCTGATAATTCATCGGCACGCGCATATGCTTTTTCTAAAATATTTACTCTTTTTAACGATTGAAAAGCAAGCTCCAAATCTTCTTTCGGAAATAGGCCTAACGTTGTACGCAACGTCGAATGATGCCCAACACGGCCAGCTAATACGTTCTTTAATACTGTTGATCGCTTTACAAGGTTAAAACTTTGAAAAATCATACCAATATCCCGGCGCATGCGGCGTAATCCTTTTCCTTTCGCAGCCGTAATAGACTCACCTTCAATCATGATTTCTCCTTCTGTAATCTCATGAAGACGATTTACCGATCTTAGAAGTGTAGACTTTCCAGCTCCGGAAAGCCCTACCATTACAACAAACTCACCTTTTTGAATTTTCAAGTTTATATTATTCAATCCTTTTGTACCATTTGGATACACTTTGGAAACATTTCGAAACTCTATCACACATCTTACCTACCTTCTATGTATTCAAAACGGCAAACTAACTGAAAACATACCTTTCCAGCTAGTTTCCATTTCCATATGTATTATTGCGTTTTTACTTTCTTTCCATATTCACGAACGATATCAAATTTACTATCATCAGATTTAACATACCCTTCATGTGAATATACTTCTTTAATGATTTTGTGACCTTCCTCATTCTTTCCAATTTCAATGAAAGCATCCTGTAATTTCTTGCTCCACTCTTCATCTAAATCCGAACGTACCGAAATCGTATCGTTTGGAATTTTCTCCGTAAATTTCACTATTTTCGTTTGATCAAATATATTTGGATAATCTTTTTTTACAATATTACGAGCATCTTGGAATACAACAGCTGCATCTACGTCGCCATTTAAAAGAGCAATAAGCGACTGATCGTGACCTTTTAATGTAACAGGTTTCACATCTTTTAACGGATCAACGCCCTCTTTTAATAATACAGCCGCAGGCCACACATATCCCGCTGATGAGGTTACATCTTGATAACCAATTTTTTTACCTTTTAAATCTTTTACACTATTAATATTTGAATCTTTCTTAACAACAAACTCAGATTTATAGAAGTCTACTAAATCTTTTGTAGGAGCTCCGGTTTCATCATCTACTCCAAAACGTTGTGCTTGTAAAATTACGTTTGCTGCCTTTTTCTCATGTGCTAACACATACGCTGTTGGGGGTAAAAATCCTACATCTACTTGCTTAGATGCCATCGCTTCTACAATTGTATTGTAATTCGTTGAAATACTAACTTTTACTGGAATATTTAACTTATCACTTAATAGCTTCTCAAGTGGTTTTGCCTTCGCCTCTAACGTATCTGCATTTTGAGAAGGAACAAATTGAACATTTAAAGTCTTCGGTACATACCCTTTTTTCGTATCTGCATTTTTATTTGCACTTGATTCCTTCGTTCCACAGCCACTTAATAACCCCGCTGCTAGTACAACTGTTGTGCTCATTGCAAAAACTTTTTTCAACATATTAGTGCCTCCATTTTTCATTGTTATAAAATAACCTTTCATAAACATGAAGAAATATATCACACATTTTTACAAAAATTTGATTATTTACAGAATCTTTACACATTCTATACACTCACATTAAAATTCCCTTCATATATTTGATATGCTTAATTAGTAGATAACAATAGAAAAGGTGAATAATATTGAATCCAAATCAAATTGTGACTTTAAACATCTTATTAACAAGTGATATACATGGTACTGTTTATCCAATTCACTACCAAGATAACTCCAAAGCTGAAATTGGTTTAGCTAAAATTTCTACCCTTATAAAAAAAGAACGTTCCAAAAATAGAAACGTTCTTTTAATTGATAACGGTGACTTCATACAAGGAACACCATTCACTTATCATTACGCTACTTATGAAAAAGATAAGAAAAATCCAATGTCTTTATTGGCGAACTATTTACGTTATGATGCTGCAGTGATTGGGAATCATGAATTTAATTATGGAATGGACGTATTAAACAATGTTATTTCTACTGCAAACTTCCCGTATTTATCAGCAAATATTTTAGATAAAAACAGTAAAAAACCTTATTTCGGGAAACCATATGTAATAAAACATATTGAATCAAATATAAAAATTGCTATTTTAGGGGTGACAACGCATTATATTCCAAATTGGGAACAACCCCATCACATTAAAGACTTGCAATTTGAAGATGCGTTAGAAACAACAAAAAATTGGATTTCTTACATTCACGAACATGAGAAACCAGATTTACTAGTCGTTGCGTATCATGGGGGATTTGAACGCGATTTACAAACTGGAGAACCGACTGAAGTTTTAACAGGCGAAAACCAAGGGTATGCTATGTGTCATGAAATTGAGGGCATAGATATTTTATTAACAGGCCATCAGCACCGAGAAATGGCTCAAACAGTGGGTAATGATGTAACAATTTTACAGACTGGATGTAATGGACATTCAGTTGGAAAAGTAACTGTAACATTTGAAAAAATGAAACAAGAGTGGGTAAAAAAAGAGAGTCATTCAGAACTATTGACTGTGCAAGAAATCGAGGCAGATCCAGATGTTCTTTACTTGGTAACCGATTATGAAGAGAAAACACAAAAATGGCTTGATCAACCTATTGGAACCATCCACGGTGACATGCAAATTTCAGATGCTATGCAAACTCGTTTGCAAGACCATCCTTTTATTGAATTCATAAATAAAATACAGATGGATATTGCTAATGTTTCTATTTCTTGTACAAGCTTATTCCATAATACATCTCCAGGTTTCTCGAAATATGTAACAATGCGTGACATCGTTTCCAATTATATTTATCCAAATACATTAAAAGTAATTAGAATAACTGGAGCAGATATAAAAGATGCTCTTGAACTCTCTGCTTCTTATTTCACATTAAAAGCAGATGGCACCATCATCGTAAACCCTAGCTATATAGAACCAAAACCGCAACACTATAATTACGATATGTGGGAAGGGATTTCATACGTATTAAATATTTCCAAACCAATTGGCGAAAGAGTAGAATCTTTACAGTATAAAGGCACTCCTCTTAATATGAATGAAGAATATGAAGTCGTTATGAATAATTATCGCGCGAGCGGCGGGGGGAACTTCTTTATGTTCCAACATAAGCCTGTAATAAAAGACATACCAACAGATATGTCTGAACTTATCGCTAACTATATATTGAAGCACAAAAAGATAGAAGCAACGGTTAATAACAACTGGAAAGTTATTAACTAACGATTATAATAAATAAAAAAGATGGGCTTCGCCCATCTTTTAGTTTAATTTTGCATTATCTTGCTTTTTTAAAGCTTTTAATTTCGCCGGTGTAACATCAGTACCTTGTTCGTTAACAACTTTAATCCCTTTAAGTTCGTTTAACATATTTTGACGAAATCCTTTTAAATATTGTTCACGTAGCGATTGACGCTCACGTTGTTCTTCTTCAGTTAAACCTTCAGCTTTTGCTTTTTTCGCTAAGAAGTTAATGCGTTCAACGAGTTCGTGACTAAGCATCTCGAATCCCCCTTCTAATCAAAACTGATTATTATCATACAATAGTTACTCTTCTTTATCAAGCAATTGCTTCGTATACTCTACATATCTACGATGCACAGTTGCCTTTGAAACATTATGACCAAATCCACGTAGTGTTGCTGCAATTTCTTCAAACGTGAGTTCACTTTTGCGCAAACGTACGATTTCCTCAATTGGCACTTCTTTTTTCTCTCTTCCTACGCTTAAATGACGATTTTTTAAATTATTTTCTGGACGATAGCCTTTTTCTACTGCTCGTTGCATACCTCGTTTAATTTTTAAATTATGAATCTTTCTTTGATATTCTTCAACAATACCAATAATATCTAATACCATTGAATCAGAATCCGACAATTGCAATTCACCATTATGTGTATGCGTATATACTTTTATTCCTTCTTTATGTAAACAGTGCATTAACGCAATCTTTGCATTCCCTCTACCAAGGCGCGTTTCATCTTGTATAAGTAGCACATCAATTTGTTCGTCTCGAATCGTATCGAGCACTTCTAATATACCGTCACGTTCAATTGTATATCCACTAGCCTGCTCTTCAATCACCTTAATAACATTCATTTGATAGCGCTCTGCTAAATGCAATAATTCATCTTTTTGACGTAATAATGATGTTTCTTGCGCTTCTTTCGTTGTACTCACACGTGCATAAATAATTGCATTCATTATGAACCCCTCTTTCTCACTATTATTTCCCTTCAGTGTAACATAAATTCGCCTTTTGTTCGAACTTATGTTTGTAGAATGTTTTTTCACATGTTATACTTATTAATAAGAAAAATGAAAGAAAACGAGGTGTTAGAAAACATGGAAAAGTTAACGAAACGCCAGCAAGACATTCTCGACTTTATTAAGCTAAAAGTACAAGAAAAAGGATATCCACCCTCCGTACGTGAAATCGGTCAAGCAGTCGGCCTCGCTTCTAGTTCTACAGTGCACGGACATTTATCAAGATTAGAAGAAAAAGGATACATTCGACGCGATCCAACAAAACCACGTGCAATTGAAATTTTAGGTGAAGACCGAATGGATACAGAAACACAATCTGTTATTCAAGTTCCAATTGTCGGAAAAGTTACTGCCGGTTTACCAATTACAGCGGTCGAAAGCGTAGAGGAGCACTTCCCTCTTCCAGCTAGCATTGTCGCAGGAGCAGATCAAGTGTTTATGTTACGTATTTCCGGGGATAGTATGATTGAGGCTGGCATTTTCGATGGAGATTTAGTTGTTGTTCGCCAACAACAGTCTGCATATAATGGTGAAATTGTAGTCGCTTTAACAGAAGATAACGAAGCAACTGTTAAACGTTTCTATAAAGAAAAAGACCATTTCCGTCTACAACCGGAAAACTCTTCATTAGAACCTATCATTTTAAAACAAGTGTCAGTTATTGGTAAAGTAATTGGCGTATATCGTGATTTACATTAAAAGTAATAAAAAAAGATAATTACCTTATTTATATACGGTAATTATCTTTTTTGTATTTTGATAGAATTTCATTCATTCAAAAGAATGCATTGCATTAATTATTAACGCGTTGCTATAGTAATATCTCCAGCAGTTGTTTTACCGCTAATCTTTTTACTACCATTTCCAATTGTTACGTTGTTATTTTCTTCATTAAAAATTGTTACATCTCCAGCAGCACTTTGCCCAGTAATTATCGCATCTTGTGGTTTTTCCGATAAAGTAATATCTATATCTCCCGCAGTTGAACTTGCTTCTAAATTAAACGTAGCATCATGATCTAGAATATTTATTTCCCCACTGGTCGTTTTTGTGCTCACTTTCCCTTTTACTTTTTTAAAGTTCATCTCACCAGCTTTTGTAGCTCCCTCCACATTCTTAGCCGTTACATGTTTCAAATTCACTTCTCCAGCAACTGTCTCAACACTTACACGTTCACTTTTCAGATCACTTATTTCGATTTGTCCAGCAGATGAATTTACTTTTACATCTTGGTAAGAGCGTTCAGGTACAAGGAGAGTCAATGTAGACGTTTGAAACTTAAAATCGTAAAAGGAAAAATCAAATGAAGCACCTTTTTCCCTTTTCCCAATAATTTTTAATGTGTCACCATCTTCAGCAATACGAAGCTCTTGTTTACGTGCATCTCCTGATTGTTTTACATAAAAAGAAGAGTCAGGAGATTTTTGGATAGCAATATCCCCGGCATCTAACTTCACTTCTATATTTTTTAATGTTTCGTTTTTAATTATATCTTCTTTGTTTCCTTTTTCTGCAGTTTGCACTGCTTTTTCATATGTTTGTGAAATCCCTATTACTCCAATAATGATACAAGCGATCGCTACTAACAATATTTTTTTCATCATCTACTCCCCTTTTATCATTTTGAAGTTCCATATGACATAACGTACGCATAACCTCTTAAACCACTTCGTACTATAATAAGCAATAATACATAGCAACAAACCTACTCCAACAAACGTTATACTAACGAATAAATCCAACCATATAAAAGTACCCATAAATACTTTTCCAATTACGAAAAATGGCGTCACTACACTAACAATCCCACCGACCCAAAAAGAAAATATAAAAGCGATAATTGCCAATAACGGGCCTAACACAATAATGAAATTAAACAAACTAAGTCCAATCGCTGCCATGACAGCTCTTGTCACATTTGAAGTTGATGGATCTTTTTTCATTTCATCGAAGCGATACATCGCAAGTAATTCTTTTGCAATTACTTTCGGAGAGCCAAGGCCCTTTATTATTTCTGATTCAGTTTTCCCCTCTTCTATCCCAAACTGAAAGTGCTCTTCATAATCAAATAAAATATCTTTCCTCTCTTCATCTGGTAACTTTCTAAGATGACTTGATAATTCCTTAAGAAACTGTTCTTTACTCATCCCATTCCACCCCTTCAATAATTTCTTGTACGCCTTTCGCAAAATCACGCCACTCTGTTACTAACAAATTCAGTTGCGTGCCCCCTTGCTCAGTTAGTTGATAATATTTACGAGGCGGCCCCTCCGTAGATTCTTTTAAATACGTTTGAAAATATCCTTCTTTCGTTAAACGACGTAATAAAGGGTACACTGAGCCTTCCGATATTAAAAATTTATTTGAGATTTGCTGAACAAGTTCATAACCGTAGCAATCCTTACGTTTCACAAGTGCCAGTACACATAGTTCTAACACACCTTTTTTAAACTGAACGTTCAAGGACAATCCCCCTTTCTCATTTCAGTACTGTTCAATACACGGTACCTTCCTTATCCATAATATACCACTTAGTATTGTTTATTGCAAGGTACTATATTTTTAAACACTCGAACTTTAGTATGAAACATATCCAATACCGAACACAACATATCATACATTTTTTTATACCCATAGATATTACGCATGTTACTTTTACTTATCCCCACTCTTTTGGAACAAACAAATAATTCGAATTTCACCACGCTACATTAAAAATATGGAATAAAACTTTAAATACCTCCATAATTTTTTTCGGGCATTTTTGAGGCATCTATTCAATTCATTTCAACTAACAACTATATTGCCCACAAACAAAAAAAGCCTTAATACCGTAGTATCAAGGCTTTTTAATCTCTTAGTATAGAGACATATATTGGTCGCGTTCCCATTGGTGAACTTGCGTTCTAAAAATATACCTTCCTATTATATGGTTTCATTTCATTTCACACATCACATAAAATACGCGTTCATCTGATAAGATTTTTTTACAATATCACTACTTGTTATTAATTCGTGGCTGTTTTGTGGCTGTTTCACGGTTGGTAATGTGGCTGTTTTTATTCAATCTAAAATTCACCTTTACATGCACACCACTCTCTTCATTCACCTTCTGTAAGCACTCTATCTCGACTGGATGAAGCATGTCCTAAAAATAGATACACCCGTTTTCTTTTCTTTTTTACCATTATAAATACCTTGTTATATCAGCATTTTTACTTATTACCTTTTCCAAATGTTTTCTATCTTTTTCTATGAAGCGGGGCAAAGGCGGGGCATTACTAACAAAAAGGGGACAAAAGAGCTGCATTTCCATTCAGCTCTTTTTAGTTGAAATTCCGGGACATCATACACCTTTACGTAAACGCCATTATTCATTGCAAATTGCTCTAAGGCTTTTTGTCTGTATTATAAAATTTTAAATTAATAATTTTGTCGATGTGAATTGACACCAAGATCTATAATACTTGATATAATAATACGGTTATTAATATCAAATAGGAGGTATAACATTGAAAAAATTATTCATAACATTACTACTCGTTATAATATCTGTGCTTTCAGCATGCAGCAATGGAGATGGGAAAATTTCTAAAGAAGAATTTAAACAGATTAAAAAAGGAATGAGTATGAAAGAAGTCGAGAAAATTGTAGGTGGAAAAGGGGAAGAAAGCGTTAATCAATATAATCAATCACTTGTTGAATATAAATATCCTGCATTAGATGGTGCTGAAAAAGATGGATATGTTTACATACTGTTTAATGACAGCAAAGTAGATACTATTTTAGACTTTGGATTGTTGAAAAATAAAGCACAGCTTGAACAAGAACTCGCTGCAGCAAAAGAAAACGTTAAAACAGTTGACTGGGGAAATAAAATTAAAGAAGTAGCATCCAGTGATAAATCTACAACTGAAAAGTTTGATGAAGTAAGTAAATATGCTCACGATTACAAACCATCTAACGATGAAGTTAAACAGTTTGGTAATGACATCATTAAAGAATATAAAGATAAAAATTATATTAAAGATATCTCTAATCATGAGTACATGTTAACGAATATTTTCAAATCACAAGTTGTTGATGGAAACGCATCAGAAAAGCCATTAAAAGATTTCGCTTTCGACTTCTGGCAAAACTCTAAATACAACTACCGCGGTGTAGAAAATGTGACAAGTAGTGCTACACAAGCAAATGAACGCCAAATGGATAAATCTTTAAGTAAAATGAATAAATAGAATCACCATTTTTGGGGAGGGTATATTATGAAGGTTGTACGCTCTATATTCAAAGGATTTCGTTTAATAAGCTTAATTGTAAAACCCGTACTTAAAGCATTATCTAAAAGTAAATTTTAAATCTCATAAAAATAAAAATCCCCTTCTGCATATAGGTGCAAAAGGGGATTTTTTCAAATTAATCTATTCGTTCTACAGATAATGCTCATAGATAAATAAGAAACGGTGTATATTCACACTAACATCTATAAATATAAAAATAAAGATATACTTATCTACATATAGAATCAGGTAACATTTTTTATTCATAAAACTATTCTTTTGTAAAAACCATCTCACATACACATAGGCTTAATTAGCTATTTTAACTTAACCTCATACCACCAACCTTTCATACCATTTAATTACGCATCTAATGTTGATTCAAATAAAAAATTCACACATATATAATTCCATTTTGTTGTTAACTTCACAAATTATTACTAAAAGAATATCATAAATTTAAATAAATCTATTTACTTTTAAAGATGGATATATTAATATAACATTTGTCGCAAACATATACATATAAGGGAAGGAATGGAAAATATGTTAAAAAAAATTAAAAAATTTATAGTTGTTGCTGCAACGACTATAACGTTAGCTGCTGGTTTCGCAACAATTTCGCCTCAAGCAGCATCAGCACATTGGGCGGATACACAAATGAATTGGGCATTTAATAAAGGTATCATAAATACCGATTTACGTGATAGCCCAGCCACTCGACAAGATGCATGGCTAATTATGGAAAGATTGTATACTGGTGCTAATGGTTATAACTATAATGATGCCCGTAGCTTTGCAAGACAACTACGAATCGCTGAAGATGGACGCCCAACTAACTGGGTAACTCGTGAAGAAATGGGTTCATTCCTTTATAGCTTTAGATATATAGCTTACACTAATAAATCATGGCCTGGTTTCGGTACAACAACTAATTGGGCAGCTGGAAATGGAATTTTTGATGGTTCTCGTCCACAAGACGTTGCTACAAGAGCTGAAGTTGTAACTATGATTTATAGAACATACAAAAAAGGCTTATTTGATCCTGTAAACTATTAAAAAAGATGCTCTAAATAGAGCATCTTTTTTCTTCTCATTTCACATACACATAGACTTCACTTGCTGTTACATAGTATGTTTTCCCTTTGCTATTGTGTACTTTATATTGTGATGAACCATTAACACTTACTTTTGCATCAATAGTAAATCCTAATCCTGCATCTACAGTGCCATCAACATCATTATCCTGCCAAGATGGATCATCATAAAAACGTAAGTTATTAACTTTAGAAACAACACGCTTCCCTACAATAGAAGCATCCACTGTGCTTTTCTTACTGAACTTCACATAAGATGGATCATTTTTAATCCATTGCTCACCGCCAAGGTTTAACCAGCCATCCTTTTCAGCCCATACAATATAAGATTCTGGTTTGTTTAACTGATGAATTTTAGAATAGCTTGTACCTGGTCCTTTACGTAAATTAACGTTATAGCCTTCAATATAAGCAATACCGTCTGTTACAGCTGTTGGAACTTCAACAGGTTTAGATCGCTTGTCAGGAACAGAAACATCAACATTAGAATTATTGTATGCTCGTTGTACATCCGCTCTAAATTGCGCTTCTGAAACCCCATGACTACGTAAATAATCAAGTGGATCTTCATGATCTGTACCACCAAGATACTTCGTTACATCGTAGTGAGTCCATAATCCTTTTTCTACTGATAACCCGCGATCACCTAAGATTTCAGCTAATAACTTAACGTATTTATCATAGCTGCGTTTGAATTTCTCATAATCTCTTGTTTCGCATAATTCTACGTGAACAAATCGTTTATTTGCTCCTGGTCCTGCACCATAAGCAATGTATTTCGTATCAGCAATTTGGATTGTTTCATTCCAATCAACTGCGTAATGTACGAATGCCGAACGCCATGTACGAGACTCATATTTTTGAATGTTAATAGCTGGCGCTTCAGGAGTTGCTGTAGAATGTGCTACAACGCCCTCATAAGCCCCTACACCATTACGGTATGGTTGTTTCGGTAAGTCTGGAATAATAATTATTCTATCCGCAAAAGCACTTGTTGCAAACGAAACAGCAAGTACTAGAATCATAAGTAACGAGGTAATATGTTTCATTGTCTTTTTCATTTCACATCAGCATCCTTTTTCATAATTTTTGTGTGGTCAAATAATCCACTTGCTGACAGTCCGATGATGCTTCCTTGAAATACATTTGTTTTGATATCTCCGTTATTAAATAAAACGCCTAGCACAATGCCAAGCGTTAAATTTAATAACGGAACGTATTTTGTTTGCAATCCAATTGTTTTTACAATTTGCGAAAGACCAACTACAATTCCAATCATTACAGCTAAACTCACCATTACATGCCACCTCCCTTAAATAGGAAAGTAAGGGCTGCTCCGATTAGACCACCTACAATGAGACGTAAGATCCATGTAGTATTGGCGCTGATTTTATCAAGAAGCTTATTTATATTTACAATGTCCTTCTCATTGACTGTTGTACGTGTTTCCAAGTTGCGAATGTCGCGTTGCATATCCTTCTGATCTGACTTTATTTGTTGGATCTCTTACTTTAAATCTTGAATTTCTTGCATTAGTTCAGCTCCTTTTTTTAAAAATAAAAAAGCCTGCAATAAGCATGCTTCGTTTTGTTGTAAAAGCCGTATTTTGCGCAAAATAAAAAACAGCTTATAGCTGCTTTGGTTTCTTATCAATTAAATTTTGAGCTAACAATTGTTCTAACACTGCAATTCTACGGTTCATTTGTTTATTCTCTTCTTTTAACTCTTCGATTTCAGCATCTTTAGCATGTTTTTCTTCTTGGAATGCTTTTATTTGAAGCGCTATTGAAGAATATATTTCAGCTGCATTTTTTCTTTTGTAACAAAACATTCCGGATTACTTTCATCATCTGCAATCCAACCGTATCGAGTTTGAATATCATGAGTAGTAAGTACCAGTTCGTTATCTTGACGATTCATTCGCATTTCATATAGTTGTTCCATATCCGTTTTCAAATTGTATTGTTGAATATTTAACGCCATAATTTTTTCTAAAGCGCTAAACTGTACATCTCGAATGTTTGTTTTATACTTACGTTGCGATGATGTTTCAAAATTGCATGCCACTACAGGCGAAAAAGAAGTACCTGCACCGGATTTAACCTGTAATTTACCCGCATAGCTAGATGCTCCATTTCTAAGTGTTAATGTTTGGAACCGTAAATCCGTATCTCCATTGTAGTCTACTAGATCAAGCATATTCTTATCTTTTATGCTGAAAACAATAGCTGTTCGACTGTCTATCAATACGTTTTTATTTCCCCCTTTTAATCCAATACCACCAGTAGCTTCTACCCAATACGACCCACCTTGCGCATAATGATTTATACCTATACCAACTTTAACAGTTACATTACCATTCATTCCTGCGTTAAGATTCAACTCACCTGATCTTTTGAATAAAACTGAGCTTACAAAATAAGGTTCTCCATTAGAATCTTTTCCGTTTATTACTCCTACATTTTATATCGTCGGAGGATCAAGAATGAAAATATCTAATAAAATGTTTATTTTAGTTAGTATAGGAATACTAGCTATGCTCTTTATTCGTGGGATCTATAATAGTATTAAATTTGGAGACGCTGAATATGGAATGGCCTATGTTCTAGGTCAAGCTGTCGGTGGAACGCTTGCTTGGTTCAGTATAATTGCACTGTTTGCATCATTAACATTTTTAATTATTGGGTTCATTAATAAAAAGAGGAAAAAACCTATTTTCATGAAATCCGCTATAACTTTTGGAATATCGATTGTTTCACTTGTAATACTAGTTGTTATTATTTTCGTATCAATGAACATTGAAAATGAACATAAAAAAAATCGCTGAGGAAAAGAAAAAAGAAAGTGAATATTTAATGGCAGCTACTAATTTTTATAATGATATTGGCTCATTTGAGATGTATTCCACATTAGTCTTATTTGGTTATTCTGATACATGGTCTAATGCGATAAAAAATCAAAAAGATTTTAATACAGAACTAATGTCTAAGAAGACAGAAGCTGATCCAATGATTAAACGAGCGGACATTATTTATAATGAGATGGGTCAACAATTAAAATCAGTATCAGAAGCTGTAAAAAAGCATCCTGATTTATACAAAGATGTATATGAAGAATATAAAAATATCTACAGTATTGTGACAGCACTTAATGAACAGGTTAATTCTCCAACTGGAAGTCTAATTTCATTCAATCAAAATGTTAACTCATTGCAACAAGAATATAAAAAAGCTAAAGGTAACATAGATATCTCAATATTTAATGCCTTTTCAAGAATTTTGAAAAAGGTTAACATACCTAGTCTTGATATCCATTCTCTTAGACATACGCATGCTGTTTTGTTATTAGAATCAGGCGCTAACTTAAAATATATACAAGAACGATTAGGTCATAAAAGTATCGAAATGACATCCAATGTCTATTCACATATTAGTGATAAAATCAATAAAGACTCTATTTCTGAATTTGAAAAGTATATGAGTAATGTTTTAGAGTAGAATTTTTTTTGGTGTTTTTTGTGGCTGTTTTTCATTTTGCAACCACATAACGTTGTGACGAGAGGTAAATAAAAAACCCTTGATACCAGTCGTATCAAGGGTTCAAGCCTCTTAGTATAGAGACATATATTGATCGCGTTCCCATTGGTGAACTTGTGTACGGAAGATATCCCACTCAATTTCTTTCGCTTCGATGAAGTGCTCAAGTAAGTGATCTCCTAATGCCTTACTAATTACTTCGTTAGATTGTAATGTAACTAGAGCTTGTGCTAATGTTGCTGGTAAGTCAACGATACCTGCTTCTTCGCGCTCTTCTTTTGTCATTACGTAGATGTTACGGTCTACTGCAGCTGGTGGAGTTAATTTGTTTTTAATTCCATCAAGACCTGCAGCTAATAATGTAGCCATTACTAAATATGGGTTTGCAGCTGGGTCAACACTACGTACTTCTACGCGTGTACTAATACCACGAGATGCAGGGATACGTACTAATGGACTACGGTTTTGTGCAGACCATGCTACGTAACAAGGAGCTTCGTATCCAGGTACTAAACGCTTGTAAGAGTTTACAGTTGGGTTTGCTACCGCTGTAAATGCTGGTGCGTGTTTTAAAATACCTGCGATGAAGTGACGAGCATCATCACTTAATTGTAAGTCACCGTTTTGATCGAAGAATACGTTCTCACCATTTTTGAATAGTGATAAGTTACAGTGCATACCTGAACCGTTCACACCGTATAATGGTTTTGGCATAAATGTTGCGTGTAAACCGTGTTTACGAGCAATGGTTTTTACAACAAGTTTGAATGTTTGAATGTCATCACATGAGCGAATTGCATTTGCATATTTGAAGTCAATTTCGTGTTGCCCTGGAGCAACTTCATGGTGAGACGCTTCAATTTCAAAGCCCATTTCTTCAAGTTCAAGAACGATATCACGACGACAGTTTTCCCCTAGATCCATCGGCGCAAGGTCGAAGTATCCACCGTTATCGTTTAATTCTAATGTCGGATTTCCTTTTTCATCTACTTTGAATAGGAAGAATTCTGGCTCTGGTCCAAGATTGAAATCTGAGAATCCTAATGCTTCCATTTCTTTTAACACACGCTTTAAGTTGTTACGTGGATCACCATCAAATGGAGTGCCGTCTGCATTGTAAATATCACAGATTAATCGAGCTACTTTACCTTTTTCAGCTGTCCAAGGGAAAATTACCCAAGTATCTAAATCTGGATATAAGTACATATCAGATTCTTCAATACGTACGAAACCTTCAATAGAAGATCCATCAAACATCATTTTGTTATCAAGAGCTTTTGTTAATTGGCTCACTGGAATTTCTACGTTTTTAATTACTCCTAAAAGGTCCGTAAATTGTAATCGGATATACTTTACATTCTCTTCTTTCGCCAAACGGAAAATATCTTCTTTTGTGTACCTAGCCATTATAAATTCCTCCTTAGTCCCTCTAAACACCTTCAGAATCAGTTCTCTTTAGTGAAAAAACCTTGAAATATCACCTTGTCGCAATGAAGTTCGATTAAATCTACCTGTATGTTGTAGTTCGTCTCGAAGTATTTTGCGAAGCTCAGTTTTTGAAATTTCTTTCGTTTCTTCTTTTACTTTCACTGCTTCTGTTTGATTTTCTTTCATTAGTAACACTTGTTTAATACCAGCCATATTCAAGCCTTGATCTAATAAATCTTTAATCTCTAACAACTTATCTACATCGTTAAATGAAAATAATCTACGATTCCCCTTTGTACGGGTTGGAGAAACAAGATTATGCTCTTCATAGTAGCGAATTTGACGTGCAGATAATTGTGTTAAATCCATAACAATACCAATAGGAAACAGCGGGGCAGAACGTCTATCTTCTTTCATTGTTTCAGTTCCTCCTTCGCCTTAACTGCTTCTCATTTTATACCATGTTATGTTTAGTGTCAATAGATGTTAGCTTTTCTTACATGATTTTTTAAAAAATTTTTTCATTCTTTTTTCTAATGAAATAAATCCTTACTTTCACGCGAAAAAAGCTGTCGAAATCGACAGCTTCCCTTTAAGAAATTGTTAATAATTCTTTTTCAATTAATGCATCAATTGCAGAACAAATTGCAATCTTCACATGCGAATAAGTTAATCCACCTTGTACGTAAGCAACATAAGGCGGACGAATCGGACCATCAGCTGATAATTCAATACTCGCACCTTGAATAAACGTTCCCGCAGCCATAATGACATCATCTTCATAACCTGGCATATAGTTCGCATACGGAGTGAAGTGGGAATTAATCGGAGATGCATATTGAATCGCTTGGCAGAACGCTATCATACGATCTTTATCATCAAATTGAACAGACTGAATTAAATCTGTTCTTGGTGCATTCCATGCTGGTGATGTATTCATTCCTAACTTCTCTAAAAATGCAGCTGTAAAAATCGCACCTTTTAGCGCTTGTCCCGCTACGTGCGGCGCTAAGAAGAAACCTTGATACATTTCTTGCAGACTATATAAAGATGCTCCTGCTTCCGCACCGATTCCTGGAGATGTTAAACGATAGGCACACGCTTCAACATACTGTTCTTTACCAACAATATAACCACCAGTTTTAACAATTCCCCCGCCCGGGTTTTTAATAAGCGAACCCGCCATTAAATCTGCACCAACATGGCATGGCTCTTGTTCTTCAATAAACTCGCCATAACAGTTATCTACAAACACGACAACATCCGGTTTAATTTCTTTAACAAACGCTATCATTTCTTTAATTTGAGAAATAGTAAAAGACGGACGAGTAGCATAACCTTTTGAGCGCTGAATACCGATCATTTTCGTATTACTATGAATGGCAGCCGCAACAGCTCCTAAATCAACAAGCCCCTCTTCAGTAAGCGGAACTGCATTATAACCAATATTATATTCTTTAAATGAACCTACACCTTTTCCGCGTACACCAACGATTTCTTCTAACGTATCATATGGCTTGCCAGTGATGTACAATAACTCATCTCCTGGACGTAAAATACCAAATAACGCTGTAGAAATAGCGTGAGTACCTGAAATGATTTGCGGACGAACTAGGCCAGCTTCCGCTCCAAATACATCTGCATACACTTTTTCTAGCGTATCACGACCAATATCGTCATAACCGTAACCGGTCGTCGGAATAAAATGTGAATCACTAATTTTATGTTTACGAAAACTTTCTAATACACGAAACTGATTACTTTCAATTACTTCATCCGCACGTTTATGTACTTCTGTAATTTGGCTCTCTACTTCTTTTACAATCGGAGCAATCTTTTCTCCATTTTTCAAACGATCAAACATTTTTATTTTCTCCTTCTTCCACTAAAAATCTCTTTAATTGCACATTAAGTGATGAATGAGCAAAAATATACCCTGCGCAATCATATACAAATTTATCTTCCAAAAACTCCATCTTCGTTAATAGCGTCTCCGTCTTTAGTAACGTTAACAACTTACCTTCACTCGGAGGAATCTCCACTTGATAACGATTCATTTCTTCCTTCATTTTCGTTTCTATCGCTTCTTTTATATGTAATAGATCCTTTTCTTCAAAAGCACTAGTCATTAAGAAGTCATTTTTCGGAAACGGAATAAAGTTTTGATGTAATTCATCTTTTTTATTATATAACGTAATAATAGGAATATGATTAATTTCGAGTTCTGACAATAATTGTTTTACTGTTTTCTCATGCCCTACATAATTAGGATCTGCAGAATCCACAACATGTAAAATAACATCCGCTTCACCAGCTTCTTCTAACGTCGAACGGAATGCAGCAATTAATGACGTAGGTAAATCTTGTATAAAACCAACTGTATCAGTTAGTAATACTGTATAACCAGAAGGTAGCGGCATCTTCCTTGTTGTCGGGTCTAGTGTTGCAAACAACAAGTTTTCTTCAAATGTATCGGCTTCCGTTAATCTATTAAACAGTGTAGATTTTCCCGCATTCGTATATCCTATTAACGAAACTTGAAATACTTTATTATCTTTTCTTCTCTCACGATATCTTTTTCGATGTTCCACAACAACCGCAAGTTGTTTCTTTATTTCATCAATGCGTGATCGAATATGACGACGGTCCGTCTCAAGCTTCGTTTCACCCGGCCCTCTCGTTCCAATACCACCACCAAGACGTGATAAAGACAATCCTTGTCCCATAAGACGCGGCATTGTATATTGCAACTGAGCTAATTCTACTTGAAGCTTCCCTTCTCTCGACTTCGCACGTTGCGCAAAAATATCTAATATGAGTTGCGTTCGATCAATTACCCTCGCATCTAATACTGAGGATAAATTCCGAATTTGACTCGGTGTTAATTCGTTATTAAATACGATAACATCCGGTTCTAATTCTTCAGTTAACATGGTAAGCTCTTCTAATTTACCTTTACCGATATAAGTCGCCGGATGAAACTTCGGTCGTTTTTGCGTTGTAGACACTAACAATTCTGCTCGTGCAGTCTTCGCTAGCGATGCAAGCTCTTTCATGGAATGCATAAACTTTTCATCATCATCTTGCGGCAATTGACAGCCCACTAATATGACTTTTTCTTTTTCTTCCATCAAATATGTTCACTCATCCTTTTCGAAATTTAAACCTTCTAATATAATAGCAGAGGAAGCACATTTCATCTAGTTAGCGGGGGAGAAAATTCATGGCATGGGAGATTTTTAGCATCATAGGCACAATTGCTTTCGCACTAAGCGGAGCCATTGTTGCAATGGAAGAGGATTATGATATTTTCGGGGTGTATATTTTAGGAATGGCAACCGCATTTGGGGGAGGTGCCCTTCGTAATTTATTAATTGGTTATCCGATTGTCGCGTTTTGGCAACAAGACATGTTATTTCAAATCGCACTTTTATCAATGACGATTATTTTTCTTTTTCCAAATAAATTAATTAGACACTGGAAAAAGTGGGAAAATATCACTGATGCTATCGGCTTATCAGCATTTGCCGTGCAAGGAGCATTATACGCTCAAAAACTAAATTTACCTATTAGCGCTACGATCGTAGCAGCTGTTCTAACTGGCATTGGCGGCGGTATCATCCGCGATCTTTTAGCCCGTAGAAAGCCTCTCGTTCTTCGAGCTGAAGTATATGCTTTTTGGACGATTCTAGCCGGTTTCTTAATCGGCGCTCAAATTATTGTTAGCGATTGGGCTTTATACACCTTATTCATTTTAATTGTTTGCTTCCGCATGGTTTCTATTCATTACAAATGGCATTTACCGCATAGACGCATCGACACAAACGAACGTTCAATGCATAAATAGCAATCCAACCTCTTTACAAATCGTAAAGAGGTTTTTCTTTTCTAATGAGTTTTTCTTTACATAATGTTTATACTAATCCTCAAAGCGAGGTGAATACAAATGACAAACCACGTTAATAAAGGGGCTCAAAAAAGCTCAGTAGGCCAATTTGGACACGACCTTCATTCCGCACACGAAAAAAGTGCTAAAATGGAACGCTTCCATAAATCTTATCAAGGAAAAGAAAAAAAATAATAAAAGCACTTATATAGAAAAAACAGACGCACAACTTATGTACTGTGCGTCTCCTCTTCAAGCATCAAATCACTACTTGATATTCCAATCAAATCATATTTATCATACGCATCCTCTTGCAACAACCGCATAGCTTGTGTACGAATCGATTTTTCAACAATATTCCGGACATACCGCCCATTACTAAAGGATGTAATTTGCGATGAGTACTTTACAGCATGTAAATGATCTCTAAATTTCCATTCAGCCTCTTTCGATAACTGATATTCACGTTCTTCATACATCCGCTTCCCTATTTCTAACAGCTGATTTACTGAGTAATCCGCGAATTCAATTATAAACGGAAAACGGGATTGCAATCCTGGATTCAATGAAAGAAAGTGATTCATCTCTCTTGAATATCCGGCTAAAATCAATACAAAACCGTGTTGTTTATCTTCCATATGTTTTACAAGCGTGTCAATTGCCTCTTTCCCGAAATCTTTTTCTCCCCCTCGGGCCAATGAATACGCCTCATCAATAAACAAAATTCCCCCCATTGCTTTTTTTATTAAATCTCTTGTTTTTTGAGCTGTATGACCGATGTACTCTCCTACAAGATCCGCACGTTCCGCTTCAACTAAATGCCCTTTTGATAGAATATTCATCTCAAACAATAATTTCCCTATCATTCTAGCAACAGTTGTCTTCCCTGTACCTGGATTTCCTTTAAACAACATATGAAGCACTTGCTTCTCAGACTTCAATCCTATTTCTTGTCGTTTTTTATTTACATAAATCCAAGCATATATTTCTTTTATTATCTTTTTTATATCATCCATCCCAACGAGCTTTCCCATCTCTTCTTCTATTCTTTGCAACATCTCATGTTTCGTAGTAGTTTCACTTGAAATTACTGTTTTATTTTCTGCGGCCGGTAAAGAAATTTTCTTTCGATGATTTAACACAATGTTAATTTGATTATTATTTTTCTTTCGCATCGATTGTTCCATTCAATCACCTCATTTTATCCACTCACCAAATATTATTATTCTTGTCTCCCTTGCAAATGACTATTTTCAGAAAAGTTTGCTATAATATAAGAAATAATGAAGGTGGTGGGACTATGGAGACAACGGAATTCCATGATACAATACAAGCCTTTTCTATTTTTTTATTGAATAAAGGCCGAAAACCTTCAACCATTAAACGTTACGTTTATGACATTGAAGATTTCGGACATTGGTTAGAAAAAAACAAAAAGCTCCCTTCCAGTAATATATGGGCTACACTTTGTACAAAAGACTACGAAGATTACTTTTCCGATTTAAAAAAGAATCGACATTACTCAGAGAAAACGATGCACCGTGTATTTATTGTATTAAATAGAATGCATCACTTTCTAAACATCCCTAATCCATTAAAGAACATGGAAATTTCTATTCAACCAGATCGCACACTTCGCAATGAAGATTTCATTTCATCTGATGAAGAAAAAAGATTAAAACATATAGTTACTTCATTAGAAGGACTTTCAGAAAAACAGCGTCCTGTACGCCCTTTATTGATGGATCGTAATATCGCTATTTTAAATTTACTAATTGACTATGGATTATCCTTACAGGAACTTACAGCATTAACTATGCATCACGTCCACTTTGAAACGAACACATTATCTATCCCAGCAACCGCAGGGGTAGAAAGAACAATTTCATTAACCAGCGAAGACAAAAAACAACTATATACCTATTACAAAAGCATCCCTGAACCCGTTCGTCCAAAATACCATAGTAATGATCCATTATTTGTCGCATTCGATTTTAATCGAGGAACTTACAGATGGGTATACGAAAATGATGCACCAAAAGGATTAACAGAAATCGCTATCCAAAAAATGATTCGCCTTGAAGTATCTAGAGCTAATTTACGCAAAGGAATCTCAGGACAACACTTTCGCAACACCTATATTTTAAATTTAATAAAAAAAGAGACTCCGGAGTCAGAAATTATAAAGCTAGCTGGGTTCAAATCAAAAATTTCACTAAAACGATATTATCAATACGCAGAAAATGGAAAAAACGCCTTATCATAAGGCGTTTTTTCCATTTTTTCTTCAAACAAACGATTTTACTATGACCATTTAACTAATTTTTGCATCTACTATGATGAGTTTCATTCACATTCTCATTAGAAAGGAGAGATTTAATGTCTCGTTATGACGACAGTCAAAACAAATTCTCCAAACCATGCTTTCCAAGTAGCGCTGGACGAATCCCGAATACTCCATCAATCCCAGTTACTAAGGCACAACTTAGAACATTTCGCGCAATCATTATTGATTTAACAAAAATAATCCCAAAACTTTTCGCAAATCCATCTCCCCAAAATATTGAAGATCTAATCGATACATTGAACCTACTAAGTAAATTTATTTGTTCACTAGACGCTGCTTCCTCCCTGAAAGCACAAGGATTAGCTATTATTAAAAACTTAATAACTATATTAAAAAACCCAACTTTCGTAGCAAGTGCTGTATTTATCGAGCTTCAAAATCTAATTAATTATTTACTATCCATTACAAAACTATTCCGAATTGACCCTTGCACACTTCAAGAGCTTCTTAAATTAATAGCAGCATTACAAACCGCTTTAGTTAATTCTGCTTCATTCATTCAAGGACCTACTGGACCTACTGGGCCAGCTGGTGCTACCGGCGCCACTGGACCTCAAGGTGCTCAAGGTAACACCGGTGCTACTGGTGCCACTGGACCTCAAGGTGCTCAAGGTAACACGGGCGCTACTGGTGCCACTGGACCTCAGGGTGCTCAAGGTAACACGGGTGCTACTGGTGCCACTGGACCTCAAGGTGCTCAAGGTAACACGGGTGCTACTGGTGCCACTGGACCTCAGGGTGCTCAAGGTAACACGGGTGCTACTGGCGCCACTGGACCTCAGGGTGCTCAAGGTAACACGGGTGCTACTGGTGCCACTGGACCTCAGGGTGCTCAAGGTAACACGGGTGCTACTGGACCTCAAGGCGTTCAAGGTAACACGGGCGCTACTGGTGCCACTGGACCTCAAGGTGCTCAAGGGCCGGCTGGTGCTACTGGTGCCACTGGACCTCAGGGTGCTCAAGGTAACACGGGCGCTACTGGACCTCAAGGTGTTCAAGGACCAGCTGGTGCTACTGGTGCCACTGGACCTCAGGGTGCTCAAGGTAACACGGGCGCTACTGGACCTCAAGGTGTTCAAGGACCAGCTGGTGCTACTGGTGCCACTGGACCTCAGGGTGTTCAAGGTAACACGGGTGCTACTGGTGCCACTGGACCTCAGGGTGCTCAAGGTAACACGGGCGCTACTGGACCTCAGGGTGTTCAAGGTAACACGGGTGCTACTGGTGCCACTGGACCTCAAGGTGTTCAAGGTAACACGGGCGCTACTGGACCTCAAGGTGTTCAAGGACCAGCAGGTGCTACCGGTGCTACTGGACCTCAAGGTGTTCAAGGACCAGCAGGTGCTACCGGTGCTACTGGACCTCAAGGTGTTCAAGGGCCAGCAGGTGCTACCGGTGCCACTGGACCTCAAGGTGCTCAAGGACCAGCAGGTGCTACCGGTGCCACTGGACCTCAAGGTGCTCAAGGACCAGCAGGTGCTACTGGTGCTACTGGTGCCACTGGACCTCAAGGTATTCAAGGGCCAGCAGGTACTACTGGCGCTACTGGACCTCAAGGTGTTCAAGGACCAGCAGGTGCTACTGGTGCCACTGGACCTCAAGGCGCTCAAGGTAACACGGGTGCTACTGGACCTCAAGGCGTTCAAGGTAACACGGGCGCTACTGGTGCCACTGGACCTCAGGGTGCTCAAGGTAACACGGGCGCTACTGGACCTCAAGGTGTTCAAGGACCAGCAGGTGCTACTGGTGCCACTGGACCTCAGGGTGTTCAAGGTAACACGGGTGCTACTGGTGCCACTGGACCTCAAGGTGTTCAAGGACCAGCAGGCGCTACCGGTGCTACTGGCCCTCAGGGTGCTCAAGGACCAGCAGGTGCTACTGGTGCCACTGGACCTCAAGGTATTCAAGGACCAGCAGGTGCTACTGGTGCCACTGGACCTCAAGGTGTTCAAGGTAACACGGGCGCTACCGGTGCTACTGGCCCTCAGGGTGCTCAAGGACCTGCTGGTGCTACTGGTGCCACTGGACCTCAAGGTATTCAAGGACCAGCAGGTGCTACTGGACCTCAAGGCGTTCAAGGTAACACGGGCGCTACTGGTGCCACTGGACCTCAGGGTGCTCAAGGTAACACGGGCGCTACTGGACCTCAAGGTGTTCAAGGACCAGCAGGTGCTACTGGTGCCACTGGACCTCAGGGTGTTCAAGGTAACACGGGTGCTACTGGTGCCACTGGACCTCAAGGTGTTCAAGGACCAGCAGGCGCTACCGGTGCTACTGGCCCTCAGGGTGCTCAAGGACCAGCAGGTGCTACTGGTGCCACTGGACCTCAAGGTATTCAAGGACCAGCAGGTGCTACTGGTGCCACTGGACCTCAAGGTGTTCAAGGTAACACGGGCGCTACCGGTGCTACTGGCCCTCAAGGTGCTCAAGGACCTGCTGGTGCTACTGGTGCCACTGGACCTCAAGGTATTCAAGGACCAGCAGGTGCTACTGGACCTCAAGGTATTCAAGGGCCGGCGGGTGCTACCGGTGCTACTGGACCTCAAGGTGTTCAAGGACCAGCAGGTGCTACTGGCGCTACTGGACCTCAAGGTGCTCAAGGACCAGCAGGTGCTACTGGACCTCAAGGCGTTCAAGGACCAGCAGGCGCTACTGGACCTCAAGGCGTTCAAGGACCAGCAGGCGCTACCGGTGCTACTGGACCTCAAGGTGCTCAAGGACCAGCAGGTGCTACTGGTGCTACTGGTGCCACTGGACCTCAAGGTATTCAAGGGCCAGCAGGTACTACTGGCGCTACTGGACCTCAAGGACCAGCAGGTGCTACCGGTGCTACTGGACCTCAAGGCGTTCAAGGACCAGCAGGCGCTACCGGTGCTACTGGACCTCAAGGTGCTCAAGGACCAGCAGGTGCTACTGGTGCTACTGGTGCCACTGGACCTCAAGGTATTCAAGGGCCAGCAGGTACTACTGGCGCTACTGGACCTCAAGGACCAGCAGGTGCTACCGGTGCTACTGGACCTCAAGGCGTTCAAGGACCAGCAGGCGCTACCGGTGCTACTGGACCTCAAGGTGCTCAAGGACCAGCAGGTGCTACTGGTGCTACTGGTGCCACTGGACCTCAAGGTATTCAAGGACCGGCTGGTGCTACTGGCGCTACTGGTGCCACTGGACCTCAAGGTATTCAAGGGCCAGCAGGTACTACTGGCGCTACTGGACCTCAGGGTGCTCAAGGACCGGCGGGTGCTACTGGCGCTACCGGACCTCAAGGTGTTCAAGGTAACACGGGTGCTACTGGCGCTACTGGACCTCAAGGCGCTCAAGGACCAGCGGGTGCTACTGGACCTCAGGGTGCTCAAGGACCGGCGGGTGCTACTGGTGCCACTGGACCTCAAGGTGTTCAAGGACCAATGGGTGCTACTGGTATAGGAGTTACCGGACCTACTGGGCCTTCTGGTGGGCCTCCTGGACCTACTGGACCTCAGGGACCTCAAGGTAATACAGGTGCTACTGGACCTCAAGGTATTCAAGGGCCTTCTGGTGCTACTGGTGCCACTGGACCTCAAGGTGCTCAAGGACCGGCTGGTGCTACCGGCGCTACTGGACCTCAAGGTGCTCAAGGACCGGCTGGTGCTACCGGCGCTACTGGACCTCAAGGTGTTCAAGGGCCAACGGGTGCTACTGGTATAGGAGTTACCGGACCTACTGGGCCTTCTGGACCTAGCTTCCCTGTAGCAACAATTGTTGTAACAAACAACATTCAACAAACAGTACTCCAATTTAACAACTTCATTTTTAATACTGCAATTAACGTAAACAACATTATCTTCAACGGCACAGATACAGTTACTGTTATCAACGGTGGTATTTATGTCATTAGCGTATCCATCTCTACAACTGCACCAGGATGTGCACCACTCGGAGTAGGAATTTCAATAAATGGAGCAGTCGCAACTGACAACTTCTCTTCAAATCTAATAGGCGACTCACTTTCATTCACTACGATCGAAACGTTAACTGCCGGCGCGAACATTTCTGTCCAATCCACTCTTAATGAGATTACGATCCCTGCAACAGGAAACACTAATATTCGTCTAACTGTATTTAGAATCGCTTAAATTTCACTATTTATTTTTTATAACAAATAAAAAAAGAGCGAGAAACTCGCTCTTTTTTTGTTATGTACAATAATTCATTACTACTCTAATTCAATTGAAACATTTTTTTGTGGTACGAATGTAGAAATTGCATGTTTATAAATAAGCTGTTGCTTACCTTCTGTTTCCAGTAGGACTGTAAAATTATCAAATCCTTTAATTAATCCACGAAGCTGGAAACCATTTAATAAGTACAGCGTAACAAACGTATTCTCTTTACGGAGTTGATTTAAAAACTGATCTTGAATATTGATTGATTGCTTCATGTCGAATCCTCCTCTTTTTCTCTACTTACTATTATTCGACTTTAGTTGTAGCTTTCCTTCTATGTATCGTAAAATTTCTGACGTTTTTTCACCGTCTGTAACATCAAACCATGTGACATCCATCTTATTACGGAACCACGTTAATTGACGTTTTGCATAACGACGTGAATTCGTCTTTAATTGTGATACCGCTTCTTCTAAAGAGACACGATCCTCAAAATAATCATATATCTCTTTATACCCAATCGCTTGAATAGATTGACAATCTCGTATCCCTCTATTATACAATCCTTCTACTTCTTCTAATAAACCTTGGTCCATCATTATATCAACTCGTAAGTTAATGCGATCGTATAGCATTTCACGATCCATTGTCAAGCCAATTAAGGAAACATCGTATAATAACTCGTTTTCTTGTTTTTCAAGTTGATCACTCATTTTTTCACCCGACGTGTGAAAAATTTCTAACGCTCTAATGACACGACGCACATTATTTGCATGAATACGCTCAGCGCTTTCTGGGTCTACTTCTTGTAATTTCTTATATACATATTCCACACCACGTTCTAATGCTAACTTTTCCATTTGTTCTCGGTATATAGCATCACCAGCATCATCCGTAAACTGATAATCGAATAAAACAGACTGTATATACAGACCAGTTCCACCAACGATAATTGGTAATTTACCACGCTCTGTAATCTCTCGAATATGCTTACGAACACGTTCTTGAAACTCGGCAACTGAAAATGATTCTTCCGGATTTTTTATATCGACCATATAATGTGGAATTCCATCCATCTCTTCTTTCGTCACCTTTGCAGTTCCAATATCCATCGTACGATAAATCTGCATGGAATCTCCACTTATAATTTCACCGTTCAACGCTTTAGCAAGATCAATACTTAACTTCGTCTTCCCAACAGCAGTTGGTCCAATGATGACAGCAACTTTTTCACGTTGCACTTCTCCCATATCATTCAACTCTCTTTATGTAATGTACTCCATCTATTGATTATATCCAATCTTACCAATTTTAACGGCATGTTTGCAAGTTCTTTCATTACGGTACATGAAATTACAAATAAAAAAGAACATAGTTTGTCCAATTCCGCATATACATGATTAAAAATACCTTCGAGAGGATGAGTTAACTATGAAACAATCCACTATCAATTTTTCATCTTTGACAAAAGACCTCATTTTAGCTACTGCTACAAAAGAACAAAATTGTTCACAAGAAGAATTGTACTTCGCCTTAAATTGTTTGCTACGTTCTTTTCATTCTACTCTCCAAGAAACAACATTACATACAGAAAATAAAAATACAGAGTATATACAAAATCAATTTTGCAGCGCATATAAAATTATTACAGGTAAAACTATTTATCCTTTTCAATAATCCATAAAAGGCGGTTGCTTACATACTTTCAAGCAACCGCCTTTTATATTAATACATATATACTACTCTATAACTTTCACTTTTACAGATTTGCGCCCCCAGCTATTAGCACTACCATCTGAGCCAACTAAAACATCAATACGATTTCCTTTAATCGCACCACCAGTATCTCCAGCAATCGCTTCTCCATATCCTTCTACCCATACTTTTGATCCAAGCGGAATTACTTTAGGATCAACAGCAATTACTTTCATATTTGGATTAGCTGTCAAATCATGCCCCATTGCAGTTAATACACGACCACCATACGTACCATTCTCACTTGGATGCGCTGTATACGCTGTCGCTTCTACTGTTATTTCACGTCCACCAGCAGGTGCACTTGTTCCCTTAGATTTTGCAACCTGCTGTACAGCTGGCTTTGCTTTTGCCACAGGTTTACTTGATTCCACATTCTTAACAGACTCTTTGTTCTTAACTACTTTATTATTTTTAACTGGTGCATTCACTCTTACCGGCGCTTCTTCTTGCGTTACAACTTCTTTCTTTTCAACCACAGGTGCCGTCCCTGTTAAAAATGGCACGTGAACATATCCAACTTTTCCATTGTAGTCAAATTGTAACCACTCATTTTGAACTTGATTGGTCGTTTCAATTACATCATCTTTATTTAGTTTACCAAGGATTTCAGAGTCAGTATTCGCTCCGGCACGAACATTTAACACGCCCGCCGTTACATAATATGTACTTTTTGTAAATTCAGCACTTACAAACGCTTCTTTACCATTTACTTTAATTTTTGTCCATCCATTTTCTGTATTTATAACATCTAATTTATTTCCACTTAACATTTTACCTACAAGCTTTGACTCTACAGTTGGGTTTTCTCTAACATTTAATACGTCTGTTGTTACAATCGTTTCCGCTTTCGCAGAACCTGCAAAAATCCCAAGACCAAAAACTGCCGCCGTTGCTATACCTAATAATTTTTTCATGAATAGCCTCCATTTGCTTTGTTTTCGTATTTTCATTATAGCAACGGATTTTTAAGATTTTTAGAAAACACACAATTACAAACCATTCGTAATATACGATTAATGAGTTGTAACATAAATTTCCATATTAATGAATTACATTTCCAATAGAATTCCCAATAGTTTTCATATATTTTCCACATACAAGCACCAGAATTTTTTTCCAAAAAAAATTACAGTATTACTTTTTTGTTACAAAAAAACCATATTTCATTACATCTTTTACCAAAATTCATCATTCTCCAATTATTAACCTCCTTTTTTGTAATAAAAAGGAGCAACTTATAAAAGCTACTCCCTTTACACGTATTATTTAACTTCCTTTTTCCAAATCCCCATCATAAGTGCAGAAACAACTGCCCCTATCAATATCGAGAAAATATATAACACTGGTTTATTTACTAATGCTATAACAAACAATCCACCATGCGGTGCCGGTAATGTAATTTGGAATAACATAGATAATGCACCCGCAATACTTGAACCGACAACACAACTGACAATTACTCGAACCGGATCTGCAGCTGCAAATGGAATCGCACCTTCTGTAATAAACGATGCTCCCATAATATAATTTGTTAAACCAGACTTACGTTCCGCTTCTGTAAACTTCGATTTAAAGAATGTAGTCGCGAATGCAATTGCAAGCGGCGGTACCATACCACCAGCCATAACCGCTGAGTGCACCCCAAAGTTCTGTGCTTCTATTGCAGCAATACCAAATGTAAATGCTGCTTTATTAATTGGACCACCCATATCAATTGCCATCATCGCACCTAAAATAAGACCTAGTAATATAGCATTTGTACCGTTCAAACCATTTAACCATCCTGTTAACATTTCATTCAATGCTACTACAGGCGGAATTACTACTTTTTGCATAACAACTCCTGTAATCAATAATCCAAAGACTGGATATAACAAAACAGGTTTAATACCTTCTAACTGTACTGGTAATCCTGAAAATAGTCTTTTTAGCCCTAAGACAACATATCCAGCTAAGAAACCAGCAATTAATCCACCTAAAAAGCCAGCATTCGCATGTGCCGCTAAAAATCCTCCGACAACACCAGGCATAAAACCAGGACGATCAGCAATAGAACTCGCAATAAATCCTGCTAAAATTGGTACAAGGAATAAAAATGCCCCTGTTCCCCCTCCTCCAATAGACATGAACAATTCAGCTAAAGGACCTTCTGCTTTTATACCACCAAACGAAAACGCTAGCGCAATTAAAATCCCACCACCAACAACGAATGGAAGCATATTACTTACGCCGTTCATTAAATGCTTATAAATTCCTAATCCTTTTTCTTTCTCCGCATTTTCTGCCTTTCCATCTTCTTTTGCACCTTTAAAGATTGGTGCATCTTGTTTTACAGCTCGATTAAGAAGCGTCTCCGTTTTTCTAATCCCATCAGCGACTGGCACTTGAATAACATGCTTCCCAGCAAAACGGTTCATTTCTACCTGCTTATCTGCCGCAACAATTATAGCCGTTGCACGTTCAATATCCTCTTTCGTTAAACCATTTTTTATACCTGTTGATCCATTCGTTTCAACTTTAATTGCTATTCCTAGCTCTGCTGCTTTTGCTTTCAAACTATCCGCAGCCATATATGTGTGAGCGATTCCAGTTGGACAAGCCGTAACTGCTAATACGTACGGTTCATTCCCTTCGGGTTTTGTAACTTCAATGTCAGTTTCTTCTTTTTCATTTTCTTTTTCATCAAATAAACGAAGAAGTTCCTCTTCATCCTTTGCTTCTAATAATTGCTTACGAAACCCTTCATCCATTAATAATGTAGATAGGCGCGACAACGTTTCTAAATGCGTATTATTCGCCCCTTCACTCGCAGCAATCATAAAGAATAAATGCGCAGGCTGGCCGTCAAGCGATTCATAGTTGATACCGCTTACACTTCTACCAAAACAAATCGCTGGTTGCTTAACAGCTTTTGTTTTCGCATGAGGTATCGCAATCCCTTCACCAATGCCCGTTGTACTTTGGGACTCCCGCTTTAAAATAGCTTCTTTAAATTCCACTTTACTATTTAAACGATTTGCGCCGTTTAATTTCTCAACTAATTCATCTATGACAGCTTCTTTATTTGAAGCTGTCAAATTCATAATAACTGTATCCCTTTTTAATAGATCTGTAATTTTCATACGTTGCTTCCCCCCTATCGCTTAGTTACAATTACTTGCGACAATAATTCTTCTACTTTTTCTTTTTCACATAAATCAGCTGAAAATGCTGTTGCACTTCCTGTAGCAACGCCATATTGAAATGCCTTTTCAATATCTTTTGTCTGTTCATATTTACCTACAAACCCCGCAACGAGAGAATCTCCAGCCCCAACCGAATTAATTACAACACCTTTTGGAACAGTTGCTTCATATATACCTTCTGTCGTAAATAATAAAGCTCCATCTCCAGCCATTGATACGATAACATGCTCTACACCTTGTTCAACTAATTTTCTTCCATACGGTAAAATATCATCTACTGTGGAAATCTCTACTCCAAATAACTCACCAAGTTCATGATGATTTGGCTTTATTAAAAATGGTTTATTTTTAACTACATGCTGCAAGGCACTTCCGCTCGCATCTACTACTACACGAATACCTTTTTCAGCTCCGAACGCTGCGATTGATTCATAAAAAGTAGTTGGAATAGACGCTGGTACACTTCCAGCTAGTACAACACAATCTCCCTTTTGCATACTTTCAATTTGTTTCATTAATTGTTCAAATTGTTCATTGGTTACACTAGGTCCTTGCCCATTTAATTCTGTTTCTTCTTTCCCTTTTATTTTCACATTAATTCGAGTATCTTCATTTACTTGGATGAAGTTTGTTATTACACCTTCCGTCTGTAATACATCTTTAATAAATCGACCGGTAAATCCACCAGTAAATCCTAGCGCTACATTTTCAACACCTAAACGATGAAGAACACGAGAAACATTAATCCCTTTCCCACCAGGAAACTTCATATCTTTTTCTGCTCGATTTACTGCGCCTAACTCTAAGGAATTAACTTGTACTACATAATCAATAGATGGGTTTAAAGTTACTGTATAGATCATTGTTTATCAGCCTCAATTACATTGGTTTGTCTTTTATATTTTTCTAAATCAATTTCTAAATGGTTTGTAATAATATTCGCCTCTTCAACATTGGCAATTTTCGCAAACGCAACTTCCGAAAACTTACTTTCATCAATTAAGAAATATCCTTCATTTGCTAATGTTAATGCCATTTGCTTTAAAAGCGCCTCTTCCGGATCTGGAGTTGTAAAACCAAGTTGTTCATGTACACCATTCGCCCCTAAAAAACATTTATCAAAACGATACTTCTGCATGCTTTCCTGTGCCATAGCACCGATTAAAGCTTTCGTCCTACTCTTCATCATTCCGCCTAGTAAATAGGCACGAATATTATTTTCAACTAAAGCTTCAATATGCATAAGTCCATTCGTAACAACAGTAACATCTTTATTTATTAAAAATGGAATCATTTCAAATGTTGTACTTCCTGCATCTAAATAAATGCAATCACCTTGTTCCACAACGCTAGCCGCATACTTCGCAATTTGTTGTTTTATTTGAATGTTTTTGGATGATTTTTCAACCATCGTCGGCTCCTGTCCTTTTCCTGTTAAAACAGCCGCACCACCGTGAACTCTTTTTAATAACCTTTGTTTCTCCAATTGCGCTAAATCACGACGAATTGTTGATTCAGAGCTCTCTGTTCTTTCCACTAATTGTTGTAATTTAACAACCTTCTGCTCTTTTACAAGTTGCAATATCATTTGATGACGTTCAGGAGTTAACATTTTATTCACCTCTTCTTTGATTACAGTATAATGAAAACGATCACAAAAGTCAACCATAAACATTCATAAATAACCAAAAACAATCACAAACGATTATAAACAACAAAAAAGAGACCCATTTGATTGTGATATCAAATGGGTTTCTTTACTCAATTCACTTATAAGGAAGCTTTATATATGCTTAAAACATCTTCTTTATTTAATTTTTTAAAGTTACCAAATTCGCCATAAGCCATCGCTTTATCCGCCATTACATCAATTTCATTTTCTCCAATAGCGTAATCAGATAATGTTACTGGTGCCTCAATTGAAGTCCAAAATTGACGTAACGCCTCAATTCCTTCTAACGCAATTTCTCGATCAGTCTTTCCATCTATTTTTATATCGAATACACGAATAGCAAACTGTTTAAAACGACTTACATTTTCATCTACAACATGCTTCATCCAGTTCGGGAATAGAATAGCTAAGCCGCCTCCATGCGGTATGTCATGAACCGCAGAAACTGCATGCTCAATATTATGAGTTGCCCAGTCCCCTTTTACCCCCATCGCTAAAATACCGTTTAACGCCATAGTACCGCAATATAAAATTGTTTCTCTATGCTCATAATTTTCTAGATCACTTAAAAGCTTAGGAGCTGTCTCAATGACTGTTTTTAAAACAGATTCACAATAACGATCTTGTAATTCTGTATTTGTTCCATGATGGAAATATTGTTCTAATACGTGCGACATAATATCTACCATACCGTAAATTGTTTGATCTTTCGGTACAGACGCAGTATGGGCCGGATCTAAAATTGAAAACTGCGGGAAAGTAACAGGGCTACCCCAGCCATATTTTTCATTCGTTTCCCAGTTTGTAATGACAGAACCAGCATTCATTTCAGATCCTGTTGCCGCAAGAGTAAGCACAGTACCAAATGGTAATGCCTCACTGGCAAATGTTTTTTTCGTTACAATATCCCACACATCTCCATCGTACTTACTACCAGCTGCAATTGCCTTCGTACAGTCGATTACACTACCTCCACCAACTGCTAAAATAAATTCAACACCATTCTCTTTACAAATTTGAATCCCTTTCTTTACAGTTGATACACGTGGATTCGGTTCAACACCTGTCAATTCAAATACTTCTGCATTTATTTCCTTTAAAATAGAAATTACATGATCATAAATACCGTTTCTTTTAATGCTGCCTCCCCCGTATACGAGAAGAACTTTTTTACCAAACTGTGGAATTTCAGTTTTTAACTGTTCTAATTGACCTTTACCGAAAATAAGTTTCGTTGGATTACGAAATACAAAATTTTGCATATCCCTTTACCATCCCTTCTATATGAAAAGCAACTATACTTTTGTATACCATATTTTTTTCATTTCACAAAAATATTTGCCTAACAAAAAAATCCCAGCCTTCAGGCTGAGATTTTTTATTGGTAATACGGTGAGATCATTAAGTAAACAATAACACCAGATAAACTTACATATAACCAGATCGGCATCGTCCAACGTACAATTTTACGATGACGTGTTAATTGATTTGTAAAACCAAATACAAGTGCAAACAATGCAAGTGGTACAATAATTGCTGCCAGGATAATATGTGTAATTAAAATGATGAAATACACATATTTAATGAATCCTTCGCCACCAAAATGTGTTGCCGGCGCTAAGTAATGATACGATAAATAAGAAACACAAAATAGCAACGTCGTCGTAAATGCTGCTAGGATAAAACCACGGTGCATTTTCACGTTCTTCTTAATAATAGAGTATAAAGCTGCTAATAAGAATACGAACGTAAAGCTATTAAAAATTGCGTTTAACATTGGTAAAATAGTTACATCAAAATGTACTTCTCCTTCATAACCAACAGGTCCAAAGAACAAAAATAAAATAATCGCATTTACAATTACAGAAAGCGTTATCACAATAGGAGCATAGCTTTTCTGATTTGTTGATTGATCCACCAAAATGGTCACTCCCTCTTCCTTCAAATATGTATACGTAACCTCACTATTTTAACATACTATTCACAGTGTAAATGTGACAATAGTTTGACACAGCAAGATAAGAAAAAGAAAAAATCCTTCTTAATAAAACTTCTTAAGAAGGATTTTATCGCTTTATTATTCAAATAGCAATGCGATTAGTTTTTGTTAAAAAATGTATCGCTATATGCTTGAAAAATTTCAGACACTTGATATCCCATTAAAGAAATTGCTGTTAATGAAAAGAAACCAATCATAAGAAATCGAAACCACATATAAATCTCCTCCTTGTATTTAGCTAAAAACATTCGCTACATTACAAGTTGAGTGGCACTCTTCATCGTCACTTTCCTTTTTCTTTACAATTGCTGTAATAAATCGAATCATAAAGAAAACTACAAAAGGAAATTGTTCGTAATTTACCTTGGCATAGTTTAGCAACGGCTCGCGTTGCATATCGAACGGGGATGAGAAGGAATAGAACATACCTTGCTCTTCCATATATACAATTACAATTTTCATGCAAAATACGATTCCTAGAAACGAAACAATATCTTGCCATTCTGTCGTATATAACAGGTTATACAGCTCTAATACGTACTCTTCCATCGTCATCCCCCCTTCCTTTTTTATCATTTTGCTCGCCTTCGTATAAAAAGTCAAGAAAAAAGTTTATATTCACTATGACAATAGTAATTACTCTTTTCTACCAATGGTTGGATGTAGCATTTCTTAGAAAACAAGAAATTAAAATCGGACAGATTCCTCATTCTTACTTTTAGTATTCAACACTGTACTATTTTTATTTCTATTAAAAATAAAATAAGAAATGATTATAAGAACAGTAACAAGCATCGTCAAAAGTGCTTGTGAACGTAAAGATTCAATGGCAAGCATCGCAATTAAAACTGCTATAATAGCTGCAATTGTAACATACGTCACATACGGGAAAAACCACATTTTCACTTTCAAATTTTGTTGTTCTACCCTTCCCATTTTTTTACGAATCTTTAAATGCGAAATAGCTATAACGAGATAAACGAGTAACGCAATCCCGCCAGAGGCATTCACTAAAAATAAAAAGACTTTATCTGGAGATATGTAACTAAAAACAACTCCAATATAAGCGAAGAACGTTCCGAATAAAACGGCCCGAACTGGAACACCACTACTGTTCAATTTCAAGAACGCCTTTGGAGCATCTCCTCTTTCTGCCATCGAAAAAAGCATTCTTGAGTTCGTATATAAACCAGAATTTAAACAAGAAAGTACAGCTGTTAAAACGATAAAATTCATAATTTGCGCTGCCGCTGGTATCCCTATATGTTCCAGAACCGCTACAAACGGACTTTTTAGTATGTTTGCTGAATTCCACGGAAGAAGTGTAACAACTACAGCGATAGATCCAATGAAAAATACGAGAATACGCCAAATTACACTATTTGTTGCTGTTTTTACTGCTTTTACAGGTTCTGCAGACTCACCAGCTGCTACCGCTACAATCTCTGATCCCATAAATGAAAATATAACGACAGTAATTCCAAGTAGCACCGAACTTATACCGTTTGGCATAAATCCTCCTTGCCCCACTAAGTTCGAAGTGCCAGGTGCTTCCGTTCCTGGTACAAATCCTAAAATAACAGCTAGTCCAAGACAAAGGAACAAAACAATACTTATTACTTTAATAAAAGAAAACCAATATTCAAACTCTCCAAATGATTTCACTGAAAAAACATTCGTCAATGTTAATAAAATCGTTAATATTAAGCTTAATAACCAAAGCGGGATTTCTGGAATCCAGTACTGAATAATACCAGCACCCGCTGTGGCTTCTATCGCAATAACAATTACCCAGAAAAACCAATATAGCCACCCAATTGTATAACCGGCCCACGGACCAATTGCTTCTCTTGCATATGTTGCAAATGATCCACTTGTCGGGTTAATAGCTGCCATTTCCCCAAGCATTCTCATAACGAAAACGACTAGAAGTCCTGCTAATGCATATGAAACGATAGAACCTGGTCCTGCTGAATGCACAACTGCCCCACTTCCAACAAACAAACCAGCTCCTATTACGCCGCCAATTGAGATCATTGTAATGTGGCGTATTTTGAGGTCTTTCTTAAGATTTTTATCCAATTCTTGTACATCCCCTTCCAAACGTAATTTTGAAATTTATCCCGCATTAACGGGCAGTAAGACCCCCACCTCAAAATTCAGCCGAAACAAAGAAGTTAGGCGGGAACCTACTGCCCGTAAATGCCCGATTGGTTCAACTTTATGTAAGAGTATTATGTGAAAAACCTTGGCCTACACTTTAAAATATATCAAAATATTCTGAATTTAACAATTGTAATGCAAGCTCCTATAAAAATTATTACATTAGGTTTAATAATTTTCCATATACAATTGTTGAGAAAATTATAGTCACCTTACAAAAGAACGAATTTTCAGATATCATTAAATAAACAAGATTATACATCTAGACAACTTTTTGTATAGGAGTGTTGATATGTTAAACAAGTTCAAATTCATTTGTTGTACGTTAGTCATTTTTTTACTGCTACCACTAGCGCCCTTTCAAGCACAAGCAGCAAACAATTTAGGATCAAAACTACTCGTTGGATACTGGCATAACTTTGATAACGGTACTGGCATTATTAAATTAAGAGAAGTTTCACCAAAATGGGATGTAATCAATGTATCTTTCGGTGAAACTGGCGGTGATCGTTCCACTGTTGAATTTTCTCCTGTGTATGGTACAGATGCAGAGTTCAAATCAGATATTTCTTATTTAAAGAGTAAAGGAAAAAAAGTAGTTCTTTCAATCGGTGGACAAAATGGGGTCGTTTTACTTCCTGACAATGCCGCTAAGCAACGCTTTATTAATTCCATACAATCTCTAATCGATAAATACGGTTTTGATGGAATAGATATTGACCTTGAATCAGGTATTTACTTAAACGGAAATGACACTAATTTCAAAAACCCAACTACTCCTCAAATCGTAAATCTTATTTCGGCTATTCGAACAATCTCAGATCATTATGGTCCAGATTTTCTATTAAGCATGGCTCCTGAAACAGCTTATGTTCAAGGCGGTTATAGCGCATACGGAAGCATCTGGGGTGCATATTTACCGATTATTTACGGAGTGAAAGACAAACTAACATACATTCACGTTCAACACTACAACGCTGGCAGTGGCATTGGAATGGACGGTAATAACTACAATCAAGGTACTGCAGACTATGAGGTCGCTATGGCAGATATGCTCTTACACGGTTTTCCTATAGGTGGTAATGCAAATAACATGTTCCCAGCTCTTCGTTCGGATCAAGTCATGATTGGACTTCCTGCAGCACCAGCGGCTGCTCCAAGTGGTGGGTATATTTCTCCAACTGAAATGAAAAAAGCTTTAGATTATATCATTAAGGGAATTCCTTTCGGAGGAAAGTATAAACTTTCAAATGAGAGTGGCTATCCTGCATTCCGCGGTCTAATGTCTTGGTCTATTAATTGGGATGCAAAAAACAACTTTGAATTCTCTAGTAATTATAGAACATATTTCGATGCGATTCCCTTGCAAAAATAATAAAAACAACAATAGGTTTTATATGACCTATTGTTGTTTTTATTTATGCAAATTATTTTTTCACTTCTACATGATGAAGAGATTCTTTTCCATCTCTTATATAACTATCTATGAGATTTAAAAGTGATTTACTACCGATTAACATCACTCATTCATCAATATCAAGTTGAGAATGATGATGCGGAATTGAATACATTAGTTACTATTTTGCTTCAACACAAATACTGAAAGTTCAGGTACACTCCAAAATCTAACAGGCATTCGGGTTGTCCCAATCCCTCGATTTACATATAAATATAATGGCTTGTTCTTCCCTTCTAATTCATACATACCTTCAACATGACTCTCAGCTAGTTTTGTCGTAATTAACGGACCTATAAAAGGAATTTGAACTTGTCCTCCGTGACTATGTCCTGACAGTTGCAAATCAACCGGGTAACGAGTTACTTTATCTACAACATCCGGCTCATGTACTAATAGCATATTGAAATCTTCTTGTCTTACATGTTTTAAAGTCGAATCTATTTGTGGCTTCCCTAATAAAAAATCATCTAAACCTGATATTGTAATATACTTGCCGTTTTCCGCTTTAATTTTCTGCACTTCATTTACTAACACAGTGAAACCAGCTTCCTCCATATATTTTTTATAAAATAAACTACCTCCCCCGCCTCTATCATGATTCCCAAACACTGCATATTTCCCTAAGGGCGCATGTATTTTTTGTAAAATACCTTTCGCTTCTTCTCTTTCGGCTTTATACGATCCAAACTTATCTATTAAATCCCCTGTGAAAACTACTACATCTGGACGTAACGCATTCATCTTCTCCACCAAATTTTCTAGTTGTTTCAGTATGAATTCTGGCCCTAAATGCACATCTGAAAACTGCAATATTTTTTTATTATGAAACTCTTTAGGAATTGTAGAAGCTTCTATTTCATTCCACGTAACTGTTACTAGTTTTCGTTCTATTTCTGTCGCATAGAAATACAAACTTATAGAAATCATTACTATACTTATGAAACTGATTATAGATATGTTGACAATTGATTTTTTCTGTTCTTCTTTTACATGATTCGTATTCATGTTCTCACCTCTAGACGTACTTTAAAGCCTTATTGTTACATGAATGTGACAACACGAACAACGTTAGTTATATCCTATTTCATCCCTGCTCACTTTGACAAATTTATACAGAAGTCATAACATATTTTTATAATACATAGATTCTTAAAAATGTTCCATCTATTTATTTCATCATTTTATTAAGGAGAGATTATTCATGTCTGTATTTACACCAGAAGAAATTACGGAACTTGCTGCTAATTCTGGAAGAAAAAAAGCTCATTTATCACTACTCCCTATGCTAATTCTCGGTTTTTTTGGCGGTGCTTTCATAGCATTAGGGTATTTACTCGATATTCATGTTATTGGAACAATTCCAAAGGCTTGGGGATCATTTACTAGTTTTCTAGGTGCCGCTGTATTCCCTATCGGTCTTATACTCGTTATTCTTGCAGGCGGTGAGTTAGTAACTGGTAATATGATGACCGTTTCAATGGCGTGGCTTCATAAAAAAATCGACTTATTTCACTTCATTCGAAATTTAGTTATTGTTACGTTTAGCAACTTCATAGGTGCTGTATTCGTTGCTTATTTTTTCGGTCATATCGTCGGATTAACAGAGGGAGCTTTTTTAGCGAAAACAGTTTCTGTTGCGCAAGCTAAACTACAAGATACACCACTACAAGCTTTCATTTCTGCAATCGGATGTAATTGGCTCGTTTGTTTAGCTGTTTGGCTCAGTATGGGAAGTAAAGAATTTATCGGAAAGATTATCGGTATTTGGTTCCCAGTTATGACTTTTGTTGCAATTGGATTTCAACACGTTGTAGCCAATATGTTTGTCATCCCAGCTGCAATTTTTGCCGGTCATTTAACTTGGATTGATTATTTTCCAAACTTTATTTTTGTTTTCTTTGGAAACTTAGTAGGCGGTATGTTATTTGTGGCATTACCTTATTTTATATCTTATAAAAAGAAACTGCCTTCCAAAGAAGAACAAACTGCATTAAAGAAAAAATCTGTATCCGCTTAAATGGAACGACTATACAGCAATCCTGAAAAATATTACAAATTCTATTTTTTTTTGCGAATATATGTACGTACACTTGTTCTCGAATGTTTTATACGTTATAATAACAACTTAAATAGCAATATTTACATATGAGGTGAAAAACATGAACAAAACAGAATTAATTAAAAACGTAGCACAAAATGCTGAGATTTCTCAAAAAGAAGCTACTGTAGTTGTACAAACTGTAGTAGAATCAATCACTAACACTTTAGCTGCTGGTGAAAAAGTACAACTTATCGGATTCGGTACATTCGAAGTTCGCGAAAGAGCTGCTCGTACAGGCCGTAACCCACAAACTGGTGAAGAAATGCAAATCGCAGCTTCTAAAGTACCTGCTTTCAAAGCTGGTAAAGAACTAAAAGAAGCTGTAAAATAATGAAAAAATAGCCTTCTCGTAAACGAGAAGGCTATTTTTTCATTACATAATTAGTAAAAACCTGACCATTATGCTGTTTCTTGTGTTCCTTTATGCAAATAAAGCCTTTACTTATTTTAACTTCACTCTTTGCAATCGTAATGCATTTAATACGACCGATACAGAACTAAATGCCATCGCCGCTCCTGCAACCCAAGGTGCTAAGAAACCGAACGCTGCAATCGGGATTCCTAAGCCGTTATAAGCTAGTGCCCAGAATAAATTTTGCTTAATATTTCTTATCGTCATTTTACTCATAAAGATTGCATCAGCAATACTATTTAAATCACCACGGATTAACGTAATATCTGCCGCTTCCATCGCTACATCCGTTCCTGTTCCAATTGCCATACCGATATCCGCCGTAGCAAGTGCTGGAGCATCATTTATTCCATCTCCAACCATTGCTACTTTCTTACCTTGCGCTTGCAGTTTTTTCACTTCTTCTGCTTTTCCTTCTGGTAATACTTCTGCAATTACGTGTTCAATACCAACTTGCCCCGCAATTGCCTGAGCAGTTTGCGTATTATCTCCTGTAATCATAACAACGTCTAGACCCATTTTCTTAAGCCTTGTAATAGCTGCTTTTGAAGTATCTTTTACAGTATCTGCAACAGCCACTATACCAGCATATTCTTTATTAATTGCAATAAGCATTGCTGTTTTGCCTTCTCGTTCTAACTCTTCCATCGATTTAGAAACTTCTTCAATATCAATATTGAATTTCTTCATTAATCGGCGTGTACCAATTAATAATTGTTTCCCTTCTACGACTGATTCAATACCGAATCCAGGAATCGCTTCAAACGTTTCTGAACTTGGAATATCAATTTTCTTTTCTTTAATTCCTTCTACAATCGCTTCTGCAAGTGGGTGTTCAGAATTTTTTTCTGCCGCACCTACTAAACGTAATATTTCTTCTTCATTAAATCCATCTGCAACAATTACATCCGTTAACACTGGCTTCCCATTTGTCACAGTACCTGTTTTATCTAGAATAACTGTATCTAATCGATGCGTTGCTTCTAAATGCTCCCCGCCTTTAAATAAAATGCCATACTCAGCTGATCTTCCTGATCCAGCCATAATAGATGTAGGTGTCGCAAGACCTAATGCACATGGACAAGCGATAACAAGTACTGCTATCATTTTCTCAAGTGCTCCGCCAAAATCACCTGGTGTAACAAATATCATCCACACTGCAAATGTAATAATAGCAATCACAACTACAACCGGTACGAAAATACCTGAAATTTGATCTGCTACCCTTTGAATAGGAGCTTTTGAACCTTGGGCCTCTTCTACTACTTTAATAATTTGAGCTAACGCAGTATCTCTTCCTACCTTAGTTGCTTTCACTTTTAAAAATCCATTTTTATTCATTGTAGAACCGATTACTACATCCCCAATTGTTTTATCAACTGGAATACTTTCACCTGTTAACATTGATTCATCTATTGCTGACTTTCCTTCTACAATCTCACCATCTACCGGAATTTTTTCACCAGGCTTTACATAAACGATATCACCTGCTACTACTTCTTCGATTAAAATTTTCATTTCTGTTCCATCTCGCACAACTGTAGCTGTCTTTGCTTGTAAACCCATCAACTTTTTAATTGCTTCTGATGAACGTCCCTTTGCTTTTGCTTCAAATAGTTTACCTAAAATAATTAGTGTAATAAGTACCGCGCTCGTTTCAAAATATAAATCTGTCATATGTTCCGAAGAACCGATAGATTGAATGCTTAAATACACACTATAAAAATAAGCGGCCGACGTTCCAAGTGCCACGAGAACATCCATATTAGCACTTTTATTACGTAACGCTTTATAAGCCCCAACATAAAACTGTCCACCTATGATAAATTGAACTGGCGTTGCAAGAGCTAGCTGCACCCAAGGGTTCATAAGCATATCAGGTAAATAAATAAACGATGTAAATGAGAAATGGCTCACCATCGCCCAAAGTAACGGGAATGATAAAATAAACGAAATGATAAATTTCTTCTTTTGTCGTTCAATTTCTTGCAATCGATGATCTGTTGATTCATCTTGCTCATCTGATTTTACTTCCAATTTATATCCTAATTTCGTAATTGCACTTTTCATTTCATTTACATTAATCTCATCAGGATTAAAATCTACTGTAGCTGATTCCAAAGCGAAATTTACTGTCGCCCCGTTCACACCTTCTAACTTATTTAAACGCTTTTCTACTCTATTGGCACATGCTGCGCATGTCATTCCTGAAACAGTAAATTCAGCTTTATCACTTACAATTCCATATCCTAACGATTCAACTTTTTCCTTAAATTGTTGCGGATTTGTTTTTTGGGGATCATACATTATTTTCGTTTTTTCAAGTGCAAAATTTACATTTGCATCATGAACACCTTCTACTTTTTTCAGACCTTTTTCAATTCTATTTGCACATGCCGCACATGTCATTCCTGATATTTGCAGATTGGCCTCTTTTTGTTCATTCATGTCTCTCACCTCTATATACCCTTATGAGGTATAATTATTAGCAAAATAAATCGTACTTCCTATAAAGTACGATTTATTTCCATATCTAAAAATAATTATTGAACATCGTATCCTTGATCTTCGATTACAGCAACGATATCTTTTAATGTTACAACTGACGAGTCGATAGTAACTTCAACAGTTCCTTCTGCTAATTGAACTTTCACTTGTTCAACACCGTTTAGCTCTTTCACACTGCTTTCGATAGCATTTACACAATGTCCACAAGACATACCTTCAACTTGTAATGTTAACTGTTCCATTTAAAATCCTCCTCTTGTTTCTTCATTGTTTGTTAATCACAACCTCATCTTACCATACCCCCCTAAGGTAATCAATGGTTTTGTGTCATGATTTTTCAATTTTTTTCTAAAAGTTTATTTTACACACACTTTTTCACACCCATACAAGGATAAACAAAAAAACAAGCCAGTTACATACTAGCTTGTTTTTACGCTTTTGAAAAACGTTCAAAGACTGTCATTAATTCTTCAATTGCTTCGTCACCATTACCATCTTTAATTGCACCTGAAACACAATGACTCGTATGGTTTTTTAATACACCCATTCCTACTTTTTTCATCGCTGCATTAATCGCTGAAATTTGCACTAAAATATCCACGCAATAACGATCATTTTCAATCATATTTTGAATACCGCGGACCTGTCCTTCAATTCTCTTTAATCTATTTATAATTTGTTCTTTTTCTTTTTCTGATCTATGTGTTACTGCTTCATGCTCTTTATGATCCATATTATCACCTTCTTAAAGTTTCTCTTCATCCAATAAAACAACTGTTTTTATGAGTATACCAATTATAGCATTAAATATCTATGCATGATACCCCATATGAGTATATTTCCGCTTTATGATTATTCTTAACACATTGTTAGCTTCTCAGTCTCAATTTTCATTATACCCTTTCCTTTTTTCAAAAAACAATAATAAGCGGGGATTGTCCATCCCCGCTTATTATTCATCCCCAAATATAAAAGTCTCAATCTTCACACGTTTAAATTGAGACTTTTTCTTCCTATATATAATTATTGCTGATCACATACTTTTGCGTCATTCACTACTGAAGTTCCTTCAACGGTCACCGTATGAAAACAATCATTTACACGAACTGTCACAACGTTATCTTGCCGATCAATAATATGATATTCATTAAAATTTTTATTCAGAGCACTACGAATTTGTTCTCCTTCATAAATTGGGATGCCATGAGATAAAACCCAAATAAGTCCAGCAATAGCAAGAATTGTTTTCATACGATCTACCTCCTTGAGAATATAGTGAACTTTTCATCCATGCTTTTTCAGCTCTACGAATCATGATTGGAATGAACCAAGCCTTTTTGGAAATAAGTTCATTTCGTCTATTTTATGTTTATGCTAATTGTGACCGAATTGTGACAACTTTTTGTCTCTTTAGACGAAAAGTTGAAACAAAACTTTCAAAAAGGACAATTCTACTTGTCAAAACAAAAGGCTATGGAGAATTTCTCCATAGCCTTTTGTTTGCATTTTATTAGACAATCATTTCATTATGTTTAATGTTAAGTGTTTCAATTTGAATTGTAGCATGTTCAATATGGAACTCTTGTTTTAACATATCAATAATTTTTTGAAGTACTGCTTGATCATCCTGTTTTTTATCAATCATTACATGGACACTTAATGCGTCTAATCCAGATGTAATTGTCCAAATATGAAGATCATGTAAATCACGTACACCTTCTACTACTTTAATCGCTTGCTTCACTTTCTCTAGTTCAATTGCAACGGGTGTACCCTCCATAAGTATATGAATGGAATGTTTTGTTACTCCCCACGCGCTTTTTAAAATTAATAAAGCAACAACTACGGAAATAATTGGATCTGCAATATACCATGAGAATAACGACATAAGTACACCAGCTACTAATGCTCCCACTGATCCTAAAGCATCTCCAAGAACATGTAAATACGCGCTACGTAAATTTACATTATTTTTCACATCACCTTGTCTCATAAGCGCCCATGCACTAATTAAATTTGCTAGTAAACCAATTGATGCAATTAACATCATTGGACCACTTGCAACAGTTGGTGGTTCAAAAAAACGACCAATTGCTTCCCATACGATAAGCCCCGCTACAACAAATAACGTAATTCCATTAATTAATGCCGCTAAAATCTCAAAACGATAATATCCATACGTTTTTTTAGAAGTGACTGTTCTAGCAGCTAATCCAATAGCAATTAAACTTAATAATAATGAACTTGTATCACTTAACATATGTCCTGAATCAGATAATAAGGCCAAACTATTTGTAACTAGTCCCCCGAAAAATTCAAGGAACATAATAGTTGCTGTAATCACTAAAGCTGTAATTAATCCTTTTCTATTTCCTTTCCTGCTTTCCTCAAAATGATGATGTTCATGAGCATGCCCATGATGATGGTGACCATGATGATGTCCCATATAAATTCCTCCTTTTTATTTTTGTCTTTAATTGTTTCTCTAATCGACTTTCACTTTATTTATAAATGGCTCTTTTCTTATTCGAATTGAATTTGTTGGGCAATTATCACTAGCCGCCAACATTGCCTTCAAAAAAGTTTTTGGGATTCCAACTACCCCTTGATTGTTATCTAATACACCAAATGCCTTTCTACTTCCATCTATTTGATATATATCCGGAGTTATAGAAGTACATAATCCACATGCCTCACAACTCTTTTTATTTACGATAGTATAATGTAACAATCAAAATCACCTCCGCTATTAAATACATTACATAGGTAGGGTATATTATATAGTTTCCTTTTCTTTAAATACTTCTTTCTTTAAATACTTCTTTCTTTAAATAATAATGACGAATTGGCTTCAATTCATTATTTAATTCATATACTAACGGTGTTCCTGTTGGAATATTTACATTTTCTATATCTTTATCTGAAATTTGATCTAAATGTTTCACTAAAGCACGTATTGTATTTCCATGCGCTACAATAATTACTTGTTTACCTGCTTTTACATTAGGGGCTATCTCTTCATTCCAATATGAAACAACTCGTTTCTTTGTATCTTCTAGATCTTCTGTACGGGGAAACTCATACTCTTTTAAATCTCTATATTTCGGATGTGCTGCTTCATATCTTTCGTCATTTTTTGTAAGTGCTGGTGGGCGCACATTTGTTGAACGTCTCCATAAAGTTACTCGTTCATCACCATATTTTCTTGCTGTTTCTTCTTTGTTTAATCCTTGAAGTGCACCGTAATGACGCTCATTTAATTTCCATGTTTTATGAACAGGTATCCACATCAAATCCATTTCTTCGAGAGTAATCCATAAAGTACGCATCGCTCTTCTCAAAACAGATGTATATGCGATATCAAATGAGAAGCCATTAGCTTTCAGCATTACTCCAGCTTCTTTTGCTTCTTTCATACCTTTAATTGATAAATCAACATCTGTCCAACCTGTAAACCGATTTTCAACATTCCATTCACTTTGTCCATGTCTTATTAAAACGAGTTTAATCATACTTATTATCTCCTCTCCTTTGAAAGTTGCATCTTCATAAAGAAGTATCTTTATGAAGATGCATGGTTACATATTTAGTTCTTTTTGTTTATTTCACTACTATGACTAAACGCTAATTCAATTAATCCATTTACATGAGAATCATCTAATGAATAAAAAACAAGCTTTCCTTCTTTACGCTTTTTTGCTAAACCTATCGTTTGTAATAATCTTAAGTGATGCGATGCTGTTGCTATACTACCATTAATAATGCTTGCGACATCACGTACGCAAAGTTCCTTTTCTGTATACAACGCATAAGCAATTTTTAAACGTGTTTCATCTGCAAGTGCCTTAAACATTTTCGCTACACTACTTATATTTTCTTTCTCTAGCATATCACTTGCATGTTTTATTTTTTGCTCATCATGATAACAAAGTTCACAATGCTCTTCACTCATATGTAACACCCCTTATTCAAATGTATATTTGATTATGTATGTAGTATACCTTATAAACGAGAAACATTCAAACGTTTATTTGAATGTTTCTCGTTTATACCTTAAATATGTTTATACAAAAAAGAACCCTACATACTATAGGATTCTTTTTTGCTACTATCAATTATTCTACAACTGACTAATAAATCTCAACCCTTTACTTAAAGAAGTTGGCACAACTGATGCATGATTCTCCCCTTCAGCCTCATAAAACGTAAAACGAAACTGATCGTGTTTTACTTGGAGAAGGCGCTCTGACAATTCATTAGCACCTACAACCATATGCTCTCGTTCTAGTGAACCAACTGTAAGAAATACTCTTGTTTTAACCTTTGCATTGTTTAATTCATTTATAAGATTTTCTTCTTTTTCAAGCACAGATTGGTTATTCCACCAAATAGATGGACTACTTATAAAATAATTTTGAAAGGCATTTACGTTTGTAAATAATATATGTAAAGCAAATAGACCACCTAGTGAATGCCCAAATAATGTTTGTTTTCCTTTATCAATTTCAAAATCCCTTTCAATTTGCGGCTTTAATTCTTCTTCAATAAAAGTAAAGAAATGATGTGCTCCTCCTGTTTTTGGCCAAGGTTTACCATCTGGTTTTAAAGCCGCATCTTTTGAAATTACGCTAGGCGTAAAATCATAGCATCTTTCTTCACCTGAAAATGCCCCTTCGATTGGATAACCAATACCTACTATAATGGCTGGTGGAACACCTGTTTTTTCTGCTCTAACTGATTGTATTTTAACCGCTTCATGGAATGTTTGAAAAAAGGCATTACCATCTAATACGTAAATGACAGGATATCCTGACTCTGGTGCTGGTTGCCTCGGCTTTGAAATATGAATTTGATATTCCTTACCATCTAATTTTGAATACATGTTCCACTGTTCAGTATTAGATGTTACAATCTGCTGTTTTTCAATAGTAGTGTTCATTTTATATTCCCCCCTTTTAACTTGTTACATATATTTCTACTTTTTCTTCTTGAGATACAACGCTATCATAACCGAAGCAAACAGGAGACCCATTATACGGATCAATCATGACACGCGCATCAATATGAAATACTTCTTTTAACACTTCATTTGTAATGATTTCTTCTGGGCTACCAGTTGTAACGATTTCCCCTTCCTTCATTGCAATAATTTCATCTGAAAACCTTGCTGCATGGTTAATATCATGTAATACCATAACGACCGTACAATTATGGTCTTTATTTAATTTCTCCACAATTTGTAATACATCTAATTGATGAGACATATCAAGATATGTAGTTGGCTCATCTAATAACAACACTTCTGTCTCTTGTGCCAAAGCCATCGCTAGCCATACCTTTTGTCGTTGACCACCTGATAAATTTGCAATTTGTCTCGTTCGAAATTCAGAAGTTTTCGTTATATCTAATGCCCAGTCAATCATCTCTTTATCTTTTGAAGTTAACTTATTTACATTATTTCGATGTGGATAACGTCCATAAGAAATTAATTCTTCTACTTTAAGCTCTCCTGGTGCAATTGGAGTTTGCGGAAGTAGCGCTAACTGCTTCGCAATTTCTTTCGTTGGAATTGTATGTAAATCCTGTCCTTGCAAATATACTTTACCACTCTTTTGCTTTAAAATTCTTCCCATTGTTTTTAACAGTGTTGATTTACCGCACCCGTTTGGTCCTATAATTGTCGTTACTTTTCCTTCTTGTATTTCCACATTTAAATCGCGAAACACTGTAAGCTTTTCATAACTTGTTTCTAAATTTTTCGCACTTAAAATACTCACTTTTATTCCTCCTCTTACGCTTTCGCCTTATAAAGTAAATATAAGAAATAAGGTACACCGACAATAGAAATAACGATTCCAACTGGTAACTCTACAGGTGTGAAAACTGTTTTTGCAATAAAGTCTGAAGCAATTACAAGAAACATTCCAATTACTCCGCACGTAGGAATGATATGCTTATGCTGAATACCGACAAGTCTTTTCGCTATATGCGGTGCCATTAATCCGATGAAACCAATACTTCCTGAAACTGCAACACATGCGCTTACAAGTCCAATACTACTTAGTAGTAAAATTGATTTCTCTCTTTCTACTGAAACACCTAAACTTGTAATACTCGTTTCTTCCAATTGAAATAAATCTAATAAATAAGCTTTCTTTTGTATAAGTGGAATTAGTATGATAAGCCACGGTAACATTGCAATAATATACTTCCAGTTTGCACTATATATACTGCCTGACACCCAAACTGCAGCCATCTCGAAATCGGTTGACTTCATTTTGAGTGATAAATACATAGAAAATGCTCCAAATCCTGATCCAATTGCAATCCCTGTTAATAAAAGACGCTGCGAATCTAACTTACCATTTTTCCAAGAAAACAGATAAATGATAATAGCTGCACCTAATCCGCCTACTAAACCAAACATTGGCATCATCATAATAGAAACCCAGTCTGTGCTCTTTAATTGCCCTTGAAAGAAAAACATAAAAATAACGATAGCTGTTCCTGCTCCGGCATTAACTCCTAAAATACCTGGGTCTGCCAATCCATTTCTCGTAATACCTTGAATAACAGCACCGGCAACGCCGAGACCTAATCCTACTAATCCAGCAATTATGATGCGCGGAAGACGAAACTCAAAAATAACTAAATCATGGTCTGGTACTGGATCTATTCTAAGGAGTGTTTTACATACATCTGTAATCGTAATATCAAACGTACCATTCGTTAAACTAATATAAATAGCACATAGTATTAAAAATATACTAATCCCCATCGTCATTCCAAAACGTTGACTTGAACTTTTAAGCATGTCTCTCTCCTCCTCTTGTACGGATTAAATAAAGGAAGAAAGGAATTCCAATTAAGGAGGTAACGACTCCAATTGGTGTTTCAAATGGATAGTTTACAAACCTACTTAAAATATCACATAACGCTAGAAAAACACCGCCAATAACGCCTGCGCATGGCAAAATCCACTTATAATCTACCCCAATTATAAAGCGAGTAATGTGCGGAATAATTAAACCTACAAAACCAACTTTCCCCACTAAAGCAACTGCCGTTCCTGTTAAAAAGATAACTGATAAAATAGCCATCGCTTTAACTAGTTTTGTACGCTGCCCTAGGTTAATAGAAACTTCTTCTCCTAAAGAAAGAATCGTAATAGATTTTGATATTAACAGCGCTAAAACTATTCCAATTATCCCAAACGGTATCGTAATTTTAATGATATTCGGGTCTACTTGGTCTAATTTTGCATTAAACCAAAAACTAACATTTTGAGAAATTTGGAAATATGAAGCCATTGCAGCAGACACACTGCTTAAAAATGTTCCAATAACTGTCCCAATAATCGCTAACCGAACTGGCGATAAACCATTTTGAAGGAGCGAACCAAAACCAAACACGATACCTGCTCCTAGTGCAGAACCAATCATTGAACATACAACCATACCAATTGATGACATTCCCGGAAGAAAAATCATACAAAGTGTAATAACAAAGGCTGCCCCATCCGTCACACCCATAATAGAAGGGGATGCAAGATAGTTTCTTGTCATCCCCTGCATAAGTGCTCCTGATATGGCTAGAAATGCTCCGACTAAAAGAGCTGCAACTACCCTTGGCAAACGTGAAGTAATAATAATATTATGATTTACATCGCTTGAATCAAAATGAAATAATGCATTCCACACTGTTTGAGCATCGATGTTTTTCGCACCATATAATACAGAAAGTATAACTGTAAATAAAATCAATACGGGTGCTATACATAAAATGGTTACTGGTACCGCATTCGTTTTCTGCATATCATTCAACGCACCTTACTTATTGTATTATTTAGATAAATTTTCCACTGCTTCTTTTAAGAATGCTGTTTTACTCCAAGCTGTACCACCTTGTGCCATTGGATCAACAACGTTTACAAATACTTTCTTTTCCTTCGCAGCATTCATACTTTGCCAAATTGGATTACTTTCAATTTCTTCTAACACTTTCGGGTTTTTATTTTCAGTTGTTTCATATTGTAAGAAAATATAATCTGGGTTAAGTTCAGCAAGTTTTTCAAACGAAATCTTCTCTTGTGCTTTTACAGTTTTCAATTGTTCTGGAGCAGTTAGCCCAAGGTCTTTATAAATTACAGGATTGAAGTATACTCCTTCTGGATATAAGAATAATTCGTTTGCTCTTAGTCTGATTACAAGAACTTTTTTGTCTTTTAACTTATCTCCTAGTTTTGCTTTTGCTTTTTCAGCGTCCGCATTGTAATCTTTAATAATTTTTTCTGCTTTATCTTTTTTACCAGTTAATTCTCCCATTAACTTTAAGTTATCTTCCCAATTTGTTGAAACATGTGATACCGGGAATGTAGGAGCTACTTTCGTAAATTTTTCAGCTGTTTCTGCTGGGAATTTCGTACTAGATGTAATAACGTCTGGTTTTAATTGAAGTAATGTTTCGAAATTTGGTTGCATTTTCTCACCAACAGATTTCGCACCTTCTAAATCTTTCTCCAGATACTTTGGTAATTTACCACCAACCGTAATCGCACCAACTGGTTTAATTCCAAGTACTGCTGCATCTTCCATTGACTCTAAACTAGCTGTTGCAATTTTATCTACTTTTGCTGGCACTGTATATTCTTTACCTAAATATGTAATTTTTCGTTTTTCGTCTTTTTTCGTCTCACTAGCCTTTGTCTGTTGAGTTTTTTCTCCTGAAGTTTTATCCGCACTATTACATGCTGCTAGCCCTACACTTAAAACTGTTACCATGCCTAATGTAATTAACTTCTTATTCATCTTTAAATATCTCCTCTCGAATTTCCAAACTATATTCTCAATAAAATTTAACTATATGAAACTTGTTCTACATATATATTTTATTAGATTAATAATTCTATCCAGAACTCATTCTCGTTCACTTCCCCTAAGCTATAATTCTTTTATACCTCATCCATTGATAATCTTTTTCATTGATAATGATTATCGTTACTAAGTATATATTTAATATGCAATTATTTCAAGAAAGATTTGAAAAATTTTAACAAACTGAATTAAAAAAGAAGTATCCGCCTAATGTTAGGTGGATACTTCTTTTTTTAGAAATTTATATGTAATTCAACTGGGCAATGGTCTGACCCCATTACTTCACTATTAATTTTCGCCGCTGTTATTTGGTCTTTCATTCTCTCGGAAACAACAAAATAATCTAAACGCCATCCAATATTTTTTGCTCTTGCTCCCATTCGATACGACCACCACGAATATGCGCCTTCCTGATCAGGATATAGATAACGATACGTATCAATAAATCCTTCTTCTAAAATACATGTAAACTTCTCTCGTTCCTCATCAGAGAATCCAGGGTTTTTACGATTACTTTTTGGATTTTTCAAATCGATTTCTTTATGGGCAACGTTTAAGTCGCCGCAAAAAACAACTGATTTCTTCTCATCCAATCGTTTAATATAGGCCCTGAAATCATCTTCCCATTTCATTCTGTACTCTAAACGCTCTAATCCTCGTTTGGAGTTTGGTGTATATAACGTAATGATGTAAAAATCTTCGAACTCTAAAGTAATAACTCGTCCTTCTTGATCATGCTCTTCAATGCCTAAACCATAAGTAACAGAAAGCGGTTCTTTTTTCGAAAAAATAGCCGTCCCTGAATATCCTTTTTTCACAGCATAATTCCAGTATGTATAATATCCCTCTACATTTAAATCAATTTGCCCCTCTTGTAATTTAATCTCTTGTAAACAAAATATATCAGCATTTGATTCCTCTAGATATTCTAAAAATCCACCTTTTGCGATAACTGCACGCAAACCATTTACATTCCACGAAATGAACTTCACTTATAGTCCTCCTCTTGATGTTTCTTTCCAAATTTCATGCTATCACAAAATAGAAAAACAATCATATTTTCACCTTTGTAATCTTGCTCTTACATTTATGAATACATACATACGCACTTTATTCAGGTTATACTAATTTCAGAGGTGATGTTCTTTGCACAATGAAGGAGTTACGTTAACAAATGAGCATTGGCAAGCAATTATTCATAATGATTCTTCCTATGATAGCAAATTCTTTTATGCCGTGAAATCAACCGGGGTTTTTTGCCGACCGTCATGCAAATCAAGAATACCGAATAAAAACAATGTACGAATTTTTCATCATGCAGAGCAAGCATTAAGTGAAAACTTTCGCCCGTGCAAACGTTGTAAACCAAATGGGCTCACTTTACCTAATGAAGAGTGGGTAGAACAAATTAAAGAGTATATCGAAAAACACTTTGATGAAGCATTAACTCTAGACATACTTGCGGAAATGTGCCATGGTAGCCCCTTTCATTTACAACGCACTTTCAAAAAAATGACAGCAATAAGTCCGATAGAATATATACAGCAGTTCAGAATTGTTAAAGCAGCAGAACACCTTTTACACACAAATCAACCCATTAAAGAAATTAGTACTGCCGTCGGGATAGAAAACCCAGAATATTTCGCAACTTTATTTAAAAAGAAAACTGGGTTTACCCCTACTGAATATCGAAAAAAGAATGAAATGAAAGAGGGATACAATAATGAATTCCTACAAAAATAAATTTATATATTGGACGCTACTTACACATGCAAATTGGAAGTTTCATATTGCTGCAACTGAAAGTGGGCTATGTTTCATTGGATCACAAGACGAACAATTTGAGGAATTAAATATATGGGCTAGAAAAAAACTGCCACAACATATATTGATTCATAGTCCAGATTACTTGCAAGTATATACAAAAGAAATTATTGAGTATTTAAAAAACAAGAGAGAAACTTTTACATTCCCTATCGATGCTTACGGAACTGCATTTCAATTATCTGTTTGGAATACGGTACGTGAAATTCCTTATGGAAAAACATATTCTTATACAGAAATTGCAGATAGAATTCAAAAACCTACAGCGGTACGTGCCGTTGCGTCTGCTATTGCTGCCAACCCAATTCTCATTACGATTCCTTGCCACCGTGTTATTGGAAAGAATGGCAAACTAACTGGTTTTAGAGGTGGATTAGAAATGAAGAAAGAATTGCTTGCATTAGAAAAATTACAGGTGGAATTCATATGACAGCCGAATATAGTAACGCATTAACTTTAACAGTTCCAACAGAATTTAGTTTTCAAGAAAATTTACGCTATCTATCCCGTTCTAACAATGAATGTATGTTCCACATTGAAGATAACAAAATTTATAAAGTTATCCCTATTCACGATGTAAATCCTTTAGTTGAAATTAGTATGAATGCGGATGATACTATTCAAATACGTTTTTTAGGAGAAGCCTATATCTCTGCAAAACCGATACGCGATGCTGTAGCTAACTATGTAACTGAATGGTTTGATTTAACTACTGATTTAGCTCCCTTTTATACATTAGCTAAACATGATGTACTCCTTCAAAGACCAATTGAACAATATTATGGCCTTCGTACTTTAGGTATTCCAGACTTATTTGAGGCACTTTCCTGGGGAATTATCGGGCAACAAATTAACCTCACATATGCTTATACACTAAAAAGAAGATTAGTCGAGACATTTGGAAGTTATGTAGAATGGAACGATAGAAAGCATTGGATATTCCCATCACCTGAAACAATTGCCAATTTACACGTAGAGGATCTCAAAAATTTAAAAATGACGACTAGAAAATGTGAATATTTAATCGGTATTGCAAAGCTTATTACAGAAGGAAAATTATCAAAAGAATCTTTACTGCAAATACAAGAAGTGAAACAAGCTGAAAAAAGATTAACTGCTATACATGGTATAGGACCGTGGACGGCCAACTATGTTTTAATGCGTTGTTTACGATTTCCTTCTGCTTTTCCAATTGACGATGTTGGTTTGCATAATGCAATTAAATATTTAACAGGTTCTGAAAGTAAACCGACTAAACATGAAATAAAAGATTTTGCGGTAAACTGGAAAAATTGGGAGTCTTATGCGACTTTTTACTTATGGCGAGTATTATACTAAAAAAACCAAGTAGCACATCTGCACTACTTGGTTCTTTTTTAAGCTTGCTCTTCAAATCGTCTTGCAATCTCTATAATAACTTGAACAGCTTTTTCCATAACATCTACCGAAACATACTCAAATTTACCGTGATAGTTTTCACCACCTGTGAAAATGTTCGGCGTTGGTAATCCCATATACGATAATTGTGATCCATCTGTTCCACCGCGAATCGGATGAATGTTTGGTTCGATATTTAAACTTTTCATTGCCTCATATGCAATATCAACAATTTCTCTTACTGGTTCAATCTTTTCAAGCATGTTATAGTATTGATCATTCATTTCTAAAACAACTGCATCTTGTCCATATTTCTCTTGCATTTGTTTCACAATATTTTCAATGGTATTTTTACGCGCTTCAAAATTTTTACGATCAAAATCTCGAATAATATAATATGCTTTACTTTGTTCAACATCACCATTTAAAGAAAGTAAATGGTAGAATCCCTCGTATCCTTCCGTATACTCTGGTGCTTCTTCTACTGGTAAATGCCCATTAAACTCCATAGCTAGTTTCGTCGCGTTACGCATTTTATTTTTCGCTGTCCCCGGATGTGTATTCGTTCCGTTAAACGTTAACTTTGCACCTGCAGCATTAAAGCTTTCATATTCTAAACCACCTAATGGACCTCCATCCATCGTATAAGCGAATGATGCACCAAACGCTTCTACATCAAAATGTGCTGGGCCACGGCCAATTTCTTCATCCGGCGTAAACGCAACTCTAATTTTCCCATGTTTAATTTGCGGATTATGTATTAAATAATTCATTGCAACCATAATTTCTGTAAGACCAGCTTTATCATCTGCTCCTAACAGTGTTGTACCGTCCGTTGTAATAATCGTATGTCCTTTATAAGACGGTAATTCTGGGAACTGTTCTGGCGTTAATACAATATTAAGCTCTTCATTTAACGTAATTGCGTTCCCGTCAAAGTTTTCATGAATTTGTGGTTTTACATTTTCCCCCGTAAAGTCTGTTGCTGTATCTAAATGTGCTAAAAAGCCGATTACAGGAACATCCTTATCCGTATTAGCTGGAAGTGTTGCCATTACATATCCATTATCATCCATCGTTACTTCTGTTAATCCAACTTCTTTCAACTCTTCAACTAATAACTTACCAAACTCAATTTGTCCTGGTGTTGTTGGCACTGTATGACTATCTTCATTTGATTGCGTATCAATCTTTACATATCTCGTAAATCTTTCAATAAGTTCTTCTTTCAAGCTCGTTCACTCCCTTTTATATTTCTTTCTCCATTATAAGCCTTAAAACAAAATATTTTAACTTTTTTGACTGTGAAGGTATATATTCCATTTGCATTTTAATGATTTCCAACAAATTAAGAAAAGCGATAATATTTGCACACTTAAAGCTTCACATGTAACATACATAATAATAAATATGGGAGGTATAAAAATGAGGCTAACTCTCTTTCGCTATTTTCTTTTTTTCTTAGGATTAATTTTCTTTGGCCTTGGGAATGCTCTTGCAGTCAAAGTGAAATTTCTCGGTTTGCATCCTTGGGAAGTTTTAAATATGGCCCTCTACCAAAGATTTGGATGGACCATTGGTACGTGGAGTGTCATATGTGGATTATGTCTCGTTCTCATTTCTTTACTAATAGATCGAAAATATATAAATGTAGGTACATTTTTAAATGCACTACTTATCGGTCCCATTATGGACTTTTTCTTACAATCAAATATCCTTCCAAACGCTAGTGATTATTTATGGATAAACTTACTCATTTTATTTGCTGGTATTGCCATTACAGGTATTGGGGGAGGGATGTACGTTGCGGCTGGGATTGGTGCTGGACCTCGCGATGGATTCATGCTTACTATTTCCGACAAAACAGGTTTATCTATTAGCCGTGCTCGAATCATTGTAGAATGCGTTGTACTAGTTATTGGATTTATGCTCGGTGGTCCTGTTTTTATCGTAACTTTTCTATACACTTTTATTCAAAGTCCCATCTTTCAGCAATCATTTAAGGTGTTTCAAACACTTTTACATACTTTACAAAACAAAGATAAAGTTAGTGAGCATATTTAAATTACAACTTAATACAAATCAAACACCCTATTTACGATTCTCACCGCAGATAGGGTGTTTCTTTTTCATCTCACAATTTAAGAATATATGCTACTCATTCACAATAAAAGTATATACATCGTTATAAATACAACCATTTATCCTAATAACGTACTTCCCGGGTTTACTAAAACGAATTGTGTATTTATTTAGCTGAATTGCTTCTTTATCTCCAGAAAGAACATCAATGCTTCTGCCACTTAATACATATAATTCATTTATATTCATCGATACATCAATTGCGTTGAAATTCTCCTCTTTCACTTGCTGTGATTCCGCAGCGCTTACACTTGGTTCTAAAAACAGTAGTCCACTTAATCCAATCGTTCCCGCTAAAGCTACTCCCGCAAACTTTTTAATCTTTTTCATTACAATGGCCTCCTTATAGATTTTTCGTAAAGGTAATATCCCCCCTTACACCTCAAAGCCTATATGTAATAAAATGAAAAGTAAACGGAGACCGTAAGACAAAATTCTACATCTTTTTCTCCAATTGAATATAAATCCATCGTTTGGAATTTTGTCATATTTAACATTGTTTCCCTAAACCAAATTTCACATAACTTATTCAAATACTGAATAATTACTTATTGATTTAACATTCTAAAAATAATTGATAAAAATGCATTCTATTCAAATAAGAAGATTTCACCATAAAAATAACTTTGACAACAAAATCCATGCAACCAATTTTATTCCGCTTTCCATACTCTCTCTACATTCATTAATTGTTTTTCTTTAAACTCCATCTTATATATATCTGGTTTTGACGTATTCATTAAAAATTCAAAACCATATTGTTTATCGAAATAGTTCATCATTAATGTCATGACAAGACCATGTGTACCAATTACAATTTTTTGTCCTTGAAAATCCATTAATATTTCTTTTAACACTTTCACTACTCTTCTCTGGCAATCCGCATATGACTCTCCTTCCGCTAGTGCATAGCCAGGATTAGAGAACATCTTCTGTACAAGCGGATACACTTCTTTATCTGATATAACTTGATCCCCACTGGAAAACATACACTCTTTAAGGTTTTCATATATTAATATTTCTCTTTCATAGAGATTAGCTGTTTTTTCTATCGTTAATACAGCCCTCTTATACGGACTTGAAATGAAAGTATCGATTCCCTCTGTTTTTAATATATCTGTTACTCTATGAACGTCTAAACTTCCCTTTTCAGTTAAACCACGTGTTCTTTCACCCCCATCTAATTTTGGTGATTCACCGTGTCTAACCATATAAATATATGTATTCATACTTCCTCCTTGAAAATATTCATTCGTTTTTTATAAATTTTGTTGTTTCGTTCGTGTAATCCATTCTCCTACTAAACTCTCGAACAATTCAGGCTGTTCAATCTGCAAATTATGCCCTGCCATATCTAACACCGCTAATGTCGCTCTTGGGTAACCATCAATAATTTCTATAATATCTTGATAACCTACCGATATATCTTGTCTTCCGGCTAATAACAGAACAGGTTTCTCATATTTCTTACGGTGAAAATCTATAGTAAGAGAGTAATTTTTTTGCAACCTTTCAATAAACTCATAATTAGCAACATCTAACCCCGGCTTAATTTCCTCTTGAAATCGCTTATATGTATATTCATTTGCTACTACTGCTAACTCGCTAAATGCTTCTCTTTCGGTAGAAGTTAACGTATTTAAAAACTCCTTATCTTGTACAATTATCTGTTTATCCGGTAAACGTCTTTCTTTTTGCATCACAACAACCACAGGACATATTAATAATAATCCATTGACTCTCTCAAACATTTTTGAAAGTATCCCTCTAGCTAAATATCCGCCAAAAGACTCTCCTACTAGTAAAAAATCTTTCTTTGGAATGATTTCTTCAATAAACATAGTTAACACTTCTAATATATGATCTGAACTATTTATCCAATTTGGAGCGTTCGACTTTCCCATTCCAGGTAAATCAATATATATTCGCTTATAACCTTCATCTTTTTGAAATACTGATTCCATACATTTCATCATTAACCTATGATCGGGCGCACAGCCATGTATAATAAGGACCGGTTTCCCCTCTCCAACAACTTCATAGTATATTTCCGCATCTTTAATTCGCCATAACATAAAAAGCCCTCCCTATTTATACATCCCTTTTGAATAGAAACACTAGCAAACTTATAAGAATACATGCTCTCAATTTACATCCCTCTTCAATTAATTGTCAAATATGAATTTTCAGTTTACAAAAAACCAAAAAACTTCCTCCTATTCTTATTACATAGAAGGAAGCTAATTTAATTTTACCCTATCATAATTTGAAGCCTTGTTCTTCTATTTTCATCAACACAATTCTCCAACCATCTGGGTCCTCAATCGTTATCCCCTTATCTTTCCAATATGGATTTTCTGGTTCCACTTCATCGTATCCCAATGTATGCAGCCTTTTACTCACCTTTTTCATTTCACTATCTTCACTCATATAAAATACAAGTAAATTATCTTTTGTCGGAGCTGGACAAGGACTCCCATCAATATGTCTTGTAAATTCTAAATGATACTCTTCATCTGGGAGCCCAAACATGACCCCATCATAACCTTCATGATCGTAAAATTCACCTATACGTTTTAAGCCTAATCCTTTTTCATAGAATGCTATAACCTCTTCAAACTTATTCGTTGGACGTGCGATTCGAAACTTCACCCAATTTTTCATGATTTTCCTCCCATACTAAAAATTTCATACATGATTACGTATTATTGTACATACGTAACACATTTTTGAAATCACTCATTAGTATAAGAATAAATACATACAAAGGTCTTACTTAAAATAACCTCTATCAGCCAAAAATTAAAATTCAAAAAAGCCCTTATCATTTTATATGCAATTTTGCATCTCTACTTTCAAATCACTAAAAAACCTTTACAATTCAAAAGATGACTAAATATACAATTTCTATTTAAAATCTTTATGCAGTATATACTATCAAATGCAATATTTTTCATTTTTTAGAGCAATTATACTTTTCAAAACTTCCTTATAAACATGATTTTTATAAGGAAATCTGATACAATTCTTAAATAATATTATTATGTATAGATATTACGAATATAGTACATAATTAAAGAAGGTGATTTTATTGAAATTAAATAAAAATTTACAACTATGTATATTAATTGGAACATTAATGTGTTATTCAATCTATTTTATGTTTTTCTATCTGTTCCCCACTCATTTTTCAAATTCGGATGTACGCTTCGCTTCACTTATTGTTGAAGCCATTACATTTGTATCACTCATTTATTCTATATATTCTAAAAAAGTTAGTTCAAATCCGTTTTGGATATGTATCACGATAGCAATTGGTAGTTTTTTATTAGGAAAAATAGTATATACATATCAAGATAGCTTCTTCAAAATTCCAATACATCGTTTTACTATTTCTGATGTGTTTTATATGCTTTTTCTACTCTTCTGTCTTATCGCTTTCTGCTATAAAATTCTAAAAGAATGCGATAAATGGGAAAAAGCATTCTTTATTTGTGATATATGCATAGTACTTACTTCCATATTTACATTAGAGTGGTATTTATTTAATCAACCAAATTTAAATATATTCTCTCTTTCACTAGGAGATGTTTTTCTTTCATTTCTATATCCAATTGCAGATTTATTATTCCTTCTACTAGGTGTTAGTCTCTTTTTCCGTCCAACAATTTTTAATTCTAAACGGAAAATTTATATCTTTATTTTTGTATTAATAAGTTCTGCAACTTTTAACTATATTTATTTTTACTTAAATAACCATTTATCAACTGAAACGATAACATTATTACGTCTTTTATATAGAATACCTATATTACTTATTGCAATAGCTGGATCTATTTCAGAAGATCGTAATAGTCATAAAAATTATTTCATTGTAAACCCTATAATAGGAAAAAAGGCTTTAGTTGTATTTCCCTATCTTGCTGTTGCAATACTAATCGGGTTTACATTAAAAGAACAAACATCATCTTCAACTCTCATTACGGGAAATTGTATTACTTTTATTTTCGTACTCATTCGTCATTCTATTGTACGTATGCAAAACAATTCTCTAACTAAACGTTTACAGGCATTTAATGCTCAACTAGAAGAAAAGGTTACTTTACGGACTTCAGATTTAGTTCATAAATCTGAGGCTCTATCTCAAAAGCAACAAAAATTCAAATCATTATATGAATATCATCCTGACCCTATTTTTACAATTGATTTAAATGGCGTATTCTTAAATGTAAATAAAGCTGGAAGCATACTACTTGGTGCACCAACGGATGAGTTATTTGGTGAAACTTGTTTTTCGATTATTTTAGATGAAGACAAATATAAACTAGCATCTGCATTAGAAAAAGTGAAACAACAAGAATCGGCATCCTTACAACTTAGTTCTCAATATAAAGATGGATTTACTTATTCTTTATACGTTACCATCGTCCCTATTATGATAGACGGGCAAATTTCAGGAAGCTATATTATGATGAAAGATATTACTGCACTAAAAAAACAGCAAGAAGAAATAAAATATTTAGCATTCCATGATACTGTAACGAAAATTGGGAACCGTGCCTTTTTCCATAAGAAATTAAAAAGAATTATAAAAAATGCTAAAACGACAGAAAGCGAGTTTGCATTATTATATTTGGACTTAGATCGCTTTAAAGCAATTAACGATACACTTGGACATTCGGCAGGAGACTACATATTAGAAGAAGTAGCGAAGCGATTCCAATCATGTCTTCCATCACATACTCATCTATCAAGAATCGGTGGCGATGAATTTACAATCTTAATTGAAAACTATACTGACGAAGATTCCTTATTCGAATTATGCAACCAGTTATTTGAATGTATGGAAAAATCGTTTGTCATATATGAACATACATTAACTTTATCACTAAGTATCGGCATCGCTATTTATCCACATTCTGGAATCGATACCGCTACACTTCTGAAAAACGCTAATGTTGCAATGTATGATGCGAAAGCAAAAGAACTTAATTCTGTCTCTATTTATGATGATGTAATTGCAAAAAAAATTGAAAGACGATTACGATTAGAAAAAGATTTACCAAATGCAATTCAAAATGAAGAATTGTTCCTTTTATATCAACCTCAAGTTGATAGCAAATCTAACAAAATTATCGGTGCTGAAGCTTTAATTAGGTGGAATCATCCTGAATTAGGTGTTATTTCTCCATACGAGTTTATTCCGATTGCAGAAGAAACGCTACAAATCATTCCAATAGGAAAATGGACACTACAACAAGCTTGTGAGCAAATGAAACGTTGGCACACAAGCGGATATTCACATTTGAAAATAGGTGTAAATTTATCTGCTAAAGAATTTGAACAAGAAGATTTTGTAAAGTCTATTTCTGCTACATTAACAAATACAGGTTTACCAGCAAGTTCTCTTGATCTTGAATTAACAGAACGAATTGCAATGATGGATGAGCGAGAAACATTAATAAAACTGCGTACACTAAAGAGTTTAGGCGTTCACATTTCAATCGACGACTTTGGTACAGGCTACTCTTCGCTAGCTTACTTACCTTTATATCCAATCGATACGTTAAAAATCCCAAGAGAATTTATTACAATGTCTGAAACATGTGACGATGGAATGGAAATTATTAAAACAATCATCACATTAGCAAATACATTAGGAATGTCAGTTATCGCTGAAGGTGTAGAAACGAAAGAACACGTAACTTTCCTTCAAAAAAACAAATGTCAGTTTATTCAAGGTTACTATTATAGTAAACCTATTCATATTAATGCATTTACTGAGCTATTAAAAAGTGGGATACACCCATAGTACATAGTTAATCGGGATAAGTAATAATGAATTTGAACAACTATAGAAAAAAGGAAAGAAGATACCTTCTTTCCTTTTTTCTATTTAAATTTCTATTACTTCACCACTTCATTTATTATATCTATTAATTGATGAATCCCCTCATCATTTGTTTTCGTATAGCCATTCATGTTTTGAATGTATCTCTCCTTATTTGCATTCAACTTATTTACTGCATGTATGAATGCATTCGTACTTACTTTGTCTTGGAATATAACTTCTGCATATCCTTGTCGAGAAAAATATTCAGCATTTAAAACTTGATCCCCCCTACTGGAACTGTTAGTTAACGGGATAAGCAACATCGGTTTCTTCAAGAATAGTAATTCAAAGATAGCAGTAGAACCCGCTCTCGAAACTACAACACTCGCCATATTTAGTATATGCGGCAACTCTTCCCCTATATATTCAAATTGTATATAGCCCTCCATACCAATAGATGAATCGACCTTCCCTTTACCGCACATATGAACAATATTAAAATTTAATAGTAATGTTTCCAAACTTCCCCTTACCATATCATTTATCCATTGAGCACCTTGACTCCCACCCATAATTAACAATACTGGTTTATCTTGCTGAAATTTACAATAGCTTCTTCCCCGCAATACGTTACCTCTCTCAATTTCTTCTCTTACAATTGGTCCTACATAAACCTTTTTCTCATTACTTACATTTTCTCCTGTCTGAGGAAATGTTGTGCATAGTTTTGTAGTAAATGGTAATGCTATTTTATTTGCTAATCCTAACGTACTGTCCGGTTCACGTATTATTACGGGTACTTTATTCATCCACGCTCCTATTACTACAGGAACGGAAACAAATCCTCCTGCCGAAAAAATAACATCTGGTTTTATCCGTTTCATTAATTTATAACTTTGTATGCAACCTTTTATTATTTTAAAAGGATCTTTAAAGTTCTCCCAATCCCAATATCTCCTAAGCTTCCCCGTTGAAATACTATTGTATTTCACATTTTGAACTAATAGTTTTTCAATTCCATTTTGAGATCCAATATACTCAATTCCCCATCCTTTTTCCATGAATTTAGGAATCAATACCATATTAATCATTACATGTCCGGCTGTACCGCCCCCAGTAAAGAGAATCTTTTTATTCATAATTTATATCCACCTTTATCATTAAAAATCTTGTTTTATACTAATCTATTAAATGTAAGTAAACTTACTATTATTTATATAAACATTTAGCTCAAACCCTATATCTTGCAAAAAATCTTTAATAAGATCATAAAAATCATTTCCATACTCACTACATTCATACTGAGCAAAGACTTGGATTACAAGCCTAGTTCCCGGATCTATTACCAATTTTTTCTTATCATCCTTTTTTCCTTCCACATAAGCACGACATTTATTTATCGCCTCATAGATACGCAAAACATGCTCTTCTTCATTTTTCCAGTCCAGTATATCAACAATTAAAAGAACTAGCGTATTTTGATTATCTATTGTTTTATAGCCATTCATATATTTCTTACACCCTTTTTATTTTTCATTGAATGCAAATGTCACTGCACTTCACATACTCAAGTACATCTTTTAATGATTGATGAAATTGAATTTCTGGGATCCACCCTAACCTTCTTATATCCTCTATTACTACACTCTCATTTGATTCGCTCCCACTTTTCTCTGTTTCATCTATAAAAAAATTCAATCGTGTTAATTCCTTATATTGTTCTAGTACCTCTAATAAAGATCGTTTCACTCCTGAACCAATATTATATTGTTTTCCATTTATCCCATCTCGTAATAACACATGATACGCTTTAACTGCATCACGTACATCTAAAAAATCCCTACTATCTTTTAAACTGTTTACTTCAATAACAGCTTTACTTCTACCTGATTCTATATCTATCATTTTTTTTGCGAGAATCGAACAAATGCCATTCGATATTCCTGGACCAATTAAATTCGTGGGCTTTGCAATGATAATATTTGAATTCATGAATTCACTCCACGCCTCTGCAATAATGACTTGCATCGTTTTACTTAAACTATATGGATTTGAAATTTTTATGTTGCTCATACAATCTGCTTGCAAAGCAGATCCTATAACCAATGTTCTACAATGAGGTGCTTCTTGCTTAATTGCTTCTAATAAATATAATGTTCCTATTACATTAACCTCTACATATTCAAGAGCAGCTGTCCAAGACTCTATGACCGAATTCCTTCCTGCTAAATGCAATACATAATCTGGCTTTATTTGTTTCATTATCCTCATTACTTCGCTCTTATTAGTTAAATTACAAGTAATACCATTCCCAATGCTTTCTCTATGTGCACGATTTTGAAACATAGGAATTATATGAAAGCCCTGCTCTAAAAAATATTGGCAAGCATGGCGTCCTGTGAAACCATTTGCACCAGTTATTAAAAGGCTCGCATTTTTTTTCATCGTAAAAACCCTCCTTTTAATAACATTTGTTTCACCTCATGTTTTGCAAGTAAGTCTTGTTGAGAACTAAAACTCTTCACATCCACAAGCGGATAGCTAGCATAATATTCTTGAAGCCCTTCTATAGGAATAGTCGGTAGTACCACAAAATAATTTTGATCAAAACTTATACTTGTTTTACTCTCCACCTCAGATAAAAGCATTTCACTTAATTTTTCCCCTGGTCTTATCCCTACTTCTTTTACCTTCACGTTTCCCTTTTTCGAATCTTCAATTAACACTTCTGCTAAATCTGTTATTTTACATGCCGGCATTTTCATAACAAAGATTTCTCCACCTCTCCCCTGATATAAGGCTTTAAATAACAATCCAACAGCATCTTCAATCGTTAAGAAAAATCGAGTCATATTTGCATCGGTAATCCCTACTTGTGAAGATTTTTTGATTTGTTTTTTAAAAAGTGGTACCACGCTTCCGCTCGTCCCCAAAACATTTCCACCACGGACACAAATGAATTTTGTTTTCTTCGTTTGCCTATTCGCATGAACCATTAACTTCTCACCAACTGCTTTTGTCATCCCATACGTATTTGATGGGTCAGCTGCTTTATCCGTTGAAACATATATAACTTTCTCAACTTGCATCTGTATAGATGCTTCAATTACATTTTGCGTACCATTTATATTGGTTTTTATAGCTTCATAAGGATAATACTCACATACTGGAACATGTTTTAAAGCTGCAAGATGGAATACATAATGTACACCTTGGCAAGCATATGCTAGTTGATCTTTATCACGAATATCTCCAATAATAAATTTTAATCTATTATCATTTATAAACTGTTGCTGCATTTCAAACTGAATCGTTTCATTTCTTGAAAAAACCCTAATTTCTTTCGGTGATTTTTCTAATAGTTGTTTTATAAGTTCATGTCCCCACGAACCTGTACCACCAGTAATTAAAATTATTTTATTTAGCATTTCTTTTCCTCCTACCACACCATAAAATTTATTGAATTATTTTCAATTGATTTAAATCATAATCATCGTTTGTTACATTTAATTGACAAAAATAAAAAACAGAAACTATTAAACATAGTTTCTGTTTTTTATTTCACCTTACAACAGTAAGATTTTTTATACTTTTTGCATGATAACTAAATTCTTGTAAAAAACACCGCTCATTTATTTCTTATACTCGTAATAAAATAAATAGAATGATTCATAACCAGTAATCATGTTTAATTTTATGAAAAAGGGAGGTAATGGAATGTACCGAAGTAATTCAAATCATACATATAACGGACCTTCCCAAGCCCTGCCTCTCTCCCTATTCGATGTAAAAAATGAATTGAAACAAAAAAGCAAGCTCATTCATTCTGGCACGATGTATAAATTAACGAAAGAAGAGCAACTCATCATCAACAACATAAAAATACAAACAGAACAGCTAAATAAAAATAATGTGACAAGAACACGCGCATACTACCAATTTTACATTCAATATCCAGAAATACATTGGGCACTACTTGGGCATATGGTATCACGTAACGGCGGTTGGAATATGACTGATTTGAAGGGCGATTTATATACGAAAATTTTATCAGAGAAAGATCAAATGACATTTTTTTCTTTTTTAGAAAGAGGGAATTGGCTTATTTTCCAAGATGTATATCCTCAATTTCTGCTTTATGAACAAAGTGTAAAAAGAGCACAAAAGCTATTTCACCTTCTCCCTCACCTAAATGTTTCTACATTTATGGAAACGATGTGGAACGATTTTTGGAAAACAGGTAACAAAAAAACATTAGCCATTGCAACTATTATTAATGAACAAAACTACTTAGAAAAAAGAGTGATTCAAAATATACAATTTAAAAAGACTGTACTTAATAGTATTGGATTTAAACTCTTTGATTTCTTTCAATTTAATCATATTCTTTTCCCATTCTACGAAAATGATAAGAAACACAAAGTATTACTATTTGGTGATACAATGAAACATTTCACTTCCTTACACGAACGAATCTTAATTGGAAAAAGGTTGTATTCATTATTATTTCGAGACACACATGTTTTATCTCAAATAATAAGCTGGGCCCAGCACCATCCGCATACAGGATCAAGGAAAGATTACTGGCCTCATTTATTTTCAAGTGTCAATGAATCTTTTTCCCGTGAGTTTTATAAGCGTCGAATAAAGAAATGCCAGTTGCGTAGTGGCGCTTATCGTATATACAGTCCTGCACTCATCTATGCATGGCGAGATATGAAGCATGAAGAAGTTGACAATGAAGATTGGTTTACGGACTGGCAAGTTGTAAATTACTTAGTAGATAAGGAGGAAAATATAAATGGACAAATTACAGAAGACTACTGTAAAACACTCGAAAAAATTGAACTTGCCATTCTTGCAAAGAAAAACGTCCTTCTTCGAGAAGAAGAATGATTTTCTATCATTAGCAGTTACAATCTTACTCTCTTCTATTATCGGCACTTGCTTAGATGCTTTCTTTGTTGCAAAACAAATCTATTCCTTTCCCGTTAGGCCATTCTCATCCATATTTTCAGTTAACATTGGCTTTACTTTGTTTGTACTACCAATTTTAACAACGCTTTTCATACAAATTTCAAAAACATTATCTGCAGTTTCTAGAATTCTATTTATTATTTTAATTGGTATTTGCGCTAGCATTTTTGAGCAGGTTGCTGAAAGATTTGGTTTATTTATTCATAGTGTAGATTGGAATCATACATATTCTTTATTTGGCTATATGATTTTCTTTTCTTTTATTTGGAAACTATATCATTTCATGATTAATAAAAAAGAGTACTAAAAGCTAGCAAACCTTTTAGTACTCTTTTTATTATGTTCCACATATATACCATTACGCATATAAATCGGATAACTCAATTATTTTATTAACAATACTTTGTTCATCTGTTTTTAAACATGTGGATGCATGGCCCACTAATACTTCATGACTCCCAACACAAATACTTTCCTTAGCGTGTATAAACATTGATAAATCGTTTAAATCATTACCAAACACTACGAATTCCCTCTCTTTTATGCCTAATCGTTGTAACCCAATCCATTTATCAATATTTTCAGGGCTTATATCCACGATTCCCTCATTATCATGTTCATAAATACGTATAGGAAGTTCTTTCAACATATTCATAATATATTCTTTTTGAACATTATCAGGAAATAATACCACTTTTACTATTTCCTTAATTTCATCAATATGTACATTATTAGCCAATTGATTAGGATCTATGTTTTTGTAGATAGGGTGATTCTCACTTCCTGTATAAGAATAATTCCAATGACTATCTATCAAATATGAAAGACTATGTTTCTCTATTATTGAATGTATAGCACTTACCGTTCCCGGATCAAAAGTTATAACTTCAATAGTCTCCTTTTCCTTTGCAATAAATGCACCATTCCCACCAATCATCGAATAATGATGCATATGATTTGGTAGTACCGGTAATAAGTCCCTAATCGGTCTAGCTGATGCAAATATAATCTCATGCCCTTTACTTTGACATACGTCTAGTGCCTGAATTATCCCTTTCGTTACTGCGTTCCCTTTAAAACAAATAGTACCATCAATATCAAAAATAAATTTCATATACATCACTCCTTTCTTTTTAATGTATATGAATTATTTTATAATAGACAGGACAGATGTCCCAAAAGGAGAAACATTATGCAAAATATTGTAGATAATACCTTATTATTAAGCTACTTAAATAACGAGTACATAAAGAAGCTATTCCAACAATTCAATCATCCATTTGAGATCCGTAGATATGAAGCGAAAGAAACTGTATTACACGAAGGCGAAATGATTGATGGCCTATATATTCAAATGTCGGGGCGTACAAAAATAACTTCAAGTGTAATTACAGGCAAAGCATTATTACTAAGATTTTGTTCTGCCGTTTCTATCATGGGAGATATTGAATTAATTCAGTCCGTAGACATACAATCTCATGTGACCTCCGAACAACAGACTGATTTCCTTTTTATCGATAAAAATTATGTAACAAGTTACTTATTACACGATGTAGTCTTCCTTCAAGAGCTCATTCATCACGTCACTTATAAACTACAAACTTGCACAACAGCTTCACGTATCAATTTACTAGCTCCTGTGGAAACACGCTTTGCTAGTTATTTATGTACAGCCCGAAATCCATCTCATTTATTTGGTCGCGAAATTCATACTAAAGATCATCATGAAATCGCCTCATTAATTGGGACAACTACCCGTCATCTTAATCGAGTTATTGAAAAACTAATAGCTAACAATATAATTCATAAAAATAATAAACAAATTGTTGTTGACGATTGGAAAACTATTGATACCCTTTCAAATGGACTACGATATGAATAAAAAATTTAATAATTATATAGATTCTCCCTATAATAAAGAGACCGTTTTTACAACGGTCTCTCTTTAAGCATACTCTTCATTTATTGCTAATGGTGCAAGATTTTGAAGGCTTTTTGAACGTAAACGGTAGGCAACGATTTTCTTCTTATATTGCTTAATTACATCCACATGTTCCTCGTTGCTATATAGAGAAAATCGAATCTCTTTATTCCCTTTCTTCGTGTTAATAACGATCGGTGTTCCTTCCCCGTGCGGCGGGAAATAATGTTTATCTAAAAATAAAGCCTCATTAAATTCATGAATAACTTGTAGTTTCATTTCTCCCTCTATATTCTTGCTATCTATCGATATAGAGGTATTCTCTTCCTCAAGTTTTTGATGTAATTCAAATCTACTAATAATTGATTCTACAACAGAAGTTGGCATACTAGAAACAAGTACTTTAAGAGCGCCAAAAATAAATAATGTAACTATAAACCATGTTGTCATTTTCTCATCTCCATTACATTTTAAATATAAATTTCGTTCCATAAGGTATAAATATACTAATGAGTATTCCAGTTACAATCATCGTTACCGAACCGATTGTCGCCTCTTTCTTGCCTTCTTTCACGAGACTGCTCACACCGATAATATGTGATGCACATCCCATCCCCACTCCTTTTCCAATCGCACTTGTTATTCGGAAAAATTTAAGTACTGTCGGTCCGATCATAGCACCTGTTATTCCTGCAACAACTACAAAACTAGAAGTCATAGATGGAATACTCCCTGAATCCACGTACCAACTAAGCTAAATACATATAGCACACCTACTTGAAGTAAAAGCGTCACGTACTTCATTTCTTTCCCTCATTTCAATATTACGCATCACTATTATGAAATCTCATTTAACGTTTCCGCAAATCTCGTCATTCCTAGGTGAATTTGTTCGGCATTTACTCTCCCAAAAGTAAAACGAATATATTCACTTTTAGTACCTAAAACACTTCCCGGAACAAACGCTACACCATTTCGTATAGATTCACCTAATAAATGATATTCATCAAACGTTCCTTGCACTTTGCACCATAAATGTATTCCACCCTCTGGAACAAAAAAATCAACCTGGTCCCCTAATACTTCTTCAAGCTTTCTAATTAACACATCTCTTCTTTCTTTCAATTGTCTACGGAGCATTGTAATATGTGCATGAAAATCTTCTGATTCTAAAAACTGATTTGCCACCCACTGCGTAAATACACTATGCCCAAAATCAACTTGCTGCTTCGCATCCGCTAAGCGTTCTATTACACGCGTAGGACCAATTACCCAGCCAATACGTAATCCTGATGCAACAATTTTTGATAATGAACTTATATAAAGAACATTCCCGTTTTGATCCATTGATTTTAATGTTGGATTCACTTCTCCATTAAATGACGTTAAACTATATGGATCATCTTCTACAATCGGTATACCAAATTCAGAAGACAGTTCCAATATCTTTTTACGCCTTGCTAATGAAAGCACAGTTCCCGTTGGATTTTGATAATCTGGATTCAAAAACACCATGCGAATACGATGTTTTCTATGCAAATCAATTACATCATCTGGATTCATTCCATGCTGATCAACAGGTAAATGGAATATTTTTAGGCCAGCAGATTTAAACATCGGCAATGAAAAACAATAAGAAGGGTCCTCAATTGCAATCGCATCTCCTGGTTTTAATAAGCATTGAACGATAAGATTAAGTGCCTGTTGTGCGCCGGATGTAATAAGGATAGAATTCGAATCTGCTTCAATTTGTTTATATTGCTGAACATGTGCTGCAATTGTTTTTCTCAACATTTCATTTCCAAGTGGATGGTCATAACCGAGGTTTTCCATAAATGTTTTCTCCGACAAAATCGTTCGGAATCTATCACTCGGAATTAATTCTGGTGACAATTCACCACTCGCTAAATTAATTAAGTCATTTTTTTGTGTTTCCGTTCGAATTTGTTGAACAAGTGGTACATTAGGTAAGAATGACCCGTCCTCGACGTACCTACCCCAGTTTGGTATTCGTTTATGTGAAACACCCCATATGTCTGTATTCACCCGCGTTCCGCTTCCTTTTTGCCGTTCTACTACTCCAAGTGATTTTAATTCTTCATATGCAGCTACTATCGTACTCCTATTCACCTGTAATTCTTTTGCTAACATACGCTCAGAAGGTAACTTACTGTCAGAAGGTAACTCACCTGAAGAAATACCCCTTTCAATATAATCCGCTATTTGTTTATATACAGGCGTCTTATCTGCACGATTTGGTTTCCATTCCACCTTGTTGCCTCCTCTCAAAACGAACTATCCCTTATTTAAGTAATAATAGTATGAATCAGTCACATTTTCTTATCCTTAAATGGATATATCCAAAACGGTTCTTCCTCTAACTATTCAACTGTTTCTTGCACCCCTTCTTCATACACAATGTTAACCTTTTTCTTTCAAAACTATTAAATCACTACTGCATACCACGTTACCCCAATAAGTAGTACGAAAAGAAGAAGAATATAAATAGTTGATAAGTTTTTCACATTTCTCTTTGTAGATTTCCCGTAATTCTCCTCCACATTTCGTGCAGCTAGCACGGTCCCAAACAGCGATCCAATTACAATAATAACCACTAGTGAAATTGCAAAAATCATTGTATTTTCACCTCTCTAAAGACAAGCTATTTTAATAAAGAAATTCCTCTTTAAAACGTTAATAACATACTACCGTTCTTCTCTTATCATAATGGATGTTCGCAAAAAACGGACCAACCACTTTCGTGTTTTTTTGCTCATCCACTTTGAAAATAAAAAGCAACTGATCCCTTATGATCAGTTGCTTTTTAGCAAAGTTAATTATATTCATTTTCACTTAAAATTGATCCGATTTAAAAGTTTAGTCTTTTCATAATGAAACATCGATTGAGATAATTCGAAAATTGTCCCGTTTACAAGACAAACTGTATTTTCAATAAGAAGCGCCGGATCACCTTCATTTAATTCTAAAAGCTTTGCATTTTCTTTATTTACTTTTTCACAACTAATTACTTTATCGGCAAAACCAATGTTTAATCGTAAATCTTCAATAAAATAACTGTATACAGAGCTTAATGCTATTTCTTCATTCAAATATGGAATAATATCCTTTTTGAAATAACTTACTTCAATAGAGAATGGTTTTCCATCTACAATTCTTAAACGCTTCAAAAAATATATCCTAGTTCCAGCTTCACACTGCATCCGCTTTGCGATCTCTTCGTCCGCACCTATTACTTCAAGTTCTAACACTTTCGTTTCAATATTTTGCGAAACGAGATTTTTCGTTAATCCACGCAAACTTCCTAAATTAATATAATCTGTTACAGAAGTTTCGCGTAAAAACATGCCACTGCCTTGCACTTGAAAAATATAACCTCTATTCACAAGCTGACTAATTACTTTACGTATCGTATTACGGCTTACTTCAAATCGATTCATCAACGCTTCTTCTGTAGGTAGTTTTTTCGTTTCATTAAAAAGCCCGTCTCGAATGTTTTGCTCTAACACATCTGCAATTTGTTTATACTTTGCACTCATACACTGTCTCCTAAAATACTCTTTTATCTGTTATAACTCTTCTCCTCTCGTTTCGATCACATGTTTATACCAATGAAACGAAAGTTTCTTCTTACGTTTTAAGTTATCATTATGATCGACAAAAATAAAGCCATATTGCTTTTTGTATCCATTTAACCAACTTAAAAGGTCAATCACTGACCATGCATAATAACCTTTTAAATTGATTCCCTCTTCAATTGCACGCTTTATTACTTTTAAATGCTCTTCAATAAATTTAATTCTCGGAACATCTACAATTTCTCCGTCAATAATTGGATCTTCATCACCAAGTCCATTTTCCGTTACATACATCTTTATGTCACCGTAACGCTCTTTCAACATGTGTAATCCATCTAAGAAACCTTCGGGAGATATTTCCCATCCCCATTTCGTATATGTTTTATCATCCATTTTAACTGTTCGATAAAAACCATCAAAAGAAGGATTACCTGGAGCAAGTGTTGAGTTTTCTCGAGAATGCTCCCCGTCATTTATATCCATATCGTATCTTTCTACTCGTATTGGTTGATAATAATTTAAGCCAATAAAATCATTCTTTTCAGCATTTTGTTTAATGATTTCTAATTCTTCAACCGTCCAATTAGGAGTCCATCCTTTTTTCTTTAATTGTTGTAAAACATAAGACGGATACTCACCTTTTAAAACTGGATCATAATACCAATACGTTTCATATTCATTCGCATGCCTTGCTGCCAGTATATTTTCTTTTTGACCATCCACACTATAAGCAGGTAAGAAAACATGTGTAATCCCAATTTCCCCATATTGTTTCAGCTGCTTGTACACCGCAACTGTTTTCGCATGTGCATAAAATACATAATGCGTCGCTTGAAAATACTTTGGAACATCATTTTGTATTCCTGGTGGATGTGCTCCTTTTAAATAACCTAATCCACAAAACATTACTGTCTCATTAAAAGTAATCCAATGTTTAACTCTATCACCAAATGCTTTAAAACAAATTTCTGCGTATTTTACGAAAGCTTCTGCTGTTCGTTTATTCGTCCATCCACCATCTTTTTCCAACGACAATGGTAAATCCCAATGATATAAAGTGACAAATGGTACAATCCCGTATTTTAAACATTCATCAATTAATTTGTTATAAAATTCGATTCCTTTTTCATTTACCTCTCCATCTCCAGTCGGTAATATTCTCGCCCAAGAAATAGAAAAACGATACGATTCTAACCCCATCTCAGCCATTAAGCGAACATCTTCTTTATATCGGTGATAATGATCAACAGCTACATCACCATTTGTTCCACTGTATGTTTTGCCAGGAATTTTTGAAAACTCATCCCAATTCGTAACACCTTTTCCATCCTCATTCCATGCACCTTCTACTTGATAAGAAGCTGAAGCAGCTCCGAATAAAAAATCATGTGGAAACTTCATATTATATACCTCCATTTCATTACAATAAATCAAATTTATATATACATATAAAATTTATAGGTACAAATTTTATATGTATGATTATATCTTATATTTTTATTTTTTTCTATCATGAAAGTATGATATCTAATGTTGGATTTTGGAAAACAAAAAGAAGCGACGTATTTTATCGCTTCTTACTCTCATCATCTTTATTCTTTTATTAATGACTTATTCGCTCTTATAACTTCTTGATACAGCAATGGTGACCACTTTTCATTTATGTAGTCTTGCATTATCCAACCTACTCTTGTAGGACTCTTTTGTTTTATATAGTTTGCAATTTCAGGATTTATATAAGAGGCATAGTAATATGGACTATTCCATGCTGTACCACCAGAAGACAAGCTTGCAAAATTAATATATAGATGATGTAAATCCTCACTATTGTTCATCGTTTCATTGATCGTATCTTTAATAGATTTTACTTTCTCATCATAACTCACTTTATATTTATCTTGTACCGTTACATTTACATTTTGATTTACAGTTGTCGTAAACGTCTCATTATCTGGCCAATAAAAATTATTATATCCTCCAGATTCATTACTACCACTATATCTTTTTAATAGTACAATTTTCCCACGAGCATCTCCCAATTTTATATTTCCTTCTGTTTTTAAAAAGATAGGATCAACAAAATAACTTTTTTCAAACGTACTACTAAATGAACCTTCTGCACCTTTCATATCCTCATATTCTTTTTTTAAAGACATAATAATCGTTTCACTTGGGTTATCTTTTAGAAATTGTTTCGCTTCGTTTATGAATTCGTGCAGTGTTACATAAAGATATAATGGTCCATGATGAAGAACTATCGTATTATCATCTGTTAAACGGCCTCTTATATCAAAAATACGAGCTCCATGTTCCATTTGATAACGAAAATCATGTTCTTGCGTCATTCCCCATACTTGCTTTATTGGATTTTGTAATTTGAACGTCCCGCTATCATGTGTTCCTGGAATTGAAATTCGTGCTAATGGGATATTATCAGGTATAGGTTGCATCCACTTTGACCAATTTTCAAACTCATTAACAGAGCTAGCTGCAACAACCCTCTTATCATGTAAAGCACATACAAATGTGATAAATATCGTACTACATATGAATAATTTCAAAATAAATTTCTTACTGCTCATTATTATTCCTCCTTTTTCTGTTTTATATCAAACTTATTGAATATAATATAATCTGGTGAGTAAAAAATAAATATAATTCCATAAGTATGAAATATTGCATAGAAGTAAAGTTAAAAAATCATTCACATATCCTGAGTTAGAAAAATTTAAAGGAACTTCATCTGAAGTTCCTTTCGTTTATTTTATATTCAATACATATGAACCATCTTTATTCTCATACTTATAGACGTATAAATAATATTTACCTGGCTTTGCATTATAAGTACCTTTCACTACATTTCCTACATTTCCTACATTTCCTTCATTTTCACCATATGCTACATAGTTATTTAAATCTGATTCATGATGAAGCACCCATGTCATCCCAATGTTTTGTTCATTTAGTAGAGAAATAGTAATATTTTCTGGTGAGTCAATTTGGAAAGTAAATACATCTACTCTATCACTATTATGCAGTGTCCCTTTCATCGGTGTATGAAAGTTAACTTTATTTGCCTGTAGACGTTCATTATTTGGTTCATTTTCTGTTACTTGTAACTCATTCCCACCGTTTGGTTTTCTTTGTCCATACCCTAAGTTTACTAGTATAGACTTCAAATCTGGTAAAACACCAATTTGATCTGCATATGGATTTTTAGATTTTGTTCCTGTGTTCTCGTTGCTTAATATTGCTCTTAGTTCACTCGGTCTATATGGTTGTCCTAAATTTTCTTTCGCAATGCTTTGTACTAAAGTCGCTGCTCCGGCAATAATAGGCGACGCACTCGACGTGCCACTAAAGCTAGATGTATAAAGATTTACAGCACTTCGACTTTGCTCTGCTGTAGTTGTATCTACGTTTTCTCCCCATCCATACACATCAATACGGCTGCCATAATTCGAAAACCACATACGCTCATGAGGGAAAGATGCAGAGCCCGCTCCTACCATAATTGCACCTGAATCTTTAAAATCTTTACTATTACGATTTAAGATTTGTTTACCATTTCTATCTTTAAATTGGTCTAAATCATTCCAACCATTTGCTCCAGCTTCTATAATGACAACACCTTTATCTGTACCGGCACGAATTGCATCAAAGATATCTGGTTGTACCTCAACAGGTAAATATTTATCACCATATCCATCAAAGGAAGCTTGTGCCTCTAATAATAAAACATCCCCAGCTTCTAACTGATTCACAGCACTTAATATTGCATCAGCTGTATTATACTGTCCGTTATCTCTTATTTGAGAAATCACCTTTGCTTTCGCTTTTGGCGCAATCCCAATATTCCCAACTTCATTGTCCTCAGAGGATACAATTCCTAGTACAGACGTCCCATGACCGACATGTTGATCTATATTTATTCCAGACATTAATTCAATATTTTGATGTACTAAATCCTCATGATTTAATAACCATCCATATTCCATATCAACAAAAGTTATACCACTTCCTTTACCGCCTTGAACTTCCCAGGCGAAGGGTGCATTAATACCGTATGGTGCTGCTTCTAAATAACCTTGTTGTTTAAATCTAGGATTGTTATTAGGACTAAGAGATACACTTGATGGTTGCACTTCTGGTGGCGTTATTTTTTCTTGTTTCTTCATATACACATCTTCTATTAAAGAAGATTTCTTTAACCTATCTACTAGTTCTTCTTTCTGCTCACCATTTTGAGTTTGAAGAATATAGTAGTTTAATAAACTTGTAGATACATTATTGGGTGCTTTCACTTCAAGGTCTTCTATTTCCTCTGGACTTACAGATGTGAATAAACGCGTGAATGTTACATCTGGATATTCTACCAAAAGATCTTCTAGTACTTTGTCGTTCGTTTGAGATTGTATTTGTTTTTCAATACCATCTTCATATGGAAATTTCAAATCCGCTTTAAATTTTACAATGATTTGCTTATCTGTTTCTTGGTCTATTCCTAATTTACTCTGTTGTTCTATAGAATCAGCATGTACACTATTGACAGTACCTCCTATTCCTAAAAGTGTTGTAATGATTACAGTTGACGCACACATTTTTTGAAATATTTTCATTACATCCATCCTCCTATTAATAACAATTAATCATTATATTAATTTATAATGATTTTATTTATATAACATATTCCCTTTCTACTAAATAGATTATAGTAATCAGCAATATGAACTTCAATGTATTTTCATATGCAATATTTCATATTAGAACTCTACAATACATGAATAAGAAACTTATGATGATTATTTATTTTATATGTGCTAATATACTTACATTAATATATTACGCATATAAACATTCACAACCACCTTACTTAACAGCTTTAATTTTTTCTTAGGAGGATTTACAATGAAATTATTAAAAATAAAACATATAATCCCTTTATCTGCGGCTGCAATTACATTCGTATGTAGCCAAAGTACAGCTGAGGCTTCTACCATTCATACAGTAAAAAAGAATGATACACTTTGGGGCATTAGTAAACAATACGGCGTTTCAATACAATCCATTAAACAGGCAAATCATAAAGGAAACGATCAAACTTTCATTGGCGAACAGTTACATATTCCAGGTGCCACGAACTCAAATAAAATTACCGTTCGTCAAAACGGCAAACCTGCAAACATTAGTGACCAAATTATATATCAAGTACAATCGGGAGACTCATTAGAAACGATAGCAAAGCGTTACAATGTTACCGTTCAATCTATAAAACAAATTAACAATACAGTCGGAAACAAGCTTTATACAGGACAACACTTGAAAATCAACTCAAGCATTTCAGAAAAAGAAAAAGACTTAATGGCACGCTTAGTTACTGCTGAAGCAGGTGGTGAATTGTATAAAGGAAAAGTGGCTGTAGCAAAAGTTATCCTAAACCGTGTAAACGCAAAAGGGTTTCCAAATACAATAACAGGCGTTATTTATGAACCTATTACATACGGCTATGCATTTACTCCTGTTACAGATGGAAGAATTAATCATCCTGCAAGCCCAGAAGCAAAAATGGCAGTAGAAGAGGCTATCTCCACAAATGGAATACATTCTGATTGGCTTTATTTTTACAATCCAAAAACATCAACAGATAAATGGATTACGACACGTCAAACAGTAGCAGTAATTGGTAACCACGTCTTCGCTAAATAACATTTAAAATCATTAACAGACCTCTTCACTTAAAAGGTCTGTTTTTTTATATGTAAGATTTTATTAATCATATGACATAGTGATCTTTTAAAACTATCTCTTCTTTCAAATAAAAAATTTGTATTTACTCCACCACTCTGAAAAATTAAGAAGCATCAAGTTCAAAAACTCCCTCTTTATTCATAAAAGCTATTTCTTAACTTCATAAAATTGTTATACACTAGAAAAATAAAAAACAAACTATTCGTTAGCGGGTGAAAGAATATGTATGATGTTACAATTATCGGCGCTGGAGTAAGTAGCATTTTTATGGCTTATTTACTAGCTAAAAGTAACAAAAAGGTTTTAATTCTGGATAAAGGGAAAGCGTTAGAAGATCGCCATTGTCCTTTAGACGAAGGAAAAGTGTGTACTTGTACTACATGTGATAAATATTTCGGGTTTGGCGGGCTAGGAAAATCTGAAGGGAAATTTAATTATACAAACGGATTTGGCGGAGAACTTGAGCAAAAAGTCGGTAAAGAAGGCTTTAAACAACTTATGGCTGAAGTAGATGAAATTCTATGTCAGTTCGGAGGAAGCTCTGTTTCAAAATATTCTACAGAAAATCCAACTCTCAATAAGAAGGCTGAAGCTTGTGGTTTGCAAATGCTAACAACAGAAGTACGGCATCTTGGCACTACACTTTCAAGTGACATTTTTCAGCAACTCTATGAATTTTTACTTACGAAAATAAATATACATTTTCATATAGATGTGCAACATATTATGAAACAGAAAGATCATTTTACAATAGAGACAAATGAAGAAACAGTTCAATCTAAACAACTAGTATTTGCAGCTGGGCGTTCCGGAGCAGACTGGTTAAAAGAAATGTGTACTTCTCTAAATATTTCTCAAGAACAAACTCGTGTAGATTTAGGTATTAGAGTAGAGATGAAAGAACACCAATTACGATCTATATTAAAAGATACATTCGAGACGAAACTTTCTTATGAGCAGGAAGATTTCACAGCAACTACGTACTGTATGAATCCAAAAGGACGCATTATTAGAAAGTACGAAGAAGGTTTAGTTATGCCTGATGGTCAAAATTTTCGAGAGAAAGGAACTGGCACACCTAACTTAAATTTCACTTTATTTATCCCGCGCTATTTTCCAACTCTCAAAGAAGCAAATCTGTATGCAAGCTCAATTATAAAAAACATTAACCAAGGACGAGATCGAATTGTTATACAGCGCTTAGAGGACTTACTAAAAAAAGAACCTACAACAGCGAACAACATGAAACATAACCGTATACAGCCTACACTACAAGGAGATTATGGAGATTTGAATACAGAAATTCCTCCATTATATATTGAAGGACTTAAAGAATTTTTGTTACGCTTAGAACAATTTATCCAAGAACCGATTGATACAGATACTTTATTATATGGAATTGACGGAAAGTTTTATACTCCTACGATAAAACTCAATAACCATTTTGAAACCAGTATACATGGGCTATTTTTAGTCGGAGATTGTTCAGGCGTCACTCATTCATTATCTCAAGCTGCTGCAAGTGGGTTGTATGTTGGAAAATATTTATCTATGGTTTAAATTCTTTCATTAAGACACCAATTAAATATTTTAAATTTCACAACGCTTTATTTATGTACCTTATCCTTCCCCCGCTAACGACTCCCCCGTAAAAAATCGGAATTTTACGAGATACATATGTAATATAACTATGTATGTAAAACGATTGACATTCAATTCTAATAAATTGAATGTCAATCGTTTTACAAGCCTCTATTCATTTCTACTTTCATTTGTTCGATATTTTGTAACATCATCATAGTGTTTAATATGTTAGGATGTCTATAAGTATTTTTTACTACAACTATGACTTTTTCTGCTCTGTTCTAAAAAATAGATTTATGCTTTAAAATTTCCCATTGTACGTATATGAATACTTCATATTATTACCATTAGAAACCATTGGCTAAATGTTTTATTACACTCTAATAGTTATAAAAATATAATATATAACACAAGTTAAATAAATTGTATAAAGAAGGTGTAAAAATGAAAAATAAAATCAATTTACAAATGCAAAATATAAGCTTTGTTTTAATAATTGCTTTAGCAGTATGGTTAAAAACATATCTTATTACAAGGTTCAGTTTTGATTTAAAAATTGAGTCTTCTACACAAGAGCTGATTTTATTTATTAGCCCACTCGCTGCATCATTAGCTTTTGTCGGATTAGCATTATTTGCAACCGGTGAAAAGCGAAATTATATCGCGCTATGTATTAATTTCTTATTAACAATCGTACTCGTTGGGAATGTAATGTTCTATGATTTTTATAGTGATTTCGTTACGTTACCAGTACTTGGGCAAACATCAAACTTTGGGCAATTAGGCGGTAGTATTTTAGAAATATTGAACTATAAAATTATACTCGCTTTCGTAGACATTATTTTCTTCTTTATTTTGTTAAAGAAGAAGGCACTAGTCTTCCAAACAGGACGTGTAACTCATCCGGCACGCTTCGTATATTTTCTCTTAACGGTTGGTGTATTTTTTGCAAATCTACATCTTGCAGAAAAAGAACGACCTGAACTATTAACGAGATCGTTCGACCGGGTCATGCTTGTTAAAAATTTAGGACTATACACGCATCAAGTTTATGATTTAACACTGCAAGTAAAAGCAGGATCACAAAAGGCACTTGCTGATAGTAGCAAATTACAAGAAACAGAAAACTACGTAAAGGCAAACCAAAGTGAACCGAATCCTAATATGTTTGGTGCAGCGAAAGGAAAAAACGTAATTGTCGTTACTCTTGAATCCTTGCAAACCTTTTTAATAGGCGCAAAAGTTAACGGAGAAGAAGTTACACCATTTTTGAATGAATTCATAAATGAAAGCTATTACTTTGATAACTTTTTCCACCAAACTGGGCAAGGAAAAACGTCCGATTCTGAATTTCTAATCGATACGTCGTTGTATCCATTAAATCGAGGAGCTGTATTTTTCACACACGGTAACAATGATTATACTGCGACGCCAGAAATTTTACGTCAGCAAGGTTATTTCACTTCTGTATTCCATGCGAATAATGCAACATTTTGGAATCGTAACATTATGTACTCTGCTCTCGGTTATGATCGTTACTATAATGAACTTGATTACAAAATTACGCCTGAAACAAATTTAAATTGGGGCTTAAAAGATATCGAATACTTTGATCAATCAGTAGATATATTAAAAACTGTTGATCAACCATTTTACGCTCGTTTCCTTACTTTAACAAACCATTATCCATTTACGTATGATGAAGATACTAAATTCATTGAACCATATGACTCTGGTAATGGCGTGTTTGATCGTTATATCGTAACAGCACGTTACTTAGACGAATCCATTAAAAAATTTATTGAGCGTTTAAAAGCTGAGGGAATGTATGATGATTCTATTATTGTTTTATATGGTGATCATTATGGCATTTCTGAAAAACATAATCGTGCAATGGCACAGTTTTTAGAAAAAGATCAAATAACAGAATTTGACACTTTAAATTTACAACGTACACCTTTATATATTCATATGCCTGGTCAAACCGAAGGTGAAACGATTTCAAAGCCTACGGGCCAAATCGATATAAAACCTACTATTCTCAATTTATTAGGGATTGATACTACGAACGATATTCATTTTGGTCATGATATGTTTTCAGATAAATATACTGGTTTTGTTGTTTTACGTGATGGTAGCTTTATTACAGATAAGTATGCATACAAAAACAATACTTTCTATGACCGCATAACAGGTGAAATTGTAAATTTACCAAAAAATGAAGCACAAGCACTCATTAAGCGTGCACAAAATGAATTACGAATGTCTGACAAAATTATTGAAGGCGATTTATTACGTTTCTCAGAAAGTAATAAAATTAAAACTGGCGAAGTACAAACTAAAATTAAAGAAACTGAAAAATAATGTAAATATGAAAAGGGAGCAACTCATTACAGTTGCTCCCTTTTATTCTCTTCTAACACGTGATGCCATTTCAAATAAAAAATCTCATATATTTTACTTTTATTCTACACTTGCTTCTAAAGTTACATCTGCATAAGTTTGATCATCACCTATATATAAAATTACTTCACATTGACGTAATCTCAATTCAAAGAGCATGATAGAATCATGATAGACTTCAGGATTTGATTTCATCTTATGTAACAGCTCTTGTTTTTCTTGTATTTCTAATTGCATATTTTCTACTGTTTGTTTCAAACAGTTAAATGGATTCCTAAAGAATATATGAATATCTCGCTCTTGTGTGTTTTCAAATAGCTCAAATTGCAAGAAAAATTTCTTCATAATAGAATCCGTTACCTCGGTATAATCTTCATTTTCTACATGCTGTTTGTATTTGTTATACAGCATAATTTTATTTTTAGGAAGAACTCCAAATAATTTACCGGCACTTTTCAGTAAAAATTGCGCTGGCGTAAATCGACGTAAAATATTTACTTCATCCATTTGTATGCTAGTCGTCATTCTGTCAGCATCTCTGCGCCAATCGTCAAGCACTTTAAAGTCACATTCTAACTGGATTCGATTTTCTCCAAATAAAGAATTAAGTCCTTCACTAAGCTCTTCTAAGTAAGACTGACTTTGAAGGAGCTCATTATGAGAAGTTGCAATCCAATTTTGCATAGAAAGAGCAAGATGAGGTAATACGGTTTGTTCTAAATATTTATGCACTCTTTCATTCATTGCTTTATTTAGTTCCGTATCCATGTTACCAAAATCACTTTCTTCACTCATTAAATCAGAACAGCTCTGTAATATCTTCGGTATATTTTCAGTAAGATCATTTGTAATTTCCGCTTTCATTGTACGATATGACTGTGTAATGAAATGAATTTTCTCCCTCTCAAATGCAGTAAGATTATTAATACTACCGTTTAGTTTCACTAGCATATCTTCATTCCACTTAATAGCATCTACGAGATTGTTTTCTTTTTCAACACGTTTATCTAAAAGATATGTAATTGTTTTTCGGATGAAGAACAATAGCTTTTCAGTACGTTCTGCATCAATATTTTTATGATTAAAGTTAAAATGAATAAACTCAGTTAACTCATTTAATTGTTGGCTACTTGTATATAACGAAGAATAAGGGAAAATTCTCGCTTGCGGGAAATATGTGTTTATTCTCGCTTCCGTATCTTGTAATACTCTTTTTACTTCTGCTTCACTGTAAATGTTATCGATTTTATTTAATAAGAAATGAATTTGTAAATTTGGTGTATGTTCTTGAATGCTTAATAAAATATCACGCTCTTTATCAGTAAACGGTGAATCCGCATTTAATACAAACAATAATTCATCCACGGAATTTAGATATTCAAATACCTCATCCCTAGTGTCATTATTCCTATTAAATCCAGGTGTAACTACAAATGTAAGTTTATTTTCATTTAAAAATCTACATGGTAATTTAAATTCAACACATGCTCTATCTCTATACGTTTGATGGTGCTGAGACATCATATTATGATAATCAGAGATATCTTCCGTTGTTGTAATTGCAGCATCTGTTATGGCGTTAATTTCTGTGTGAGCATCATTTTTTAAAACTACTACATTTGAAATTGATTTTTCTAATATATTTTCTCCTAATATAGAGTTGATAAATGTAGTTTTTCCGTTCCCTGAAGTTCCTGTTACTAAAATACGATTTGTTCTTAAATCTGCAAGTTCGTCAACTAACCATCTAAATCGTTGACCTATTTCTATATTATGCTTTTGTGCCCAATCTGTAATAGATTCAAAAAGATGTAAACTGTACTCTAAACCATTCACATGATTAATAGAATATGACAGTAAGTTTTCCGCATTTTTTACATTTGCTGAATCTATTTTGGAAGGAAAAATCTCATCCCACGCCAATACAGCTGCTGATGGAAATGCAGCATAAGACGGATTGACTACCTTTAACCAATTTGCTAACAGATTTGGAATGATATCGTGTAATTGTCTAAGCATATATTGCCCTTGAATTAATGCAAAGTACGTTTCTTCGTAAAGAGAAGAAATTTTGTTCCATATATCGGACGAATGTATTTCAATATGTAAGAAAAATTCATTTATTGTGTTAAGCCATAATAAGTAATTTTGTTCATTTCTATAACTGTTCCAAAGTGATGAAACCATTTGCGTAAATTGTACTTGATCTACATTATTTAATGTAACTAATGCATCATAAAAATAATCTGGTGAAATATGTTTAGTAAATCCTTTATCGATATATCCTTTTAACACCTCAAACCACGGATAAGATTCTATTCGAATTAACTCATTCACAGCAAGCTCTACTGCACTATCAAAATCTTGTTGTTCCTCATAAAAGGAACGGGCAATTTTTGTGACATTCGGATAATCCGGATTTAAAGAAACCGCTTCTTTAATAACAGCGAAAGCTGATTCAACATTATTTTGCTCTATGTAAAGAGAAAGTAATTGTAATCTAATTTCCGTCATCAATATTTTATTATCAGTCGTAATGGAAGTATAAACATTTTCAGCAACTGATAATTGATTCAGTTCGAAATAAGCATCTGCAATATTTTTTTGTGCCCATGGTGCTAATTCATTACTAACCTTCTCCCATTTAAAAATAGCTGCTTCAAAATCTTGATGGCGATAATAAAATTCACCTTGCGCAAAACGAATATAAGATCCATCAGAAATCTCATTTTTTTCTTCGTTTACATAAGCTTGTCCAAGCACGTCAAGAGTTGGTTTTGTTTCATTCTCCATTAGGAATGTTTCATAATACATCTTTTTTATTAATTGTTTTTCTAATCTCATCTTTTCCCCCACTATATCTTGAAAATACATTTTTAAGATATGTCAACACTTTATTTATGTATGCTTTTTATCTTAACAAAGAATATCTTTTGGAAAATTTCATTTTCCTTTCATTTTTCAAGTAAGATTGAATTTTTATGAGAAAAGTTTCAGTTTTTTTTCAATTCCCTTTCAGTTATGAAACAGCATTAAATGTTCCTAATAACATAATAACACTATAATATCCCGCATTATATTATCAGGAAAACCCTATATGAAACATATTATAAAAACAATTTATATCGAATATATATGCAAAATTCACTTCACTAATAAATGAAAGAAATCATTATCATATATTTTTCACATTCTTTTCCTTTGAAATATTTCAGTAAGTACGCAATTAAATTCCATTAACCTATATAAATAACTAGTCCAAAAAAAATCTATATGCATATCATGTTATAGTAAAGAATTCAGGAAATCGCAAAAGGAGGCATTTTCATGTTTGAAGATAAATCTAAAATAAACTACCCATATGAATTTACTGAAACTACAACAATCCCTCTAAAAAACCCCATCAATAAAAATTTCAAAAACGGCTCTGGTACACATACTTTTCCAATTAAGAAGCACTATAAAGAACAGGTGTTATATACGGAAAAAATTAATAATAATAAAAATAAATAAGCGTATAGTTATGTTTTTAGTAATGTATAAATCTTTTTTATACAACTCATGTACTTTTAAAAAGTGCTGATATACAGCGCTTTTTTATACATAGATAATGGCAGAACAAAAAAAGTATGGATATTTTCCACACCTTTTTTATTCTTTACTATTTATAAATAAATTCCACCTTCACTGCTCCTTAGTCAATGCTCCTAGCAGCAAAATTCTACTCGTTGGAGTCATTGAAGAAAGGAGTAGATTTATGATAAATCACAAAGTTAAAGAAGCACCCAAGAATGATATAAATCATTATTGCTCTATTATATATATTCAAAAATGCACCAAACATTGTTTCAAAGCTACTTAGTTTTCATAAAATATTTTTTGTTTCCGTTGGAACGGATAGGCTTTAATCTCATCTGTATCTAAATTTTCATGAAATAAATGAACAGCTATAATTTGTCTACAATCGTAAGTATGATAATAATATGTTCCGGACTCCATACACATTACGCTTGTATATATGGTATTATCTAATGCACCTTCTTCTGTTATTACTCCGCCTTTAGGTACCTCGCAATTTGATAAGATATGAAAAAGGGCCGATACCCCCTCTTCTTCGCTATCTATACCTCGAATGTTTTGTTTGCCATATGCTGCTCGCACAAACCTCGATGGTGGGGTGAAATCTCCTGGAAGTCCCATTGAGCCCGAGCCTTGGCCAAAAGCACTTAATGGTAAATTACTCCACTCTGTTGGCGCGAATGGCTGCGATTTAAGGCCAATATATTGTCTTAAATTTTGCAAATGCCAATTAAACTCCGGACTATTCGTCATCACTCCTAGTGGGTTGTCATACATTTTTAATCCTTCATTTGTCGGCTCCAGCACAATACAATCTCCCCATTTATCCGCCAAAATCCAATGTAGTGGTGGCGTAAGTCCCAAATCCGGTAATGGTATATCCAAAAAGGTAATACTATCTACAGATTTCTTTAACTCTTTGACAGAATTGAATTGTGTAAGACTCCAAGCTACAAAATCAAATGGAGCCAAATTCGTTTTGTTGTCATCTATGCTTTGACTATAAGTAGCGAATCCTGGGAAATAGAGTGTTGCACATGTCATACCTGCTTCATTTACTCCGTCCGCCATAATGATCCTTCCTTGATGATTAATCCCCATTCCAACCGTAGCATGTTTCGTATTAATAATTTCACCAGTTATATTATTCCACTGGTAATGTCGAGGAATGATTATTACTTCTTGATTCAAATCCAATGTGAAGTCCATCGTTCTTGCAAAAAGATGCTGACCGTCTTTTGTCTGTAATGTCAAACTAGTACACATAAAGAACACCCCATTTTATGGTTTTATCTACACTTTACATAATTCTGATAAATCTGTAAATTAAAACCTCTTTCTGTACAAAAAATTGAGAACACACATATAAAATACAAATAGGTTACGTTTATCTCTAGTTTATATATGAATTTTTAACATATAGTTGTAAAAGAAATATATTAAAAAGGAGCGACTTGTTACTATCGCTCCTTTTTATTTCTCTCTATATTTTACTAAAATAACCAGACATCATTTTTTCTCTATGAACATGTCCCCTACATAACCCTCTTAAACATCTTCTCCAACTCATAAGTAGAATGATGCACAAGAATTGGTCTTCCGTGCGGGCATGTGTACGGGTTTGTTGTTGTACGAAGTTCTTCCAGTAAAGCAAATATTTGATCGTTCGTTAAATATTGATTTGCTTTAATGGATGCTTTACAGCTCATCATGATGGCTGCTTCTTCACGTAACTTTTTAATATCAACTTTTTTTAGCTTAACAACTTGTTCCATCATTTCGTCGATAATTTCTGTTTCTTGTCCTTTTGGGAACCACGTTGGATGCGAGCGGACGATAAAGGATTGATGGCCGAATTGCTCCAAGAATAGTCCAACTTTTTTTAGTTCTTCTAGTTGCTCTTCGACACGTAAAAATTCAGTAAGAGATAAATCGATGCGGTATGGTACAAGTAATTCTTGTACTTCTTGTGCTACCCTTCCTACTTTATCACGGAAGTATTCATAATTAATACGTTCCTGCGCGGCATGCTGGTCAATCATATATAAGCCTTTATCATTTTGTGCGAAAATATATGTTCCGTGCATTTGTCCAATTGGATAAAGCGGTGGTAAATCATTACCGTTCATTTCAATCTCTTCTATTTCCCGAACTTCTTCTTCCAATTCTTCTAATTCAAAATCCTCTTCGTTACTGTCCCACGATTTCTCTTCTCGAATTGGTTCTTCCATTATCGGTTTTGTAGATGGTTGCCAACTTTGTTCTTCTCTTACGAGCGATTGTGGTGGTTGCCATTCTTGCTTCGGCGGTTGCCACAGTTGTGCTGGCTGTTTCACAGCCAGTGGTTCTTCTTGTTTTCCATCCATGCCCGTCGGTAAAATGATATCCGGCATGGATGGTTCTTTCGGCTTCCCATGCTCAAACTGGAACTGTTCTTGCACACTTTCATCTTTTTCTTTTTTCTTCGTTGTTACACCTGCATCTGGAATGAGCTGTATTTTTTTGAATGCTGCTTGCAATGTTTCTTCGATTAGCTTTAGTAATTCTTGTTCTTTACTAAAACGAACTTCTAATTTCGCTGGATGTACGTTAACGTCAACAAGCATTGGATCCATTTCAATCGATAAGAAGCCGATTGGGTATCGTCCGACTGGCAGTAATGTATGATATCCTTGCTGAATAGCTTTCATTAATACGAAATTTCGAACGTAACGGCCATTTACGATTGTTGACATATAATTACGAGATGCTCTCGTTACTTCTGGTAATGTTACATAACCTTTAATTGTGAAATCTAAAGATTCAGCTTCAATTGGAACAAGCTTCTTTGCAACTTGAATGCTATAAATCGATGCAAGTACTTGTCTTACATCACCATTTCCTGATGTATGAAGCAATTTCTTTTCATTATGAAATAGCTTTAATGATACTTCTGGATGCGACATTGCAATACGATACACAATATCTGTAATATTACCAAGCTCTGTATGAATGGTTTTCATATATTTAAGACGCGCTGGTGTATTAAAGAATAAGTTTTGTACTGTAATATCTGTTCCTTTTCGGCTCGCTGTTTTTTCCTGCTTTATAATGTCTCCACCTTTAATAATAAGGTGTGTACCAGGAGCATCACCGGTGCTAGTGATTAATTCTAATTCACTAACTGAGGCAATACTTGGCAACGCCTCACCGCGGAAACCGAGTGTTCTTATGCGAAACAGATCATTTTCATCTTTAATTTTGCTCGTCGCATGTCGTTCAAAAGCAACGATACAATCTTCTTCTGCAATGCCATCTCCATTATCAATGATACGAATTTTCGATAAACCAGCTTCTTCTAAGTGGATTTCAATAGATGTACTATTCGCATCGATAGAATTTTCCACAAGTTCTTTTACGACTGAGGCAGGGCGCTCTACTACTTCCCCTGCCGCAATTAAGTTAGAGAGTTGGTCATCGAGTTTGCGAATTTTCCCCATCTACTTACTCATCCTTTCTTTAACTTTTTCTGTAAGCGATACAGTTCGTTCATCGCTTCTAAAGGTGTCATATCAAGTAAATCAATTTTTTTAATTTGCGTAAGTACTGCTGTTTCTTTTGCATCTAGAACTGGCTTGTCTTGCTTTTTCGAAGACTGCTCTGTGCCAAAGAATGATAGTTGTGATTCTTCTTCATTGTCTACCTTCGTTTCTTCTATTGCTACTGGTTCTTCTTTTACAACTACAGGTTCTGGAATTACTTCTTGCTCTTTCACTTCTACACGCTTTGGAATAACAATTTCTTCCTGTCCTTCTAATTGTGCTAACACTTCTTTCGCACGAGCGATTAAGCTATCTGGAAGCTCCGCAAGTTGCGCAACGTGAATTCCGTAACTTTTATCTGCTGCCCCATCTTGGATTTTATGAAGGAATACTACTTTTCCGTTCTCTTCAATAGCTGAAACGTGTACATTTTTCAGTTGATCTAAACTTTCTTCTAGCACGGTTAATTCATGATAATGCGTAGAGAATAACGTTTTCGCACCAATTTGGTCATGAATATGTTCAATGATTGCTTGTGCAAGTGCCATACCATCATACGTAGATGTACCGCGTCCAATTTCATCGAATAAAATTAAACTTCTTTCTGATGCGTTTGCAATTGCATTTTTTGCTTCTAACATTTCGACCATAAATGTACTTTGACCTGAAATTAAATCATCCGCTGCACCAATTCTCGTAAAGATTTGGTCAAATACAGGTAATACTGCTTCTGTTGCTGGTACGAAACAACCGATTTGCGACATAACTGTTACAAGTGCTAATTGTCTCATATACGTACTTTTACCAGACATGTTCGGTCCTGTAATTAAAAAGACATCCATCTTCTCTGGCATAATACAATCATTCGGTACATACAATTTCCCGTTCAATACTTTTTCAACGACAGGATGACGACCATCTTTAATAAAGATTTCGCGCTTCGTTGTTAGTACAGGTTTTACAAACTGTTCTTCTTCACTAACTGTCGCAAAACTTTGCAGTACGTCTAATTCACTAATTACTTTCGCTAAATGCTGTAATTTCGGAATAAATACTTTTACTTCTTCACGAAGCGCTGTAAATAAATCGTATTCTAGTTGTACAATTTTTTCTTCTGCTTCTAAGATTAATGTTTCTTTTTCTTTCAGTTCATCCGTAATGAAACGTTCCGCATTAGCAAGCGTTTGTTTACGCTCATAGCGCCCTTCTGGAAGTGCTGCCAAGTTCGCTTTCGTTACTTCAATGTAGTAGCCAAAAATACGGTTGTATCCAATTTTCAACGATTTAATTCCTGTAATATCACGCTCTCGTTTTTCAAGCTCAGCAATCCACGTTTTTCCGTTTTTACTCACATAGCGATATTGATCAAGCTTGTCATTATAACCATCTTTAATAATATCTCCATCTTTAATCGAAAGCGGTGGATTTTCTTGAATACTTCTTCCTAGTAATTCTGTTAGACTCTCACATGGATCTGCACCTTGAATTAACCTCGCTGCATACGCGTTATCTAACAAACTAATCGCTTCTAAAATAGCTGGTACTTGCAGTAAAGATCGTCTTAACTGTAATAAGTCTCTTGCATTGACATTACCAAATGCAACTTTCCCTGCTAAACGTTCCAAATCATATACTTCTTTTAACTTTTCTTTTAAATCTTCACGTAGGAAGTAATCATTTACAAACGTTTCAACCATTTCTAAACGCTCTTCAATTCGTTCTTTCTGTATAAGTGGACGTTCCATCCACTGTTTTAACATACGACCACCCATAGCCGTTTTCGTCTTATCTAATAGCCATAGTAAAGACCCTGTTTTTTCTTTCGTTCGAAGCGTTTCTGTCAGCTCTAAATTTCGCTTTGAATGCACATCAATTTTCATAAATTGATTCGTATAATAAATTTCCACAGGCTGTAAATGATCTAATGAACGTTTTTGCGTTCTTATTACATAGTTAAATAAGCGCCCAACTGCTTTAATTAACTTTGCTTGTGAAACGTTTTTCACAAGATGTTCTAACCCTTCTGGGATTGCCGTTGCATCTTCATATGAAATCGTCATCTTTAACGTTTCCGTTAACTTGTTTAATTTATCTTTTGAAAAGGAAGAATCTACAACAATTTCTTTCGAACCAGTTGCATACACTTCTAATAAAATATCTTCCACTGAACCAGTCAATAACGTTACTGTATTTTGTCCAGTCGTTAAATCGTTACAAGCTAACGCATATGACCCATCTTCAAAATGTGTTAATGCGGCTAAGAAGTTATTTTCTTTTTCATCAATTGTACGCCCTTCCATCATCGTTCCTGGCGTAATTAATTGTACGACTTCACGGCGCACTACACCTTTAGCTGTTTTTGGATCTTCTACTTGCTCACAAACCGCTACTTTATATCCTTTTTCAACAAGTTGTTCAATATAGTTTTTAGCCGCATGATACGGTACACCGCACATCGGTATACGTTCACTACTACCACCGTCTCGGCTCGTTAATGTAATTTCAAGTTCATGGGCTGCTTTAACCGCATCCTCAAAGAACATTTCATAAAAATCACCTAAGCGGAAAAATAAAAAGGCATCTTGATAGTCTGCCTTAACCTTTAAATATTGCTGTATCATAGGGGTATATTGCGTCATACTTCTCCTCCATAATTCTTACATAATAATCTATATTCATATATGTCACATTTCACGGACATCCATATCTCCTATTTCAGGAGTCTTTCTTCATTATAGCACATTTCATTAGGATTCATGTTCATTCAAGCATCACTTATGTAAAGTAAAAAGCTAGGAAGAACTTCTCCCTAGCTTTCTATTACTCTTCTTCTGCATCAACGATAAAGTTCGGATCTAACTCTTCAAACTCATCATCATCGATTTGGAAATCTTCGTCTGATTCTACACAACCTTCAGGGTTTACACTTACACAAATTTTCGTTTCGCCAACTACTTCTGTTACAAATTCACGTTCTACCGTTACAACAATTTTATTACCATTTGGTGATACAAGAGCTTCTAAACAATTTGGCGGCTGAATGACACGAGCAATAATTTCTAAATCATCACCAGAAAAGTTTTTATCACGATAGCCAATACTTACTTCATCCGTGTAGTTCACACGTTCTGTTACAACTTCTGTCTTTGTATTGCCATCAAATGAATACCATGTGTTCACATCATAGAAACCTTCAATTTCCACATGTTTTCCATTCTTTCTTGCTTCATACGAGTGGTTAATTACCCAGCACCCTAAAATACTTGTTGGCTCATTATTCGATTCACATGTATGCGTTGACTTTGTATACTTACGTCCTTTTCCAACCACTGCTTTTGTAATAATCTCTCTAAATTCGGACATTCGTAACCCTCCTCAATCACTATTCACTTAATCATATGCGTGACAATAGCGGAATGTGTCATTCTTTTTTTGAGAAGAACTTACGTTTAATCCACTAAAAAAAGAGATGTCAATTCGACATCTCTTTAACAACCACAATTTCCTTTTTTACTTTCTACCGCTGCGCCCGTTTCACCCTTTAATACATCGCCATTAGTTGAAATTAATATTTCATCTGTTACGTTGTTAGAAATCGTACTTGCAACTAGCTGTAGTAAGTCATTTACATATGTTTGTGAAGATTTAAATTCTTGTACAACTGGGATACTATCTAACTTATCTTGCAAGGCATCAATTTCAGCTTCTACTTTTTTCAAAGCTTCCCATTTCCCGTAATGTTGCAAGTTTACTGCTTGTTTTTGCAATGCTTTAATTTCATCAATTGCGCGCTTTACATTTTCATTTTTATGAATTTGCGCCTCTGCTTTCTTAAAGAAATCAACTTCTTCTGTTTCAGAAATCATTTTTGCTAATTCTTTCGCTTGCTCAACAATTTCATCTTTCGAATATACTTTCATCTATTATTCCACCTCAATCGGCTCTTCAACTAATTCTCCGTTAAGAGACCAAGTTTTTGCATCCGTTACTTTTACTTTCACAAGCTGACCAATTAAAGACTTTGGAGCAACGAAGTTTACAAGTTTATTCGTACGAGTATAACCTGCAAGTACTTCTGGATTATTTTTACTTTCCCCATCAACTAACACTTCTACAATTTGACCTTTATAACGATCATTCTTTTCAATTGCCAATTTATTTACTAATGCATTTAAGCGTTGAAGACGTTCTTTCTTTACTTCCATCGGTACATTGTCTTTCATTTTTGCAGCTGGTGTACCTTCACGCGGAGAATAAATAAAGGTAAAGGCAGTATCAAATCCTACTTCACGATATAACGACATCGTTTCTTCAAATTGCTCATCTGTTTCATTCGGGAAACCGACGATAATATCAGTTGTTAATACCGCGTTTGGAATTGCTTCTTTAATTTTTCTTACAAGCTCTAAATAATGCTCACGTGAATATTTACGCGCCATAATTTTTAACATTTCTGTGCTTCCAGATTGAACTGGTAAGTGAATATGTTCTACTAAGTTTCCGCCTTTTCCAAGCACTTCAATTAAGTGATCATCGAAATCGCGTGGATGGCTCGTTGTAAAACGAATACGGGCAATATCAACTTTACGGAGTTCGTCCATTAAATCGCCAAGACCGTATTCTATATCTTCAAAGTCTTTACCATATGCATTTACGTTCTGTCCAAGTAACGTAATTTCTTTATAACCATTCGCAGCTAAATGACGAATCTCTTGGATAATGTCTTCTGGACGTCTGCTTCGCTCTTTTCCGCGTGTATACGGTACGATACAATATGTACAGAACTTATCACAGCCATACATAATATTTACCCAAGCTTTAATATCACCACGGCGTACTTTCGGAAGGTTTTCAATTACGTCTCCTTCTTTGGACCAAACTTCAACTACCGTCTCCTTCGAGAACATTGCATCTTTTAGAATGTACGGTAATCTATGAATATTATGCGTTCCAAACACCATATCTACATGCTGATTTTTTTGCATAATTTTATTTACAACAGATTCCTCTTGAGACATACAACCACATACACCAATTAAAAGGTCTGGATTTCGTCTTTTTAGTGCCTTTAAATGACCTAGTTCACCGAACACTTTATTTTCAGCATTTTCACGGATGGCACAAGTATTTAATAATACTACATCTGCGTCTTCAGTTGAAAAGGTTGGTTCATACCCCAGTGCAGTAAAAATACCAGCCATTACTTCTGTATCATGCTCATTCATTTGACAACCATATGTACGAATATAGAACTTTCTTCCTGTACCGAAATTACGAAACTCTTCAGGCAAGCCAAAATCCCGTTCAATTTTAACTTCTTCTTTCCCTCGCTTTTTCGCCTCTTTTAAGGAAGGTGGTTGGTATACACTTTCAAAGTATTTGCTATAATCTTTCTCTTCTTTTTTCGTAGAGGAATTCACTTGTTGACTTGCTAATCGTTGTTGCTCGTTCATTGGTAATCTCCTTTCACCCTTAACTATACACACTCTATAGTCCATTTTAATGTGCTTAGACCCACCTCAAAAATGGTTAGATAGCTTGAGAGATAACTTGTCCTTTGAAACTTGAGTAATCAATCTAATCATCTATAAGAATGAAGTCTTCCCCACACAAATAGACATTCCCTTTTTGTATTTCTTTTGTCCTACTCAAAAGCATATTGCTTTATCCCTATAAACATTACCATAGTATGAAGCGTTTCGCCAATTTTTACAAAGAAGAAGGCTTATCCTATTATTACATTTCCTAGTTAATGAACATGCAATTTTCATACAACGATTTATATATTATTTTACCATTCTGAATTTTCTAAGTAAATAAAACTACCTTATATTTTTACTTATTAAAAAAGGTTGCCAAATGGCAACCTCCTCTTCTTACATTACATAAATTCAGCAACAAGCTCATCAAACATTTTCTGATCCATATTTAAATCAGATTGCACTAAAGGCTTCTCACTATAGCCTTTTACTAGTTCTTGGTATGAAGGTTGCGCTGTATTTTGATAAATTAAACCTGTTACTAATCCGTTATTTTCCATTAAGGTTTGCATAGCCATCATGCGATTAGACGGATCATATCCCTCTACTGTACTTAGTTTTGTTAAATTCTCTTTAAACCAATCGTAAGTATTTACTTTATTGTAAGTAACACATGGGCTGAACACGTTAATTAATGAAAATCCTTTATGATTAATACCAGCTTCAATAATTTGTGTTAATTCTTTTAAATCACTTGAAAAGCTTTGCGCCACAAATGTTGCACCAGCTGTTAAAGCCATTTCCATAACATTTAGTGACGGTTCAATAGAACCTTGTGGTGTACTTTTCGTTTTAAATCCAGCTTCACTACGTGGTGAAGTTTGCCCTTTTGTTAATCCGTAAATTTGGTTATCCATTACGATGTACGTAATGTCAATGTTACGACGAATAGAATGGATTGTATGTCCCATACCAATCGCAAATCCATCACCGTCACCACCTGATGCGATAACTGTTAAATCACGGTTTGCCATTTTCACACCTTGTGCAATTGGAAGGGCACGACCATGAATACTATGCACACCATATGAATTAATATAACCTGAAATACGACCTGAACAGCCGATACCAGAAATAACAGCAAGTTCATCTGGGTTTAAGCCAACGTTAGCTGCCGCACGTTGAATTGCAGCTTGCACCGAGAAGTCTCCGCAACCTGGGCACCAGTTTGGTTTTACACTGTTACGAAAGTCCTTAAATGTTGCCATTTAATACAACCCCTTTTTTGCATTCGTTGTAAATCTCTTTCGGCAAGAATGGGTTCCCATCATATTTTAAAAGACTAGAAATTTTCTCACCGTTACCAAGATTCATTTTCATAATGTTAGCAAGTTGACCTGTTGCATTGTTTTCTACCACTACAACACGCTTCGCTTTTTTCACAAGTGGATCGATTTCAGCTGTTGGGAACGGGTGAATTAAACGCACATGAGCATGGTTTACTTTCATACCCTCTTGTTCTAAGCGCTCCATCGCTTCTTCGATCGCACCACGAGTTGAGTTAAATCCAACAAGCAATACATCTGCTTCTTCATGCTTAACATTTTTATAAACAGGGGTATTAAACTTCAAGTTCTCCATTTTACGGAAACGTTTGTCCATTTGATCTTTACGGTTTATTGCTGATTCAGATGGTTTACCAGTTTCATCATGTTCTACACCTGTAACATGGTGAACACCATTTTTCATACCAGGTAAAACACGTGGTGAAACGCCATCTTCTGTTACTTCATAACGCTTGAAGTATGCTTTATTTTCACGTTCTGGTAATTCCACTTCTAAATCAAGCTTACCACGACGAATTTCCACTTTATCTAACTTAAGTGGTTCTACCGTTTGTTTCCCTAAAGAAAGCTGTAAATCAGTTAAGAAAATAACAGGTACTTGATATTCTTCAGATAAGTTAAACGCTTCTACAATATCATAGAAAGCTTCTTCTACTGTACTTGGCGCCATTACGATTTTTGGAATTTCACCGTGCGTACCGTAAATCATTGCCATTAAATCAGACTGCTCTTGTTTCGTTGGTAATCCTGTACTTGGACCACCACGTTGTGTATCAACAATTACTAATGGTGTTTCTGTAATACCCGCTAAACCGATCGCTTCCATCATTAAAGATAGACCCGGACCAGCAGATGCAGTTAATGTACGAACACCAGCATAGTTTGCACCAATTGCCATTGTACAAGCTGCGATTTCATCCTCAGTTTGGATTACTGTGCCGCCGACTTTTGGCAATTTTTTAATTAAGTATTCCATAATTTCAGATGCAGGTGTAATTGGATATGCAGACATAAAGCGAGCACCACCAGCTACTGCACCAAATGCGATTGCATCGTTTCCAATCATAAACATGCGTTTCTGACCATCAGCTTTTTCAAGCTGCATCATGTTTACTTTCTCACCTAGTAACTCTTTCATATATTGAGAGCCACGCTTAATTGCGTCCATGTTCTTTTGAACAACTTGCTCTCCCTTACGACCAAAGATTTCTTCAACAACATCTAAATAAGCTGTTTCATCTAATCCTAATACCGCACTTGATGCCCCAACAGCAACCATGTTTTTCATTAACGATGTACCTAATTCTGAAGCAATATCTGTAAACGGTATCACATATAGATTTACATCTGTATTGTCAGGTATTGTCGGATTAAATTTCGCATCTGCAACTACAATTCCACCTGGACGTAGTTCGTGGAAGTTAAAATCAATTGTTTCTTGATCAAAAGCAATTAAAATATCTAAATCATCTGAGATCGCGCGTACTTCTGTTGTACTTACACGAATTTTATTATTTGTATGGCCGCCTTTAATACGTGATGAGAAGTGGCGGTAACCGTATAGGTAATATCCTAATCGGTTTAATGCAATACAGAAGATTTCTCCTGTACTTTCAATTCCTTCACCTTGTTGGCCTCCAACTTTCCATGAAAGTTGACTAATCATCTCCTACACCCCTTTTGGCTGCATTCATTGTAGTGTATTTTTTTACAGTAATAGTTTAGCATTTTTTATGCAAATAAACTACAATGGACGCAAATTATGCCTCTTCTGATTTCCCTGAATCTTTAGTATAAAGCTATTTTGTTTTTCATTCTAGTATTAGGTCTTAAAAAAAGCAATAATATAAAATGAATTAATTCTAATTTTTCTGGATTTTTAAAACAAAAATCTTAAAAGCTTATATGTTCAACAAAATTATCATATAAAAATCGCTCTACAGTAGATGCAGCATAGTGTTTACAAAGCTCATTCATTACATTTTCATAATCTCGATACGCTGATACATTTACAACTGTTTCTAATATCCCATCAAAATCTGAACCAAACCCTATATTATTCTCTCCACCTAATGAACAAATATATTCGATATGTCTTATTATATCTGCTACATTCGCTTGTTTTTCATTTGTTAGAAACTGTGGTACAAAAGTGACACCGATCATGCCATTTCGCTTTATAAGAGCTTTAAGTTGTTCATCGTTTAAATTACGTGGGTGCTCGCAAAGTTTCATACAATTTGAGTGGGAAGCAATAGGATTTTTTGCAATTTCCATCACATCCCAAAAACTTCTTTCATTCAGATGAGACACATCAGTCCATACATGTAACGCATTCAGTTCTTGTACAACATGTTTACCAGAAGTCGTTAAACCCGCCCCACGTGTCTCTAACGCACCATCAGCTAATAGATTGGCATAATTCCATGTTAGTCCAAAAGAACGTACTCCTAGGCGATACAACAACCGTAATTTCATTGCATCTTTTCCAATTGCTTCGCATCCTTCTAGTGTCAATATCGCCCCAATCTCGTCCTGTTTTAACATGTTAATATCATCTTTTGTCTGAATAAACTTCACACCCGGTAGGGATAAAATTTCATTATAAAAAATATCTACCATTTGCAATGCTACTTCAAATCGGTTTTCATATGCCACTGTTTCTGGCACATATATAGCAAAACATTGTATACTTCCTTTTCTTCTCTTTAACTGTTCAAATGTAATATGTAATTGCGGATCGTGTTTAAAATCCTTTTTCCCTTGTGCACTCCATAACTGAAGAAGCACATCACAATGAGCATCAAAAATTTTCATTTTCATTCCTCCATTATAAAAACAACCTGTTTGCATACTGCAAACAGGTTGTTTAAACTTAACGAGGTTCTACAATTAATTTTATTGCTGTACGTTCTTCCCCATCAATCATAATATCCGTAAACGCTGGGATACAAATCAGGTCCAAACCACTAGGCGCTACAAATCCTCTTGCAATTGCTACTGCCTTTACCGCTTGGTTCAATGCACCTGCACCAATGGCTTGAATTTCTGCTGTTCCGCGTTCGCGAATAACACCTGCAAGTGCACCAGCTACAGAATTAGGGACCGACGTTGCTTTAACTTTTAATATTTCCATTCCGCGTTTCCTCCTCGTTTCTATAAAAAGTATTAGCAATTATTTCACTTTAACTTATATTCACGAGGAATGACACGTATTCCTGCTAATTTTCTGTAATTTTTCTAAAAAATTAAAAAATAATAACTTATCTAAATTTTAATGAGAATTACTCAAAAAATGGTTGATCATCATTAATTAAGATACGCTCAATTTTCTTAGCTTTTCCTGTATTAGGATCCACATCAATTAGCACTGCACTTAATTGTGTTCTACCATTTGTCACTTCAAATCGCACTGGTAAGTTTGTTAAAAACTTCTTCAATACTGCTTCTCGGTCCATACCTAAAATACCATCGTACGGTCCTGTCATACCAACATCTGTGATATATGCCGTTCCGCTCGGTAAAATGCGATTATCTGCTGTAGGAACATGCGTATGTGTACCTACTACCGCTGTAGCACGACCATCTACATACCAACCTAACGCTTGTTTTTCACTTGTCGTTTCCGCATGGAAATCAACAAAAATAATATTCGTACGTTTTTTCGCAATGTTAATTAATTCATCCACTTTACGGAATGGACAATCAATTGGAGGAAGGAATGTACGTCCTTGTAAGTTAATAACTGCAACTTCTGTTCCGTTACAGTTCACAAAAATAAGCCCTTTTCCTGGAGTTCCTTCTGGGAAGTTAGCTGGTCTTGCAAGGTATTTTGCATCATCAATAAATTCAAATACTTCACGGTTATCCCAAGCGTGATTTCCTAGTGTAACCGCTTGTGCTCCGCATTCTAAAAAGTTTCGGTATATTTTTTCCGTAATTCCACGGCCACCTGCTGCATTTTCTCCATTAATAATAGTTACTGTAGGTGTATATTTTTTCTTTAGTGCCGGTACGTATTGTTGAATCATACCTCTACCAGGAGATCCTACTACATCTCCAACAAATAATATTCTCATATGTCTTACCCTTCCTATGTACTACATTTTTTTATTACTATAGCTTCAAGTGATTTCCTTACAATATATTTAGTATAAGTTTGTTTCACTTGTATGCTAGATATAACTAATTTCCTTTATTTTAACCCATTCCAACACAAAAAAATAAAGTGGTGTTTCACCACTTTATTTTGCGTATTCCACTGCACGTGTTTCACGAATAACAGTTACTTTAATATGTCCTGGGTAATCCAGTTCATTTTCAATACGTTTTCGAATATCACGAGCTAAACGATGAGCTTCTAAATCATCAATTGTATCTGGTTTTACCAGAATACGAACTTCTCGTCCTGCTTGAATTGCGAAAGATTTTTCTACGCCTTCATAAGACTCTGAAATCTCTTCTAACTTTTCAAGACGACGAATATAGTTCTCAAGTGTTTCACTACGAGCTCCAGGTCTTGCAGCTGATAATGCATCTGCTGCTGCAACTAAAACTGCAATGATAGAAGTTGGTTCTGTGTCTCCATGGTGAGATGCAATACTGTTTATAACTACAGGATGCTCTTTATATTTCGTTGCGAGTTCAACACCAATTTCAACGTGGCTACCTTCTACTTCATGGTCAATCGCTTTACCGATATCATGTAATAGACCAGCACGTCTTGCTAGTTTTTCATCCTCACCAAGCTCTGCTGCCATAAGTCCAGTTAAATATGCAACTTCCATAGAATGTTTTAAGACGTTTTGTCCGTAACTTGTACGGTATTTTAAACGACCTAAAATCTTAATTAAATCTGGATGTAAACCGTGAACACCCACTTCAAACGTTGTTTGCTCTCCGACTTCACGAATATACTCGTCCACTTCACGTCTTGATTTTTCGACCATCTCTTCAATACGCGCTGGGTGAATACGTCCGTCCTGTACCAGTTTATCAAGAGCGATACGAGCTGTTTCACGACGAATTGGGTCGAATCCAGAAAGGATAACCGCTTCTGGTGTATCATCGATAATTAGGTCAATACCTGTTAACGTTTCTAACGTACGAATATTTCGACCTTCACGTCCGATAATACGTCCCTTCATTTCGTCATTTGGAAGATTTACAACCGAAACGGTTGTTTCAGCAACATGATCAGCTGCACATCTCTGCATTGCAAGAGATAAAATCTCTTTCGCTTTCTTATCTGCTTCTTCTTTCGCACGAACTTCACTTTCTTTTACCATTACGGCAATTTCATGAGAAACTTCACTTTCTACTTTACCAAGAATAATTGCTTTCGCTTGTTCGCGTGTCAGATTGGAAATGCGCTCTAATTCTGTTTGTTGCTTTTGAACTAACTCTCCCACTTTGCTTTCCAACTCTTCAATCTGTTGTTGTCTCGCTACAAGAGAATCCTCTTTCTTTTCTAACTGTAGCTCGCGTTTATCGAGCGTTTCGTCTTTACGATCAAGGTTCTCCTCTTTTTGCATTAAACGATTTTCTTGTTTTTGTAATTCGCTTCTACGGTCACGAATTTCTAATTCAGCTTCTGTACGAAGTGTATGAATTTCATCCTTTGCTTCTAATAGCGCTTCTTTCTTAAGTGCTTCAGCCTCACGATTCGCTTCGTCTAGAATACGTTTCGCTTCATTGGCTGCACCATTAATCTTCGCTTCAGCAATAGACTTTCGAACAAAAAAGCCAACAACTGCACCGACTGTTGCAAGCAAAATGGAGATGAGTATCCAAACTGTACTACTCATGATTTCACCTCCCCTTGCTATGAATGAAAAAAGACTGTCGGCATGTACATTGAATACCAACATACAGCAAAGACCGTCGTCCCGCTTTTTTAAGGGACTTTCTTCATTTCACAATTAAAATGTCATATTATTATTTCGGCAAGATTTAAGTCTTACTCCGAATATTACTTCTCTTCTTGAGAAGAGTGTTTCGTATATAAGAAAAAATATACATTCTCATTGTATCTATCGCAATTTTCATTGTCAAGCGTTGTCTACTTTTACTTTCTTTACCTTCAGTCCTAATTCATATATGAATTTAAAAAGCAGACAGCATATTATCCTGGAAAACCTTAGTAAATTCCAGTTTATTCATGTAAAACGTGCATATATCCTTCTTTATACATAATCTTTTAGGTAGATTAAATATTTTATCTCCAACGATATAGAACGCTTTCATAATGATACAAAAATAAAAGACACGAAGCCGTGTCTTTTATTTTTAATCAAGAAGATTTGGATCTTCCATACCTTCAGCACCAGAATCTTCGCTAATTCCGTGATGCTCACGAATAAAGAAGGCAATTTCTTCTCTTAAATCCGTATTTTCTTTTAAAAACTGCTTCGAATTTTCACGACCTTGTCCTAAGCGTTCTTCATTATAAGAGTACCAAGCACCACTCTTTTGAACGATATCAAGTTCAGAAGCCATATCTAAGATCTCGCCTTCTCTTGAAATACCTTCTCCGTACATAATATCAACTTCCGCAACACGGAATGGTGGTGCCACTTTATTTTTAACTACTTTTACTTTTGTTTTATTACCAACGATGTCGTTACCTTGCTTTAATTGCTCCGCACGACGCACTTCAAGACGAACAGTTGAATAGAATTTCAACGCACGACCACCTGGAGTTGTTTCTGGCACTATCTATAGATTTTCCATCTCTATAGTCCGGACTATCTCTTCATCTCTTTACAGAGAGCCTTGCACTTCCAGCAGTAGCCTATCATCTGCCGTACCCTACTCAGTTAACAAAAAGTCCTTTTCGGTAGTCTCTACACCTTCCCCATATAAATATGGAGCTTGGCACGGTATTACCCTAAATAATGGTGGGCTTCACCGTTAGCAACTATATGAATAGTTACACCCTTAGGCAATAAGGTTCACAAGGTTTTTTAACATGCTATCACTAGCAAGGGAAACCCATGGTAAACTCCTTAATCTTTTGTGCGACTTTTTCTTTATTTGCTAGCTCTTCTTCATGTATAACAAGATATTTATAGCAGCTCTTTTCCATAAATAAAAGTTTTCTTTTATCTCGTTCTTTTATTTTTTTGAGTGAGTGTGCCCATTTCCCATGAACATCTAAACAATATTTTCTACCCAAGTAGAAATCAATAGACCACTTATCGATTCTTTTTTGCTTAATGAACGCCAAATCTAAGTTTAACAATATCTGTTCAACCTGTTGTTCCAGTAAAGTATCATAATTTTTCTTTCTGACCTTTACATTAAGCTCTTTTCTCCTTTTAGCAACACATGTATCGGATACGCCATACTTAACAGCAATTTCAACATGTGATAAATATGGATTTTTCAACTCATGTTCAACTTCTGCGGTTTTAGGTAAGTAAATCTTCCTATGTCTGGTTCTTTTAATTCCGAGTAACTTTAATATTTCACCTACTCGCCTTTCATCAAGATTAATTTCTTTACCTATATCTTTTAATTTTCTCTCCGCATGTGTCACGATAAAATCCACTTGCCATTGTTCTATATTTCGATAAGTTCTATTTCCAATTGTCACTGCCACTTTAATCTCTCCTTATAAGAAATCCCTTATAAAGACTTAAATGAAGAAGACAAATAAAGATTCAAGTACTACATTCTGATTAAGCAACTTGTAGTTGATTTCCGAACATAACCCCAACTTTTTCACGAATTTGGTTAATAAAGATTGCAATTGTTTTTGATTTATTAATTGCACCTGAAAGTTTACGAAGCGCTTGAGACATTAAACGCGCTTGTAGACCTACGTGTGAGTCACCCATGTCTCCTTCGATCTCAGCTTTCGGTACAAGAGCTGCTACAGAGTCAATTACGATAATATCAACCGCGCCACTTCGTACAAGTGCTTCTGCGATTTCTAAACCTTGCTCCCCTGTATCAGGTTGTGATAATAGTAATTCATCGATGTTAACACCTAGTTTTTGTGCATATACAGGATCCATTGCATGCTCAGCATCGATGAACGCTGCTTGTCCACCTTGGCGCTGTACTTCTGCAATTGCATGTAATGAAACTGTTGTTTTACCTGAACTTTCAGGTCCGTAAATTTCGATAATACGGCCGCGTGGGTATCCGCCTACCCCTAGTGCCACATCAAGTGCTAAAGAACCACTAGAAACCGTAGAAACTCTACGCTCCGCTTGTTCTCCTAATTTCATAATTGAACCTTTACCGAATTGCTTCTCTATTTGTTTTAACGCCATATCTAACGCTGCTTGACGATCACTCATTCAAAATTCCTCCTTAACTGAATTGCTAATCTTATTATACCTATTTTCAATTCAATTTGCCAACAAAAATCGAACATTTATTCGTTTTTTTATTTTCCATTAAATAAAACTACATTTAACCATTAAAAAAAGCTAGAAGAAACTTATATTTCTTCTAGCTTTTTATATAAATGATAAAATCCATATTTCGCTGAGCGTTCTCTAATTTGTTGGCGACTTCCACTTAAATTAAGAGGAAAGACTACAGTTGGTTCATCTTTAATCGCCAATCCAACAAATACTGTTCCCGGTTCTTTATGTTCTGAAGCATCCGGTCCTGCTACCCCAGTGAAACTAATTCCGATATCCACTTTTAATAATTCTTTAACATTTTCAGCAAGATAACGAGCACATTCTTTACTAACAGCACCGTCAGTAGACAACACTTCCTCAGGTACATGTAAAACATGTTGCTTCACATCATTATGATAACAAATGACACCGCCTTTAAATACGGAAGACACACCAGCACTTTCTGTTACTTGATTACCGAAGAGACCACCTGTTAAACTTTCCGCACACGCTAAAGTTAATCCTTTTTTCTTCAATAACTCTATCGCCTTATAATGCAGAAACTCTTGGTCATACCCGTAGAAAAATTCTCCTACTCTTTCTAAAATCAAATCTTCCACATGCTGAATGAGTTTCTCTGCTTCATCAACATTTTGATGTTTAGCAGTTAAACGTAATGTCACTTCTCCATCATTCGCAAGCGGGGCAATTGTCGGATTCGTTTGTCCATCAATTAAATCTTGAACTTTCACCTCTAATTGAGATTCCCCAATTCCGAAAAAGCGAAGCACGCGAGAATAAATGTTTTCTCCTGTTGTAAAGTTACGTAAAAAAGGCTCCACATAACTTACATACATTGGTTTCATTTCTTTCGGTGGTCCTGGTAATAAAATATAAACTTTTCCGTTCTTATTTAATCCCATACCAGGTGCCATACCGTGATCATTTGCAAATACAGTTGCTCCATCCAAAACGAGCGCCTGCTTTTTATTATTCTCCGTGAACTCTCGACCTGTTCGCTTAAAGTAATCGCTTATTGATGCTAATGCCTTTTCATCATATACAAGCTCTTCCGCTAAGCTAGACGCTATTGTTTCCTTCGTTAAATCATCTTTTGTCGGTCCTAATCCACCTGTGAAAATGAGCATATCCGCACGTTCCTCTGCAACTTCAATCGCCTGCTGCAGTCGCTTGTTATTATCACCAACTACAGTATGGTAGTACACGTTAATTCCAATTGAAGCTAACTTTTCAGACAAAAACTGGGCGTTCGTATTTGCAATTTGTCCAAGTAATAATTCTGTTCCAACCGCAATGATTTCAGCGTTCATCCCAATTCCCCCATAAACTTCTATTTTGAGTTTACAAAAGCAGCTCTATTTTTCCAGAAATAATCCCATCCTGAAATAACAGTAAAAATTAATGCAATCCATATAAAGATATCAGCAACTGGAATATGGATTAAATTTAAAGGTACATCGTGTAATAAGTATGCCGCAATCGCGATGATTTGTGTCCATGTCTTAATTTTCCCTAGTTGATTTGCCGCAACTACTTCCCCTGTTCCAGCAAGTACAAGACGTAAACCAGTTACCGCAAACTCACGGCTTATAATGACAATAACGATCCAAGCAGGTACGTATTGCATCTCAACTAACGTGATAAGTGCTGCTGAAACAAGTAATTTATCAGCTAACGGGTCAAGGAACTTTCCTAAATTCGTTACAAGATTATACTTTCTTGCGTAATGTCCATCAATCCAATCTGTAGCCGAAGCAACAATAAAGATAAGTGCTCCTACTAAATGTTGAATTGGTAAATCAACATCACCAATTCTGTATGAACCCCAATCAAAGGGTGCTAACATAATTACCATAAAAATTGGAATTAAGAAGATTCTAGATATTGTAATTTTATTTGGTAAATTCACAGCTATTCCTCCATCATATCAAAAACATTTGTTCATTGAAAAAAGTCATCGAAGCGATGACTGTTATTGTGCAGGTTGCTCTATCCCTTGGTTTTTTATCACCAATCTTTGGTGAAGTTCTTTTTCTGGATCCAATGGATAAGCGACCACTTGGCCATTCAGTTTAACTTCAACATTCGTTGCATTTCCAATATTAAGTCGCACTTCTTTTGCTGTTGATAAATCTCGTTTTTCTGTTTGACCATCTTGTATTGTAGTGTTTAAAACTTCGTTACCCGCATCATCTTTAACATCTACATAACTCGCACCTTTACCCGATATTTCCAGTTCTAATGTTTTATTATTATGAATTTCCAAAGTAGATACTTTACCAGTTGTCCCAACTACTTTCACTTCTTGTTGTCCAGTTGGCTGTGCTGGTTGTTCCTCTTTCTTCGGTTCTTCTTTCTTTGGTTCCTCTTTTTTCGGCTCTTCCGCTTTCACTTCATCTTTCTTCGTATCTAACGGAGAGTTTTCCGCTTTTTTAACTTCAATTTTCTCACTTTGAGTATTCGGAACTTTCTCATCATCTTTTCCAGTTAACGCTTGAAAAACAAACCAAATTACCACTCCAACTGCGATTACTAACAGCGCAACTAAAATTTTCGGCATGTGATCTGCAATTGGCCATGATGAAGATTTTTGCATTGTTTCTTGCGTTTTTTGTCCTGTTGATACTTGTGGAACGTCACGTTTTTCAGATTGTGGTATCGTACTCTGATATTCTACAAGTAGTTCCTCTCCATTTAATCCAACCGCATCTGCGTATTGTTTAATGAATGCACGCGCATAAAAAGCTCCTGGCAATACATCATAATTGCCTTCCTCAATTGCTACTAAATGGCGTTTTTGAATTTTTGTAATCTCATGCAGCTGATCAATAGACAAGCCTTTCGTTCCTCTTGCTTCTTTCAGCTTTTGTCCTAATTCTGTCACTACTAACACCTCAATATTTCTTTAAAAGTCAAACATAGAGAAATTATTTTGCGTACCTTGCTCAATTTCATCTACTAAATTATATTGAATTTCTTCATCATAATCGTTACGCAACTCGATAATATAATCAAAATCATCCAATGTGTATTCTGACTGACTCACAAATACGTCAGGATGTTCCACAACTTTCGTTGCAGGCAACCTCATAATTTCACGAACAAGCTGCCAATGCCTTTCGTTAGCACGCTTTGTTGACACGATTCCATCTAAGATGAAAATATTGTCGTCGCTATACTCGTCTTCAATCAATTGACTACGAACAGTTTGCTTAATAAGAGTAGATGATACAAATAACCATCTTTTATTTGCGCAAACACTTGCAGCAACAATGGATTCTGTTTTTCCAACACGAGGCATTCCTCGTATACCAATTAGTTTATGACCTTCTTTTTTCATTATTTCAGCCATAAAGTCTACAAGTAACCCTAATTCATCACGCACAAACCGAAATGTCTTCTTATCATCTGCATCTCGTTGTATGTACCTACCATGTCTAACCGCTAGCTTATCTCTTAGCTTTGGCGGACGATATTTCGTTACCGTTATGTTATCCATCGTATTTAAAATTGATTCAAGTCTAGAGATTTGCTCTTGATTATCACACATAAGGAGTAATCCACGTCGTGCATTATCTACACCATTAATTGTGACAATATTAATGCCAAGCATACCGATTAACGAAGAAACGTCACCAAGCAAGCCAGGTCGGTTTTTATGTATTTCATATTCAAAATACCATTCAATCATCCAAGATCACTCCCCTTGCTTACTTTACACCTACGTACTATATTATATGATTTCCCCTTAATAGGGAAGCTAAATGTATAATCTATCCCTTTCAATTATTATACAAAAAAAATAGAGAGGAGAATCTCCTCTCTATTTTTTACTTATGTTGTACAAACTTTACCATTAAGTTTGCGATTGTATGTTGCTCTTGTTCGTCAGCAACTTTCCAAAGTTCAGCTAATAATTTCTCTTGATCGTTGCGTGCTTCTACTTCATTTGCTAAATAATCACCAACACGAAATGCCATATCTGATACAGCACCACCATCAAGACCTTTTCCTTGCGCTTGTTCTAAACGTTCTCCTAAAAAGCTCTTCCATTGATCAAAATTATCTAAAACTGACATGTGTAAGCACCTCACTACTTAGTAATAGAATCATGCTTAATTTGTACAGTTTTTCATTTTTTATGTAAGAAATTTTTAGCAATGCCACCCGCCATTTACTCCAATAATTTGTCCAGTTATATAAGATGCACCTGGTGATACGAGAAATGACACAGTTTTTGCTACTTCTTCCGGTAATCCTAATCGTCCTAACGGAATCTCTTCCGCAATTTCATTCTTATCCTCTTCTGAAAATACGTTTAACATTTCCGTTTCAATTGCACCTGGCGCCACCGCGTTCACTCTTATTCCACTTAATGAAACCTCTTTTGCTAAAGCTTTCACATATGAATTTTGCGCACCTTTTACCATCGAATAAAGCACTTCACATGACGCGCCAATTTGTCCCCATATAGACGAAACAAGTACAATATTACCGCTTCTCCGTTGAATCATAGCTGGCAATGCCATCGATAATAATTTATAGATACTCTTTACTTGAAGTTCTACCATATCATTCAATTCATCGTTCGTTACATCTGTTACGAGTCCAAAAATACTCTTCCCAGCTGCATATACGATAACATCAAGCGGATGTTCAATTTGTTTCCACAATTGCTCTGCCCCATCAGTAGAAGCTAAATTCGCTTGAACAGGAATTACTTCACCCCATTCTTTCTGCAACTCATTCACTTTCTCTTCACTGTTATTATAATGAACATATACTGTATATCCATCTTGAATTAATTGTTTTGAAATAGCAGAGCCAATCCCTCCGCTTCCTCCAGTTACTAATGCATACTTTTTCATACAATTCCTCTCTTGTCTCAAAAAAATCGTTTCCCTACAAATAAATAATACCCTCATCTTACAATTTATCAATGATAAGATGAGGGGATTATTATAAAACCTTTTATTTTTTCGGTAAAACTTGGCAAACACTCATTTTCTCTTCTGATAATAGTAATTGAGCTACTTCTTGTAAATCTTGAACCGTTAGACTTTCTAATACAGTCAATGCATCAAACAGACTCGATTCATTAAACGCATATCGTGTAAATTGATTTGCAATATATTCCGGTGAATTCAAGGAACGTAAAAAGCCACCTATTTTCTTTTTCTTTACTCGTTCTAATGCCGCCTCATCTAATTGATCATAATTTGTATTTAATAAAATACCTTTCAAACGCTCTTCCAGCTCATCAGGTTGCTTCGTATCGCCGCCAACCATTGCAAAACCGAAGTTATTCTCTTCTGTATAATCATACGAGAACGAATCATCAATGAGCCCTTCATTATATAAAGATTCGTAATGAACGGAGCTTTTCCCAAATAAATAATCTAAAAGTAACGTAAGCGCAATTTCTTGTTTTAAAAGGGCTTCCCCTTTTTCTTTTAAGTTTGTCGCTTTAATACCAACTAAACATTTCGGAGTTTGTACAGGCATTGAAATAATTTTCTTCTTTTCATTTACCTCATCTGGTTCTTCTTCGAATGAACGTACTATTTCTGGTTGGTTTTTATAATCTTTTTTCGCTTGATTTTCACGTATCAAATCCATCGTTTTCTCTGGATCAATTGCACCTACAACAAACATTAACATATTGCTTGGATGATAAAACGTTTCATAACATTCATATAGTAGGTCTTTCGTAATTTTACTAATAGACTCGATCGTCCCTGCAATATCAATTTTAATCGGGTGCTTTACAAACAAGCTATCAATTAATCCAAAATATAAGCGCCAATCTGGATTATCTTGATACATTTGAATTTCTTGCCCAATAATACCCTTCTCTTTTTCAACGGTTTTTTCAGAGAAGTAAGGCTCTTGTACAAAGTTTAACAATGTATTTAAATTTTGTTCTACATTTGATGTACATGAAAAAAGGTAAGCTGTTCTTGTGAAAGATGTGAAAGCATTTGCCGATGCCCCTTGTTTACTAAACAATTGGAAAGCGTCATGATCTTCTTTTTCAAATAATTTATGCTCAAGGAAATGAGCAATCCCATCAGGCACACGAATCATTTCTTCTTTATCTAGTGGTATGAATGTATTATCCACAGAACCATATTTTGTCGTAAACGTTGCAAATGTTTTATTAAACCCTTGCTTCGGTAAAATATATACATCTAATCCATTAGGAAGTTTTTCATAATAGAGTGTCTCTTTTAATTGCTCATAAACAATTTTCTCCATTTATTCTCCCTCCGTTCCGTGTAAAAAGTAAATTGTATCTAGTTCAATATTTTTAGCAACCTTCACAATCTCTTCTTTCGTCACACTTTCAATGCCTGTAAGCCATTCTTCAACCGGACGCGTACGGTCTGAAATAATACCATGATACAGCATTTCCACAAATCCGCGCGGTGTATCAATTGCTTCTAATATTTGATTTTGAATGACACTTTTCGTTTGATGCATCTCTTCTTCAGAAAAATCACCATTTTGCATTGCAAGCATTTGCTCTTTAATAATCTCAACAGCTTTTTCATAATTTTTCGCTTCAATTCCTGACATAACAAACAATAAGCCTTTATGACTTTCAAAGCGGGATGCTGCATAGTACGCTAAACTATTTTTTTCACGAACATTAACGAATAACTTCGAATGAGAAAATCCTCCAAACAATCCATTAAACAATTGCAGTGCAAAATAATCTTCGTCTTTATACGTAATAAACGTACGATAACCGATGTGTAATTTACTTTGTTTTAATTCTTGTTTTTCCACAACTTCTTTTTCTTCATTATTTCTCTTATGAAGAAGTACATTTCTTTCCCTCACAGGACGCGCTGAAATAGAAAAATACTTACTTACAAGATCAACTGCATTTTCTGAAATATCACCAATAATGTATAGATCCATTTCATCTTCAGCTAATACTTTTTGATAATATTGATACAAACTTTCATTTGTAATAGAAGAAACACTCTCTTTTTTCCCATTTGCGCTTAAACGATACGGTTCTACTTTGCACATTTCTTCAATTAAACGCTCGTTTGCATAACGCATTTTATCATCATAAGTCGCTTCAATTCGTTGCAAGAGCGCTCTCTTTTCACTTTCTACAATAGAAGGCAGAAAACCATTCCCCTCTGTTGCTGGATGTAAAACGATATCTGACAACATAGAAAGCGCTTTTTCAAATAACGGTGGTGCATCATGTAAATATACTTCATTTGCAATGTCTACATAAATAGAGATGATATGATCTTCTCCTTTTTTACTTACATCTACTGCCAAAGAAGATCCATATAATTCTTCTAAATATTGACGAAGACGAATTACAGAAGGAAGCTTTTCTGTCGCACTTTGCAATACGTATGGCAATAGGGCACGCTCTGTCACCGTCTCCTCATTTAAAGGTGCTTTCAAACGAAATACAAATGTATTTGTTTTATATTTATCAGTTGGAATAATATGTACTCGCAAACCACCTAACTCATGTAACTGTTGTTCCATCAGTTTCATTTATAGCCCTCCTTTACGTATATAGGAATATTCCTCTTCAATATACAGTTTTTAGAAATGAAAAATCAACTTTTCTTCCTCACTATACTTACATTAGGCCCTTTCTAAAAACTGTAATATGTAAGGAACATAGTAAAATTCCGTATTAAATATAGTCTATGTAAAAAAGCCCGCACTAATGTGCGAGCTTTTTTATACTTATCGTTTTCCTTTTTCATAAGGAGTTCCTAATGCTTTCGGAGCTTCAGAACGACCTACAAAACCAACAAGTGCTAATATTGTGAATACATATGGTAATATTGTTAAGAATACACTTGGAATTTCTTTTAGTACAGGGATTGTACCACCTGTTATTCCTAGTGATTGAGCAAACCCGAAGAACAGAGCCGCTCCAAGAGCACCAAGTGGATTCCATTTACCAAAAATCATAGCTGCTAGCGCTAAGAAACCTTGTCCCGTAATTGTAGCACCCGAGAAATTACCAGAAATCGACATAGCGAAGACTGCTCCACCAACTCCGGCAAACATTCCAGATATAGCAACTGCAATATAACGCATTTTATATACATTGATCCCCATCGTATCTGCTGCCATTGGATGTTCTCCAACCGCACGAAGACGAAGGCCAAACGGCGTTTTATAAATGACATACCAAACGACAAACGCTAAAATAATAGCAATATACGATGTTAACGGTACATTTGAGAAAAAGATTTTTCCGATTACTGGAATATCCGAAAGACCCGGAACATCGATTTTTTCAATACGGTATTGAATGAAATCAGTTTGTCCTTTGCCAAAGATTTTCTTAATCGCAAATACTGTTAAACCAAGAGCTAAGAAGTTAATCGCTACCCCGCTCACTACTTGATCTGCGCGGAATGTAATAGATGCTACTGCGTGAAGAAGTGCAAATAAGCCACTACCAATCGCTGCTAATAATAGCGCAATCCAAGGAGTCATCGATCCCCACGTATCACCCATTAATAACGTTGTAACAATACCAATAAATGCACCAAATAACATTAAACCTTCTAACGCTATATTTACAACTCCAGAACGTTCACTGAACACTCCACCTAACGCCGTAAAAATAAGTGGCGCTGCCGTATATAACGTACCCGTCACAAGAATGGCTAAAATATCTAAAAAGCTCATTTATTTTCCCTCCTTGCTCATGCGTGTAAGTGCCCAGCGTAAAACATAACTGCACGCAACAAAGAAAATAATACATGCAATAATAACGTTAATTAACTCAGAAGGTACATCTGCTTCAAAATTCATTTGTGGAGCTGCACTTTTCAAACCACCGAACAGTAAAGCTGCTAATAATATACCAAATGGATTATTTCCTCCTAGAAGCGCTACCGCAATCCCATCAAATCCGATACCAGTAAACGACGACATCGCCGTCATACTTTGGAATGTCCCTAATCCTTCCATAGCTCCACCAATTCCAGCAAAAGCACCAGCAATTGTCATTGATAATACAACATTACGCGATACTTTCATCCCTGCATATTGAGAGGCATTTTGGTTAAAACCAACCGACTTTAATTCATACCCTAACGTTGTTCTATCTAATAAGAACCACATTACAATTGCAACGATAATAGCTACAACAATTCCCCAGTGCAAACGCGATCCATCTGTCAATGAAGATAACCACTCAGAAGCTAACGAAGCACTTGCTTGTACATCATAAGACTTCTCATTACCTTCATGAATAAAACGTTTAATAAGGTCATACGTAACATAAAGTGCAATGTAGTTCATCATAATTGTAACAATTACTTCATTTACTTTAAGCTTTCCTTTTAAATATCCGGGTATAAAACCCCATAAACCGCCGGCAATTGCCGCCACTAAAATAGATAGCGGAATATGCAAAATTGCTGGTAACGACACTGCATATCCAAACCAAACAGCAGCGAGCCACCCAACTAATAACTGTCCTTCCACCCCAATATTGAAAAGACCTGTACGAAATGCAAATGCTACTGAGAGACCAGCTAATACAAGCGGAATCATCGTACGCAACGTCTCACCGATAGCTTGTGGATTTCCAACCATTCCTTCCCAAAGCGCAGCATATCCAACAATCGGATCATATCCACTAACTAACATTACAATGGCACCAACAAGTAAACCGAAAACTACGGATAACACAGGTACTAAAATATTAATTGTTCGCTCTGTTAAAAACTTTTTAGCCATTTGTGTTCACCTTCTCTTTCCCTGTCCCGCCGGCCATTAATAATCCAAGCTGTTGTTCGTTTGTCTCTTTTGCATCCACAATTGCTACAATTTTCCCTTCATATATAACAGCAACTCGATCACTTACATTTAAAATTTCATCTAGCTCTAAAGATAAAAGCAATACTGCCTTACCATTATCTCTCTGCTCAATCAATTTTTTATGAATAAATTCAATGGCACCTACATCTAAACCACGGGTTGGCTGCGCTGCAATTAATAAATCTGGATTACGATCTACTTCACGTGCAATAATTGCCTTTTGTTGGTTTCCACCAGATAGAGCGCGAGCTAACGTTTGTTCACTAGGTGTACGTACATCAAACTGTTCAATAAGCGCTTTTGCTTTTTGTGTGATTTTACTAAAATTTAAAATCCCTTTCTTTGAAAATGGATTTTTATAGTATGTTTGTAATACAATATTGTCCCGAACAGAAAAATCGAGAACAAGTCCGTGTTTATGACGGTCTTCAGGAATATGACCAATCCCCTCTTCTGTTATTCTTCGAACAGGCCAATTTGTTATTTCTTTTCCTTTAATTGCAATAGAACCTGACTCAACTTTTCGTAAACCAGTAATCGCCTCTATTAATTCACTTTGACCATTTCCATCAATCCCTGCAATCCCAACGATTTCTCCTGCACGAACAGTTAAGTCAAGGCCTTTTACAGCAGGTAACTTGCGCGTATCATGAACAATTAGGTTTGCAATAGATAGTACTTCTTCCTTTGGTTTAGCTTCTATTTTTTCTGTTTTAAAATTCACTTGACGTCCGACCATTAACTCTGCAAGTTTATGCTCATCAGTTTCCACTACATTAACAGTACCAATCCCCTTACCTTTACGAATAATCGTACAACGATCGCAAACTTCCATAATTTCTTTTAACTTATGTGTAATAAGAATGATAGATTTCCCCTCTTGCACAAGCTTTTTCATAATTTGAATCAACTCATGAATTTCTTGAGGAGTTAACACCGCGGTTGGCTCATCAAATATTAAAATCTCCGCACCACGATAAAGAGTCTTTAATATTTCAACCCTTTGCTGCATCCCAACAGAAATATCTTCAATTTTCGCATGTGGATCAACAGCTAAACCGTACTGTTCCGATAATTGCTTAATTTCTTTTGCAGCCTCTTCAACAGCAATTTTTCCGTTTTTCTTCGGCTCATTTCCAAGAATAATATTCTCTGTAACTGTAAAATTATGAACAAGCATAAAATGCTGATGGACCATCCCAATACCAAGGTCATTTGCTATATTCGGATTCGTAATTTCAACAGGTTTCCCTTTAATTTTGATTTCTCCCTGTTCTGGTTGATACAAACCGAACAGCACATTCATCAGCGTTGATTTCCCTGCACCATTTTCTCCAAGTAAAGCATGTATCTCTCCCTGTTTTACTTGCAGCGTAATATCGTCATTCGCTACAATGCCTGGGAATACTTTTGTAATATTGTTCATCTCAATTACGTATTCCATTTTGTTCCTCCTTTTAGCAGGGAACACTCCCTAATTACACTCTATTAAAAGTATTTTTATATATGCAAAGGTTAGTTCTACGAACTAACCTTTGCTATTTCTCTATTATTATTTCTTTAGAGAAGCTTCATATGTTTTATATTCTTCGTCAGTTGCAGGTACTTTAATTTCACCAGCAGTAATTTTCTTCTCAAAATCTTCTATTTTAGTTAAAATTTCTGGGTTTACTTTTTTCACATTATCAGTTGTTTTCGCAATACCAACGCCATCATCTTTTAAACCAAACTCTTCTACTTTACCGCCTTTTAACTTACCATCTTTCGCTTCTTGTGCTACTTTTGCTACTGCAACATCAACACGTTTTACCATCGAAGTTAAAGTTACGTTTTCAGGCATACCTTCTTGATTTTGGTCACGGTCAACACCGATTACCCAAACATTTTCACCTTTTTTCTTGCGGTTTTTCGCTTCTGTGAATACACCGTTACCAGTTGCACCAGATGCATGATAAATTACGTCAACGCCTCCACCGTACATTGCTGAAGCTAATACTGATCCTTTTTCCGGCTTATCAAATGCATCAGCATATTGCGATACGATTTCAATATTTGGGTTTACTGCTTTTGCACCAGCTTTGAAACCTGATTCAAATTTTGTAATTAATGGACTCTTCACGCCACCAACAAAGCCAACTTTATTTGATTTTGTCGTCATTGCTGCTACAGCACCAACTAGGAATGAACCTTCGTGGTCTTTAAATGTAATACTTGTTACGTTTGGCTTTTCTACAACTGTATCTACAATCGCAAATTGCTCTTTCGGATATTGTTCAGCTACCTTTGCAATTGATTTTTCCATCAAGTAACCAATACCAAATGTTGTGTTATAATGATCTTTCGCAAATTTCGTTAAATTTGGGATATAATCCGCGTCTTTACTTGATTGAAGATAACGATATCCTTCATTTTTCTTTAAGTCATTGTCTTTACCGAACTTCGTTAAACCTTCCCAAGCTGATTGGTTAAATGATTTGTCATCAACGCCCCCAACATCTGTAACCATACCAACTTTAAACTCTTTTTTGTCGCTACTCGCTTTATCCGAGTTACCACACGCACCTAAAACCGCACTTGCTGCTAATGTTAATGATAATAAAAGACCTGTTTTTTTCTTCATACTAGAAACCCCTCCTGAAATGATTTGTCTATTTTTTATACGCTGCTGTCCCTAACTTCTTGCTGTCACCTCCCTAAAAAGGAACTTACCTACATACGTTTTCTTAGTACGTGGAAGCTAAACTTATCAGCTCTAAAGTAATTGATAGAATATAAGATTGGCTCATCATTTTGATCATAGTGCATTTGTTTTAATACTAGCAGTGCCGTTTCCGGTTCACATTCTAAAATCGGTGAGATTTTCGGATGATAGCCAATTGGCTCAATATGAGCAACTGCGTATGTGATACGTTTGTGCGTATTGTTATGTATCACTGTAAGCAATGATTCTTCGTTGTATCCCGATAAATCTGGCAAGATTTCTTTTGCAAGTTTATCGATACAATATACAACAGGTTCCCCATCTGCTGTACGCACACGCTCAATCATCACTGCATTAAAACCATCTTCACTATTAAACTTCTCTTTTTCTTCTTCTGTTAAACTTGTTGTAGATGATGATAAAAAGATAGTTCCTGGTGTTTTCCCCACACTAGAAATCATATCTGTAATACTAGAAAGTTGTTCAATCCCAGAAGAAAATAGCGGTTTTGCATTTACAAATGTTCCTACACCATGTCTACGAATGACAACATTTTCTTCTTCTAAAATACGCAGCGCTTCCCTTAAAGTCGCTCTACTTACGCCAAGTTCTTTCGCTAAATCAAACTCTGATGGCAACTTTTGCCTTTCTTTGTAAGCCCCATCTTTAATCTTTTCTTTGATGTGATCAATCACCCGTAAATATAGGTGACGACTATCGGATTTTACTGACATAAGACTCCCCCGCATTTCAATTATTCGACCTCTGATGTAAGACTTCTTTTCTCTTTTTTCAACTTACAACATAATAAAAATTGCTACACACTAAAAATAAACATAATTGTCGAATAAATATTAATAATTTTTTAAGATGAAATTTTCACTCTTTACTGCATAAAAAAAACTTTGCACCATAAACATTCCTCATAGCGAGAAAAAGTTCGGCACAAAGATCTCTTACATCCTTTGTTACACACTTTTCCCCTCATAGTCTAGCAATTCATGGTTGCCAGGTAGAAACTTATGGACCTTATCTCCAAGATTATATGAGGCAGTGATTCTTTTCGAAGTAATCTTACCACTTGCTCCCATACGTGTCAACAAAATTTAACATTTTTCTACATTAAATATCGAACGTTCACAAAAAACCACACAAAAGTATTCGTATTCTAAAGAACCACCTCAAATGTAAGCCCTTTCTTTAACGCTGAATATAGTATATAACAAAACCAGCATATAAAAAAGCCTAATTGTAAAAACAATTAGGCTTTTTTTATGAACTTTTTTCTTGTACATCATTAATGAGCACTTCTCGTGGTTTACTACCTTCATACGGTCCTACTACACCATTCATTTCCATTGCATCAATTAATCGGGCAGCACGGGTATAACCAACTCTAAACCTACGTTGCAACATAGAAACAGAGGCTGTTTGCATTTCCACTACGAGCTGAACTGCTTCATCATATAATTCATCTTCTACTTCCTGCTTCGTATCAGGAACATCTTGCGGGATCATATCTTCTTGATATTGCGCTTTTTGCTGACCAATAACATATTCTACAACTCTCTCAACTTCATCATCTGATAAAAACGCCCCTTGTACACGTACAGGCTTCGATGCACCAATTGGTATAAATAGCATATCCCCACGACCTAGCAGTTTCTCTGCACCACCGCCGTCAAGAATTGTACGAGAATCTGTTTGAGATGATACAGCGAATGCAATACGTGACGGAATATTCGCTTTAATAACTCCCGTAATTACATCAACTGATGGACGTTGCGTTGCAATAATTAAATGAATACCGGCAGCACGAGCCATTTGCGCTAGACGCATAATCGCATCCTCTACATCCGACGAAGCAACCATCATTAAATCTGCTAACTCATCCACAATTACGACAATATAAGGTAATTCCGGTTGTTTCGCTTCCGATTGATTATTATGCTCTTTTATATAATCATTATATCCTTCAATATTTCGCGTGCCACTATGAGCAAATAACTCATAACGACGCTCCATTTCACTTACAACTTTTTTCAACGCTTGTGATGCTTTTTTCGGATCAGTTACAACTGGTGTTAATAAATGAGGCACACCGTTATATACATTTAACTCTACCATTTTCGGATCAATCATCATTAATTTTACTTCATGCGGCTTTGCACGCATTAAAATACTAACAATAATACCGTTAATACATACACTTTTCCCGCTACCTGTCGCACCGGCCACCAGTAAATGGGGCATTTTATTTAAGCGGGCTAATACAGCTTCACCTGTAATATCTCGTCCAAGACCAATCAGCAACTTCTCTTCTGGATGATTGTTAGCTTTAGAATCAAGAACTTCTCTAAGCGTTACCATAGAAACTTCTGAGTTCGGAACTTCAATTCCTACAGCTGATTTCCCGGGAATAGGTGCTTCAATACGAATATCTTTCGCAGCTAAAGCAAGTGCTAAATCATCACTTAAACCGACAATTTTGCTTACCTTTACTCCCATATCAGGATACACTTCATATTTTGTAACTGCAGGACCTCTATGTACTTTTGTTACTTTCGCTTTCACTCCAAAGCTTTGGAAAGTACGTTCTAATTTACGAGCATTCTCATAAATTTCCGCATTTTCATTTGTAACTTGCTTATTCTTTGGAAACTTCAATATATCAAGTGCAGGAAGCTTATAATCTTTATTTTCTACATTTGAAAATTGCATAGGAGGTGCTTGTGTTTCACCCTCTAGCGATTCAACGATTTTTTCTCCACGCTTTTTCTTCGGCTCTTCAACTGGTGGAGCCTCTTCAATAAACGGTGAAGTGATTAACTCTTCTTGCTCTACTTCAATTCGTTTATCTTCTTGCTCATTTACTGGATAATTCTCAGTGAAATTTGAAATAATCGGAGGATCAATTGAAATTTCTTCCATCGGCTCAATAATTTCTTCTTGTTCTGTAGCACGTTTGCTCCTTGTGCTTCTTGTTGTTTTTTTCTTTTCTGTTTGTTCAGCCGTTCTTTTCGCTCTCCAGTCTTTATAGTCCCCTTGCATCACTTGAAATTGACTTCTAAGGATTCTACCAACTGGAGCTAATACTTCTCCAATATGCTTATTTGTTATACAAAGTATACCGAGAATAACTAAAATAATACCAATAATATAAGCTCCTACTTCGTCAAATAAGAAGTAACATGTCGCAAACATAAGCGCACCAAACATGCCACCACCTAAATGAACACTATCTGGGCCTTTCTTCATTTCAAGAAAGAAATTATCTTTCGTACTCACAATAACAGAAGTATTTTGCACTGCTCCATCTTTCGTAAGAAGGTTAAATAATGTAATATGACTAAACATTAATATCGCCAATACTATTAAATAAAAACCGATTAACCGTTTATTTAAAAGGTTCGGCCATCCACGTTTTATAACGAATGAAACTGATAAAGCTATTACACCTAACACACCAATTATGTACCACTCACCAAAGAAGAAGCGAAAAAATAACACAAACGATTTCCCTACAACGCCTAGCTGTAAAATCGTAATGATTGAAAGTGCAAAAAGAGTTAAACCGACGATTTCATAATACAAAGTTGGCTTTATCGTACGTCTTGCCTTTGCCTTCGTCCCTCTTTGCTTTTGTTTTGCCATTTCTTCACCTCGTGTTCTACATATAAGTAAAACTTCCTAAAAAACTCTGCTTATATGTTTGTTTTCTCTATTTTTTCAGGTCTTTATCTCTTCTATTTTTACACTTCCTGTAAAATGTTAAATAAACAGAAGAAAGCAGCCCTCTCATGGCTGCTCAACCGTCTTGTTTTTTATATTATACCATAGCTTCTAAACAAAATCCTTCTTTTTGCTAAAAGGTTATTTTCTGTCCCGGCTCAAATTCTAAGTAGTGAAACGGATCGGTACTTAACACACGTACAATAGAATAATACCCATGTTCTTCTTCAGAAACCATTAATTCAACACCGTTTATATTTACGACTTTTTGACTTTCACATTGCGAATAATCGGCTGGATACACGAGTTGTTCTGGCATAATTGTATATAAAATCATTGTAACATTGTCCCTTCTGTACTATCATCCGCGCGAGCATCTATTAATTCGTTTAATTTTCGAATCGCATTTCCGATACCACCGACATCATCTATAAGACCATACTTCACTGCATCTCCACCAATTACATTCGTACCAATATCTCGCGTTAAATTCCCTTTCGCAAACATAAGCTCTTTAAAACGATCTTCCGTTACTTTTGAATGCTTCGTCACAAATCGAATGACTCTTTCTTGCATTTTATCTAAATACTCAAATGTTTGCGGCACACCTATAACAAGACCTGTTAGACGAATCGGATGAATTGTCATCGTCGCAGTTTCCGCAATAAATGAATAGTCTGTAGAAACGGCAATCGGTACACCGATAGAATGCCCTCCGCCTAAAACTAAAGATACTGTCGGTTTTGAAAGTGAAGCGACCATCTCAGAAATTGCTAGCCCAGCTTCAACGTCACCTCCAACTGTATTTAACACTAAAAGCAAACCTTCAATTTTCGGATTTTGTTCAATCGCAACAATTTGTGGAATAATATGCTCATATTTTGTTGTTTTATTTTGCGGCGGCAACTGAACATGACCTTCCACCTGTCCAACAATTGTTAAACAATGAATACGTGATTCATTCATTTGCGGTACATTCGTTTGTCCAAGCTGTTGAATTTTTTCCACTATTGAAGCTTCTTTTCCAGTTTCTTTCGGTTCAGCCTCTTTCTCTTCATTTGTATAACGATCACGTTCTGTCATATCGCATCCCCTTTCACTCGTATATCACTATTATTTCTTAAGTTATAAATTTCATTCGATAGAGTTTAAAAAGAAAAAAGATCACCCGTAAAGGTGATCTTTTTTATACTTCCATAATAATCGGTAAAATCATAGGTTTTCTCTTTGTCTCTTCGTACAAGAACTGTCCTAATAATTCACGAATATTTTGTTTTAACATAGACCATTCAATTGAATATTCTTTAATTGATTGCTCAACAATCATACGTACAATCTCTGTAGAACGGTCAATTAACGCTTCTGATTCACGAACATATACAAATCCACGTGAAATGATCTCTGGACCAGAGATAATTTTCTTTTCATCTTTACCAAGTGTTACAACAACTACTAATATTCCATCTTGAGATAACATTTTTCTATCTCGAAGAACGATATTACCAACGTCACCTACACCTAATCCATCAATTAATACATTGCCCGCTTGCACTTTACCAACTAAATTTGCTTCATCGTCACCAAAACCAATTACATCGCCTTTTTCTACGATAAAGATATTTTCTCTTGCAATACCTACATCTTCAGCTAAGTATGCATGTGCTTTTTGCATACGAAACTCACCATGTACGGGTACAAAATATTTCGGTTTCATTAAGTTTAACATTAGTTTTAATTCTTCTTGGCTACCATGACCTGAAACGTGAACTTTTCTTTCACCATAATAAACAACTTCAGCTCCAGCTCTAAATAACAAGTCAATAATTTTCGATACAGATATTTCATTACCCGGAATTGGAGAAGCCGCAATAATAACCGTATCACCTTTACGAATTGAAATTTGTTTATGAGCTTGCTTCGCCATTCTAGAAAGGGCTGCCATCGGTTCGCCTTGGCTACCTGTCGTTAAAATAGCTACCTTTTTCTCTGGGAAATTGTCTACTTCTTGTAGTGAAATAACCATACCTTCTGGAACATCTAAATAACCAAGGCGTCTTGCGATATCTACTACTTTCACCATACTACGTCCTACAACCGCGACTTTTCGTCCTGTTTCAGCAGCTGCATCAAATACTTGTTGAATACGATGTACATTCGATGCAAATGAAGCAACGATAATACGTCCTTCTGCGCCGTAGAATACTTTAGAAATTTCTACACCAACTTCTTTTTCAGAACCTGTATAGCCTGGACGCTCAGCATTTGTACTATCAGATAATAGGCATAGTACGCCTTCATTTCCGATTTGAGCCATTTTTCCAAGATCTGCTCCACTATTTCCAATTGGAGTTTGATCGAATTTAAAGTCTCCCGTATATACGATCGCACCTTTTGATGTATGGAAACAAACACCAACAGAATCTGGAATACTATGTGTCGTTCCAAAGAATGACACCGTTGTAGTATTAAATTCTACTGTTGAATTTGAATCGATTGTTTTTAGGTCTACACGGCCTAACATACCCGCTTCGCCAAGTTTTTCTTGTATAAGTCCTACTGTTAATTTCGTTGCATACACTGGAATAGATAATTTACGAAGTACGTAAACAATACCACCAATATGATCTTCATGACCGTGAGTAATAAATAAACCTTTTACTCGCTCTTGGTTTTCCACTAAATATGTAATATCAGGAATAACGATATCAATTCCAAACATTTCATCTCCCGGGAACATTAACCCTGCATCTACAATAAAGATTTCAGAATCAATTTCAACACAGTACATGTTTTTCCCGATTTCACCTACTCCACCAAGAGCAAATACTTTAACAGACTCATTCTCTTTTCTCTTCATGTTGTTGCCTGGTTTAAAAATCTTTCAAACACTGATTTCACTAAAATCGTAGAGACACCAGGGGAAACTCTACAACCACCATATATTCACCGTCCAAGACGAATGTCCTTACCGTTATGCGATATCATGTCCTTGTTTATTTTTTAAACCAGGTTTCACCTCTCTTTCATTATATAAATCAAATATCTTATTCGATATGATATGAAAATGTAATCAAATTATAATTTTTACCAATTTTGCTAAGCATACCCGTACTAAGCTACTTAGCCATATTATACCTGATACAAGAAATAGAACACAAGTTAAATCGTGCGAAAGAAAAAGGAAAAGAACGGATTTCCAACAAACATATCGAACACATGTCCTTTATATTTACTCCGACTTTGTACTCCATATTTTTTTGAAGAAATAGCTATAAATACTCTAAATTAATTTCATAATACGGATTTTCAAGACTTATTTTTCTAGAATTGAACAAAAATACTTATAAAATGAAGTTTTTTTATGAATTACGTCATATTTGAAGCAATTACTTCGAAAAATAGAGTTGGTATTTTATTACGTTTATATAAGTGTTCATTCTATAATAACTATGACTTTTTAATTCCTTTAAAGGATTACAATTATTTTCTTTTACATGTTGCAATATATAATGAAGAACTGGTTAATGATCTTATAAAAACACATATAGGTAAGATAAGAAAAGAGAGGAAAAAATTTTCATACAAATAAAAAATGACCTAGTTCTACACTAGGTCATTTTTTATTAACGAGGGATAGATTGCATAACAGATTGTAACGTTACTCTTTCTTCTTCTGTTAATGGAAGAAGTGGTAAACGTACAGAACCTACATCTAATCCAACCATTTGTAACGCTGTTTTTACTGGAGTTGGGCTTGGCGCCATAAATAATGAATCCGTTACTCTTACAAGTAATTGATGTAATTTTTGCGCCTTCTTAAATTCTCCTGCTTGGAATGCTGCAATCATTTCTTGCATTTCATTTCCAATAACATGAGATGCTACAGAAACGATACCTTTCGCTCCAACTGCCATAGCTGGTAGCGTTAAACCGTCATCACCGCTGTATACTGCAAAGTCGTCCGCTGTTTTTTCAATGATTTCTGTCATTGTTAACACATCGCCGCCTGCATCTTTAATCGCAACAATGTTTTCTATTTCTGATAAACGAACAACTGTATCAACGGAGATTTGTACAATAGATCGTCCTGGAACATTATATAGCATAACCGGAAGCGGCGTGCTTTCAGCAATTGCTTTAAAGTGCTGATACATTCCTTCTTGACTCGGTTTGTTATAATACGGTGCTACTAGCATTACTGCATCAACACCAACCTCTGTTGCCTTTTTAGTTAAGTCAATAGAAGCATGCGTATTATTACTACCTGTTCCAGCGATTACGGGCACCCTTTTATCGACAACAGATACGACATGGCGATATAACGCTACTTTTTCTTCTGAAGTTAATGTAGGAGATTCACCTGTCGTTCCTCCTACCACGATTGCTGTTGTACCGTTATCAATTAAATAATTTACCAATTTCGTTGTCTTTGCAAAATCGATATTACCGTTTATATCAAACGGTGTTACCATCGCGGTTGCAATTGTCCCAAAATCTATCATGGTCTCACTCCTTATTGTTCCAGTTGCTTTTCTTTTGAAAGCTCAAACGCACTATGTAATGCATTTACAGCCTCCACTAAATCAGTTTCTTTTACAAGAACCCAAATTGTCGTATGACTATCTGCTGATTGCAGAATTTGAATACCTTTTTCAGCTAAAGCTGTAACGATTTTTGCAGTAACCCCTGGGTATCCTGCCATTCCAGCTCCTACAATAGATACTTTTGCACAATGCTCTGTCACAATCGGCTCATATCCAAGATTCTGTAATAATTCAACTGCACGATTTGATACATTATCACTCACCGTATAAGCTACTCCAGTAGGTGAAATGTTAATTAAATCGACACTTATTCCTTCATTTGCCATTTCTTTAAACACATGCTGCTGCAAATCATATGCCGTTTCTTTTGCAAGCACTTTAATTTGCGTTACATTTGATACATGTGCGATACCTGTAACAGGACGTTCTTCTACATCACGGCCTTTTGTAGCACCGTCAGATGCTGAAATAAGCGTACCTTCACTATCAGAATACGTAGAGCGTACACGAAGTGGTACTTTCGCATGCATCGCAATTTCCACTGCACGTGGATGAACGACTTTTGCACCTTGGTAAGCCATGTTACAAATTTCGTTATACGTTACAGTTTGAAGATGACGTGCATCTTTTACAATGCGAGGATCCGCAGTCATAACACCTTCTACATCTGTGAAGATATCGATATATTCAGCATGAAGCGCAACACCTAACGCTGAAGCTGAAGTATCACTACCTCCGCGTCCAAGTGTTGTCGTATCACCTTTTTTCGTTTGCCCTTGGAATCCTGTAACGACGATTACATCTACATTTTCTAACTCTTCATGTATACGATCGCAATTCATTTCAATAATCTTAGCATTCGTAAAATCATCATTTGTTACAAAACCAGCTTGTGCACCATTTAACGCTGCTGCTTTTATACCGTTCTCATTTAACATATTAGAGAAGACGATTGCTGAGATTAATTCTCCGCATGATAATAATAAATCTTGCTCACGATTAGAAATATGAGATTCCTCTTGATTTACAAGACTTAACAACGTATCCGTTGCATATGGTTCACCTTTACGGCCCATAGCAGATACAACAGTAACTACTTTATAACCCGCATCTAGCGATTTTTTTATATGATGAAGCGCATGCTTACGTCCATTTTCATCACGTACAGATGTACCACCAAATTTTTGAACAATAATTTTCATATTTTGCACCTTCTCTTAGCCGCTTACACTAATTGTAATTTTACTAAGCGCTCTGCAATTTGAACAGAATTCCATGCTGCGCCTTTTAATAAGTTATCAGATACGACCCAAAGATGGAATCCTTTATCGTTATTTAAATCTTTACGAATTCTTCCCACGAATACTTCGTTTTTACCTACTGCAGTAGCTGGCATTGGATATAGCTGCTCTTCTGGATTATCTTGCAGAACGATACCTTCCGCATTTGCAAGTAAGCTCTTTAATTCTTCTACTGTTACGCCTTCTTTTTCTACTTCAATGTAAACAGACTCAGAGTGACCTGATACAACTGGTAAACGTACACATGTTGCCGCTACTTCTAATTCAGGCATATGCATAATTTTTTTCGTTTCATTAATCATTTTCATTTCTTCAAACGTAAATCCATTATCTTGGAACTTATCAATCTGTGGAATCGCGTTGAAAGCAATTGGGAAATGTTTCTTATCACCTGATACAGGTAAAACATTCGCCTTCACTTCTTCGCCATTTAAGATTGCTTGTGATTGTTCATGAAGTTCTTCAATCGCTGCCGCACCAGCACCTGATACAGCTTGATATGTGGAAACGATTACTCGTTTTAAACCATATTGCTGACGAACTGGCTCAAGAGCTACTACCATTTGAATTGTAGAACAGTTTGGATTTGCAATAATACCATTATGTTCTTTTAAGTCGTTTTCATTTACTTCAGGTACAACAAGTGGCACGTTTTCTGTCATACGGAATGCACTTGTATTATCAACAACAATCGCACCGCGTTTTGCTGCTTCTGGCGCTAATTGTTTTGATACAGATCCACCTGCACTAAATAGTGCGATATCTACTCCTTCAAAACTTTCAGGAGTTGCCTCTTGAACTGTAAATTCTTCGCCTTTAAATACAAGTTTCTTACCTGCAGATCGTTTAGATGAAAGTAACGTTAACTTCCCGATTGGAAATTCTCGTTTCTCTAAAGTATTTAACATTTGTTCACCAACTGCGCCGGTTGCTCCAACTACAGCGACATGAAAAGTTTTTTGCTTTTCCATCACTATGCCCCTTTCTAGATACCAATCCTTCTATAACTTAGAATCAGAAGGAGTATAGAATACCCCTTCTAATCTTAATAACGTTAATTTTATCATATTCTACAGTAAGAATGATGGTTTCATCAAAAATTGTCCGTTTTTTTTCGTTTTTTAATTCATATATCTGAATTTTTCTACGACAACCGGTTGCAATTGCTTACCTTGCAGAGCTTCTAACACTGTATCTTCAAGCAGCTCCATGCGAGCTACCATTGAGTTTGGTTTTTTCTCTGGTGCATCTTGACCGAATGGGACGAAGTAGATGTTTTTTGTGGCCATTAGGCGCATGAGGTTGACGCCATTTAATCCTAAAGCATCATTCGTCGAAACAGCCAATACGACAGGCTTGCCATTTCTTAGCGTCGCTTTCGCTGCCATTAGTACTGGAGAGTCTGTCATTGCATTTGCAAATTTACTCATAGAATTTCCTGTGAGCGGTGCAATTACCATACAATCTAGTGGAATTTTAGGTCCTAATGGTTCTGCGCCAACAATTGAATTAATTGCTTTAAATCCTGTTACTTCTTCAATCTTTTTAATCCACTCTGCCCCTTCTCCAAATCTCGTATTTGTTGATTGAACAGTGTAAGAAACAACAGGACGTACTTCTGCTCCCTCAGCAATTAATTTTTCTAAATGAGGCATTACTTCTTCGTACGTACAATGTGAACCAGTAAAACCAAACCCTATTCTTTTCCCTTTTAAATTCATTCCCCATTCTCCTTTCTTGCGATTACGTCTTCTGCCAGTAACTGAGAAAGAACATTCGCTAAAATTTGTCCGGCTGTTTTTGGAGCAACAATACCTGGTAATCCAGGTGCTAACAGCGCTTTGACTCCTCTTTTTTCCGCATATCTAAAGTCGGTACCACCTGGTTTAGAAGCCAAATCAATTACTAACGTATGAGCCGGCATTTTTGAAATAACATTTGCCGTCACAACGAGATGCGGAATTGTATTAATGACAATATCGATATTCCCTACTTCTTTCTCAATGTTCTGCATATGGAAAGGAGAAAACATCATTTCTGTAATACGTGCAATATGTTCCGATCGTCTTGCTCCAACTTTGACATGGGCTCCTAATGATTGAAATGCTCTGGCAACACTCATCCCTGTTCTACCAAATCCTAAAACCATTACATTAGAACCATGAATCGTATAGTCGGTATGTTGAATTACCATCATTAATGTACCTTCTACAGTTGGAATAGAATTGTAGATTGCCACATCATCACGATCAAATAATTTAATAAGTTTGCGGTTTGTAGTAGATATGAGATTTTCCAAGTAAGGCGTACCAATACCTGAATATATAGTAAAATGTTCTGGTGTATTTTCAATTTGTTCTTTCGTTATAGAAACTTTTTCGTTTGAAAAAATAGTATCTACTTCTCCCTTAGCATTTGTACCTGCAACTGGCAAAATAATTGCATCTAAAGAAGTGAAATCTAAATTTTGTATACTTTCTTTTGCTGCCCCTGTGAAGCCATGATCTAACTGATCAAACCCTATCAATGAAAGTTTCGCATCCAATTCAACGAGCTTGCGAATTACTTCTAGCTGTCTTGCATCTCCTCCTATGACAGCAATATGCATCTCAGTCAACATTCCCTAATTCACCTTCTTTTTCTGTCATTTATAAGAAAAGTGCCTACTTTTTCTTTTTCCTCCACATCATATGTAATGTACGAGTTTTAGGTGATTGAAAAACAAAAAGCACGTATGATTTATCCCGCTCTTTGTATGCAGGAAGATCCCCACTTCAAAATTCCGCATGTGAGAGGACATGATACGAGCAATTGATTGCTGGGTAAAGCTCAATTCATTTGAGTTTTTACTCAGAAAAGAATGAACAAAAAAAGATGACCAAAATGGCCATCTTTCACTTCAAATTTGAACGATTCATAATTTCACAAAGGATCATATCATGCCCGACTTTCTTTATTTGATTCCACGCTACTCTTATTTCTTGTGGTTCCTTTTTAAACCCTCCCCATTTTCCAGCAGGTATAATAAGAGTCTGTATTCGGCCATCCTTCTCATCAATCTCTAAATCCACATAACCTAAAACTCCCATTTTTTCTGCTCTTTCTAAATTTACAATCTCTTTACCACTTAATTCACTTAATCGCATATACTCTCCCCCTACCAAAATTATTCATTTAAGTTATCCATAATTAGTACCTATTCTATATATCCACAAAAAATAACCGTATCTCGTTTAAAAGAGATACGGTTATTTTTAAATCATATATAGCAATTATAGTTTTATTCCTTTTGGAAGTTTTCCATCTGGACTAATTAATGCTGCAGAGAATTCATCTGTAAACATGTTACGAATTAATTCATCTACATTTTCTTTTGTTACAGTGTTTACACTTTCAATAATCTCATCAAGTGAACGATGCTTACGAAGTAGCAATTCATTTTTACCATTACGGCTCATACGGCTATTCGTACTTTCTAAACTTAACATTAAGTTTCCTTTTAATTGCTCTTTACTATTAATAAGCTCTTTTTCTGTAATACCTGTATTTTTCAATGTTTCTAATGTTTCTTGCATTGTTTCATACAGTGTATCTAATTGTTGGCTACCTGTTCCACCATACAGCGTTAACATACCTGTATCTTCATAAGAAGAATGGTAAGAAAACACTGAGTAAGCTAACCCGCGTTGCTCACGTACTTCTTGGAATAAACGGCTACTCATACTACCGCCTAAAACGTTATTTAATACAATTAAGTTATAAATATCTTCGTGTCCCATTTGTAAGCCTTTATATCCTAAACATAAATGAGCTTGTTCTGTTTCCTTTTTACGTGCTACCTTATTAAAGTGGAAAATTGGGCTATGTACTTGTTCACGGTTTGTCGTTCCTTCATAACTACCGAAATATTGCTCTACCGTTTGTAAAAAGGCTTCATCAATATTTCCTGCAATTGATACAACTACATTTTCAGGTGTGTAATGATCTTTAATATATTGGCGTAGCGTATCACCTGTAAACGTATTAAGCGTTTCTTCTGTTCCTAAAATAGGATATCCAAGCGGATGCGTTTCATATGTTGCTTTCGTTAACATATCATGCACAATATCATCTGGAGCATCTTCGTACATTTTAATTTCTTCACATACGACATTCTTCTCTTTTTTCAATTCTTCTTCATCAAATGTTGAATTAAAGAACATATCTGCTAATACATCTAAAGCATATTTAGCATGCTCATCTAGCACTTTTGCATAGTAACAAGTGTATTCTTTTGAAGTAAAAGCATTCACTTGTCCACCAATGCTATCAAATGATTCTGCAATTTCGCGTGCACTACGAGTTTCCGTCCCCTTAAAGAACATATGCTCTAAAAAGTGAGAAATCCCGTTGTTTTTTTCATTTTCATTTCTTGATCCTGCATGGATCCAAATACCAATCGCAACCGATCTTACAGTTGGTATATTCTCCATAACTATTCTTACACCATTTTTACAAGTATATTTTTTAATCAAAAACTTTCCTCCTACTGCCAGTTTCTCTAAATAAATGCTATTATTTAATGATAACAAGTTTAAGGATGAATGTCATGCAAATGTATTTAATCCACACGTTTTTCATCCAGTAATTCTGTTATATTCCCTACTTTATATCCTTGTTCCTTCAATTTTGTAATCATTGTGTCTAAAGCTTCTGTTGTTGACGAAGTAGGGTGCATTAATACGATAGCACCTGGATGTATTTTTCTCATTACTCTCTGCAATAGTACATCTGGCTCAGGTCGCTTCCAATCGATTGTATCGACAGTCCACATAATCGTTCCCATTTGGTAATCATCTGCAATTTTCACGACTTCATCCCGAAAGCTTCCACTCGGTGGAGCAAACCATCTCACCTGTTGATTCGTAGCTGCTTCGATCATTCGATTTGTTTTTTGTAACTGATCTCGTATTTCATCAGACGATAGCGTTTTCATATTCGGATGTGTATAAGAATGATTTCCGACTTCTTGCTTTGCATCGACAATCATTTTTGCAAATCGTAAATTTTCTTTCACCCAACGTCCTTCTAAAAAGAAAGTTGCCTTCACATCATGTTTTTTCAATATCTCTAATATACGAGGCAAATATTCATTTCCCCATGCCACATTTATTGTTAATCCCACCATCTTTTTATTTGGATGCCCTCTATAAATTGGCGCTGGTGATAAATCTTCTAAGTGGACACTCGGCGATACTTCCCTGAATTCAAGATGTTTTTGATCAAATTTCTTTAACTTCTTCATATTATTATAGGATGCTTCAATATCAACTTGTCTTCCATTATATCCTGGTGTTGCTTTCCATATCTTATCAATCATCGCATTTTGCGGTGCAATCTCATATTGTTTTGCATGCTTTTGAATTTCTTCATATAAGTTATCCTGTGCAAAAACGGAATAAGAGCCTACACTGACATATAAAAAGAATATACATATGTATGCCAATATACGAGCTTTCATATAAACCCTCCCATTAACTATATAAAAACCATTTTTCTTCTTATCTTTGTTAATTTGAGCGTTATAATGAAAACTATACCTATACTGACATAAAAATATATGTAAATCATATTTTTACATAACAAAAAAAGCCAGTTAAACTGGCTTTTGCTTATTGCTGCTCTTGTTTATTTTCTTCTTTAGCAGCTTCTTTTTCTTGCTCTTCTTTTAGCAATACTTTTCTAGATAGATTCACGCGACCTTGCTTGTCAATCTCGATAACTTTAACTGTAATTACATCACCGATTTTCACAACGTCTTCTACTTTACCTACACGCTCAAGTGCAAGTTCAGAAATGTGAACTAATCCATCTTTACCGCTGAATAATTCAACGAAAGCACCGAATTTCTCAACACGTTTCACTTTTCCTTCGTAGATTTCACCTACTTGTACTTCGCGAACGATATCTTCGATAATTTTCTTAGCTTTGTCGTTCATTTCTTGATTTATTGAAGAAATGAATACTGTACCATCTTGCTCGATGTCAATTTTAACGCCAGTTTCTTCAATAATTTTATTGATTTGTTTACCGCTTGGTCCGATAACGTCACGGATTTTATCTGGGTTAATTGTCATTGTAATAATCTTTGGAGCGTACGCTGATAATTCAGTGCGTGGCTCTGCAATAACAGATAACATATGATTTAGAATGTGCACACGACCAACTTTCGCTTGTTGTAATGCCTCTTCTAAAATTTCACGAGATAGACCATCGATTTTAATGTCCATTTGTAATGCAGTTACACCATGTGCTGTACCTGCTACTTTAAAGTCCATATCACCTAAATGATCTTCCATACCTTGAATATCAGATAAAATTGTGTAATGCTCACCAGTTTTAACTAGCCCCATTGCAATACCTGCAACTGGAGCTTTAAGTGGAACACCAGCATCCATCATTGCTAAAGTACTACCACAAATACTTGCTTGTGAAGTAGAACCATTTGATTCTAATACTTCAGACACAAGACGTACTGTGTATGGGAAGTCTTTTTCAGATGGAATTACAGGCTCAAGAGCACGTTCTCCTAGTGCACCGTGACCGATTTCACGACGACCTGGTCCACGCATCGGTCTTGTTTCACCAACACTAAATGATGGGAAATTGTAATGGTGCATAAAGCGTTTTGATTCTTCTACACCAAGACCGTCTAAAATTTGCACATCGCCTAATGCACCTAATGTACAAATACTTAATGCTTGTGTTTGTCCACGAGTGAACAAACCAGAACCGTGTGTACGAGATAAAATGCCAACCTCTGATGCTAATGGACGGATTTCGTCACCTTTACGGCCATCTGGGCGGATTTTTTCAACTGTAATAAGACGACGTACTTCTTCTTTTACAATTTTATATAAAATCTCATTTACTTGTCCTAAAGTATCAGCGTCAGCTTCCTGCGCTTCGTAATGCTCAATTACACGCTTTTTCACTTCGTTAATTGCATCTTCACGTGCATGTTTCTCATGTACTTGAATTGCAGAATGCATATCCTTCTCAGCCATTTCACGTACAGCTTGGTTAAGATCAGCGTCAACTTCATAAAGTTTCACTTCTGATTTCTCTTTACCTACAGCTTGTACAATCTCTTCTTGGAATGCAATTAGACGTTTAATTTCGTCATGACCAAACATAATTGCTTCTAACATTGTTTCCTCAGGCACTTGATCTGCTCCTGCTTCAACCATGTTAATTGCATCTTTCGTACCAGCTACAACAAGGTGAATATCACTTTGTTCTTGCTGTTCTACTGTTGGGTTGATAACGAATTCGCCGTTAATACGACCAACTGTTGCACCCGCAATTGGACCTTCAAATGGAATATCTGAAATCGATAATGCTAATGAAGAACCAAGCATAGCTGCCATTTCAGAAGAACAATCTTGATCAACACTCATTACGATGCTGACAACTTGTACTTCGTTACGGAAACCATCAGCGAAAAGCGGACGAATTGGACGGTCGATTAAACGACTTGCCAAAATTGCTTTTTCACTTGGACGACCTTCACGTTTAATGAAACCGCCAGGAATTTTTCCGACTGCATATAAACGCTCTTCATAGTTTACTGTAAGTGGGAAGAAATCTACATTTTTTGCTTCTTTTGATGCAGTTGCTGTAGATAGAACCGCTGTATCGCCATATCTTACTAATACTGCTCCGTTCGCTTGCTTTGCAAGCTGACCTGTTTCAACTGTTAGCTGGCGACCAGCTAAATCTATCGAGAAGACTTGCTTTTCTTGACTCATTTAAGTACCCCTCTCAATTTAAAGTATTCAATTCTTCTATGTAAATGGATAGTATATCACAATATTCTACCTCTAGTATTACCGAAAATGAAGTAAGCTATAAAGAGTAGAAGATATATTTTTACCTAACAAAAAAGCGGGAATATTCCCGCTTCTTTGACTATCGACGTAAGCCAAGCTTTGTGATTAATTCACGGTAACGTGTGATATCGCTATTACGAAGGTAAGTTAGTAAGTTACGACGTTTACCAACCATCTTTAATAGACCACGACGTGAATGATGATCTTTCTTGTGAGTACGTAAGTGCTCGTTTAGAGTGTTAATTTGCTCCGTTAGGACAGCAATTTGAACCTCTGGAGAACCAGTATCAGTCTCATGAGTTCTAAATTGTGCAATGATTTCATTTTTACGCTCTTGTGTTAAAGCCATCCTATTTCACCTCCTATTAATTAAACCCCCGATTACCTAGCAAGCGTCGGTGAGTCGCAATGCCAAGCAATGGTTGTCATAAAGTACATAACATAGAATACTACTTTTCATTTGAAAAAGCAAGTATATTCTTTTCGTTCGCAAAATATTCTTGTGCTGTTTTCTTATCTTTTGCGATTTGTTCAACTAACTCATCAATGCCATTGAATTTCTTCTCTTCTCTTATACGCATATGCCACTCTACCGTAACATTTTGATCATATATGTCGTTGTTAAATTCAAATAAATGCACTTCAATAGATAGTTGACGCTCATCTTCTTTAAAAGTTGGTTTATATCCAATATTACATACACCGTCGTACCATTCACCGTGAACTTGTAATCTCACTGCGTAAACACCTACAGGTGGTAATAGATACTCATCACTTAAACCTACATTAGCTGTTGGGAAACCAATTTGACGTCCACGTTTATCACCGTGTACAACCGTTCCCCCTACCGTATATGCTCTACCTAAAATAGATGGAATTTGCTCCATTTCGCCATTTCGAATTAACTTTCGTAATGCTGTAGAACTTACTTTCTCTTCTTGAAATTCAACTTTTTCAATCACAGTCTGTGTAAACTCCCCTCTTGCATGAAATGGTAAAGTCTCCATCTTTCCTTTTCCTAAACGTCCATATGAATAATCAAACCCTGCTACTACATGCTTTACATTTAAACCAATAATATAATCATCTACAAATTGCTGCGGCAATAAGCCTGCAAATGATTCATCAAATTTAACAACATATAATATATCGATTCCTAAACTCTCGACTATTTTTTCTTTATCACACATTGGTGTAACATACTCGGCATGCGCTTCTTTTTTACCTAAAACAACAGATGGATGCGGATAAAATGTCATCACTGCACTTTTATATCCCTTTTCATCCGCTATTTGTTTCGCAGTTCGAATCACACATTGATGTCCTAAATGAATGCCATCAAAAAATCCTAATGCCATTACAGTAGGTGGTAATTCTAATTTATTTTGTTCATGTGGATGAGTTAAATGAATAAGTTTCACGCTTGAATTCACCTTTTTCTGTAATAATCCTTCCAATAATTCATTATAGCTTTAGTTCTTGATTATTCACAAGTACTTTCATCGGCTTTAGCATACCAGGGTGCTTTGGATGGTGCTCATAAATTGCAAGGCAGCGATCGTTTTTATCAAACACTGTTATAAATGGCGCCGTTATTTGCAATTCATTTTTTAAGAACATACCATTCTTTATTTTTTCTGCTTGCTTTTCATCTACAACCATTTTTGGGAATTTACTTAATGCTTCATCAATTGAAATGAAGATAGACTCTACTGTTCCATTTTGCACGTTTTCCTCAATTTCTTCAAATGATATGCAATCCTCTAATAAAAATTCACCAGAAGCCGTTCTTACAAGGTGAGACATATGTGATGGAAAACCAAGTTTTTCACCAATCATTACCGCTAATGTTCTTACATATGTTCCTTTACTACACGTTACACGGAAACGGAATGAAATATTTTCTCCTTCAAACACTTCACGGTCATCTAGTAATACAAATTCATGAATTGTAATTGTACGAACTGGACGTTCAACCTCTTGTCCTGCTCTTGCATATTCATATAATTTTTTCCCGTTAACTTTTACAGCCGAAAACATCGGAGGCATTTGCTCAATCGTACCTGTTAATGTCGCAAGAGCCTCTTCCACTTCTTTACGAGTAATAACACGGTCTACATATTTCGTTTCCACAACTTCACCAGAAGCATCTTCAGTTGTTGTTGAAAACCCTAATGTCACTTCACCTTCATATGTTTTCGTTTCACTCGTTAAAAATTGTGCAATTTTTGTTGCTCGCCCAACACAAATCGGCAATACTCCTGTTACATCTGGATCTAATGTTCCTGTATGACCAATTCGTTTTTCACGCAATATCTTTCTTAATTTAAATACACAATCGTGTGATGTCATGCCTTTTGGCTTATGTAATAATACTACACCTTCCATATATGCTCACCTCATCGTAATTCTTTCATAATACTTATTCAAAACTTATTTTACATTGAAAAAATGGATAGACAAATGTCTATCCATTATTCTTCACGTTTACCTTCTTTATTAATTTCATGTAAAAGTGTATCAATTCGATGACCATATCCAATAGATTCATCAAATTCAAAGGAAATTTCAGGCGTTTTACGAAGACGAATACGTTGGCCAATTTCTGAACGAATGAAGCCTTTTGCCTTCGCTAAACCTTTTAGTGTATTTTCTTTCTGTTCTTCATCACCTAAAACAGAAATATACACTGTAGCAATTTGTAAATCTCCACTCACTTGTACATCTGTTACAGTAACAAATCCGACACGTGGATCTTTAATTTTACGACTGATGATGTCGCCTAATTCTTTTTTCATTTGCTCGCCTACACGGTTTGCACGTAATTTCATAACTCTTCACCTCATTCAATACCATTCCAATTGTGTTATCGTACGTTCAATTTCAGGAAATGAATCGATGTACTCAAGTACACGATTCATTTCTTTTTCACAAATAACACGATTAGAGGATACAGAAACAATTGCAATTTCCGTACGTTGCCATACATCTTGATGCCCTACTTCTGAAACAGCTACGTTATAACGCTGTTTCACACGAGTTAGCACCCGTTGCAAAATTGCTCGTTTCTCTTTTAAAGAATGCACATCGTAAATCATACACTCGAATGAGAGTGAAGCGATAATCATCGCTTCACTTCTTCCATAATGTATGCTTCAATAATGTCCCCTTCTTTAAGATCATTATATCTCTCAATTGTAATACCACACTCATAGTTTTGTGCAACTTCTTTTACGTCGTCTTTGAAACGTTTTAACGTATCAAGTTGTCCTTCGAAAATTACTACGCCATCACGGATAATACGCACGCCACTATCACGTGTAATTTTACCGTCTGTTACGTAACAACCTGCGATTGTTCCAACTTTTGTTACTTTAAACGTTTGACGTACTTCTGCTTGACCGATTACTTTTTCTTCGAATTCTGGATCTAACATACCTTGCATCGCTGCTTCGATCTCTTCGATTACTTTATAAATAATGCGGTGTAAACGAATATCAACGTTCTCTAATTCAGCTGTACGCTTCGCATTCACATCTGGGCGTACGTTAAATCCAATTACAATTGCATTAGATGCAGAAGCTAAAATGATATCAGATTCTGTAATCGCACCTACGCCTGTATGGATAATTTTAACTTTAACACCTTCAACATCAATTTTACGAAGTGATGCTGCCATTGCTTCTACAGAACCTTGTACGTCTGCTTTCACAATTAAGTTAATTTCTTTTACATCGCCCTCTTGGATTTGTTGGAATAAATCTTCAAGGCTTAATTTAGATTTTTCACCACGTTGAGCAAGTAACGCTTCTTGCGCACGTGATTCACCGATTTGACGAGCTTTCTTCTCATCAGCGAATGCCATGAAACGATCTCCCGCTTGTGGCACTTCGTTTAAACCTGTAATTTCGACAGGAGTTGATGGACCAGCAACTTTTACACGACGACCAATATCACTTACCATTGCACGAACACGTCCGAATGAAGTACCAACAACGATTGGGTCTCCAACTCGAAGCGTACCGTTTTGAACAAGTAATGTCGCGATAGTTCCTTTACCTTTATCAAGCTGTGCTTCAATTACAGTACCAGTTGCATAGCGGTTTGGATTTGCTTTATATTCTTCTACTTCACTCACAAGAAGAATCATTTCTAGTAAGTTGTCAATTCCTTCACCTTGAATTGCAGAAATTGGTACGAAAATTGTGTCTCCGCCCCATGCTTCTGGAACTAATTCATATTCTGTTAATTCTTGCATTACGCGATCAGGATTTGCTGCTGGTTTATCCATTTTATTCACAGCAACAATAATTGGTACTCCTGCTGCTTTCGCATGGTTAATTGCTTCAACTGTTTGTGGCATAACACCGTCATCAGCTGCAACAACAAGGATTGTAATATCCGTTACTTGTGCACCACGAGCACGCATCGTTGTAAACGCCGCGTGACCAGGTGTGTCTAAGAATGTAATCTTCTTGTCATTTACTTCAACTTGGTATGCACCAATATGCTGAGTAATTCCACCTGCTTCGCCAGCAGTTACTTTAGAGTTACGGATAGAGTCAAGTAATGTTGTTTTACCATGGTCAACGTGTCCCATGATTGTAACTACAGCTGGACGCTCTTTTAAGTTCTCTTCATCATCTTGCTCATCGATGAATGTTTCAAACTCAGTCTCGCTAACAATTACTTCTTCTTCTACTTCAATACCGTAGTCGTTAGCAATTAACTCAATTGTATCTTTGTCTAAGTCTTGGTTAATTGTTGCCATAATTCCAAGCATGAAGAGCTTTTTAATAATTTCAGATGGCTCTTTGCTTAATTTCTTAGCAAGGTCACCTACTGTAAGGCTTCCAGAGAAAGTAATTTTATCTGGTGTTTCTACAGTTTGTGTTTGTTGTCTTCCAGCAAAGTTCTCTTGACGCTTGTCTTCGTTTCCTTTGCCTTTTTTCTTTTTCTTATTGCTGTTCTTTTTACTACGAACAACTTTTTCTTCTACTTCAAACTCATCTGCAACAGAAGGTTTTTCAGCTTGATACTCATTATCTAATTTGTTTACTACTTCATCGTCTAACATTGTCATATGATTCGAAACCTCGATATTCATTTCTTTTAGTTTTGTCATAAGATCTTTACTTGAGATATTATGTTTTTTCGCATATTCATGCACTCGAATTTTACTCATACCTTCACCCCCGGTAATTTGTATCGAGCATGCTACGCAGCTTTTTCGCAAAGCCTTCATCTAACACAGCTACAACGACTCGCTCATCTCTCCCAATCGCATGCCCTAATTGTTGTCGATTTTCGACCTTTCTCATTGGTACGTTGTAGTACGTCGTTTTATCCGTGATACGCTTTGTAGTATTTACTGACGCATCCTCAGAGAGCAACACAAGTTTTGCCTTGCCACTTCGTACTTCCTTTAAAACGAGTTCTTCACCCGAAATAATTTTTCGAGCCCGGTTTGCTAGTCCTAAAAACGATTTCCAATCGGACACTTATTTCGACTCCTTCTCAACAAGCTCAAGAAGCTCTTCATAAAGAGAACTGTCGATTTTCGCTTTTAGATGATGTTCCAAAACATTTTTCTTTTGAGCTTGAAGAATGCTTTCTTTATCTTTTGATAAATAAGCACCTCGTCCTGATTTCTTTCCAGTTAAATCAATAGACACTTCTCCCTCTTTGGAACGAACAATGCGAACGAGCTCTCGTTTTGATTTCATTTCTTGCGTTGCAACACATTTTCGTAACGGAACTTTTCGATTGCTCATACTCATCACCTCTATTCGATTTCGTCTTCAACAGAATCGAATCCGAATGCGACTACGCTATCTTCTTCTGTTACAATACCAAGTTGTTTCGCATCAGACTCACTCTTAATATCAATTTTCCAACCTGTTAATTTAGCTGCAAGACGTGCATTTTGTCCACGTTTACCGATAGCTAATGACAGTTGGTGGTCTGGAACAACAACAGTTGTTGCTTTTTCTTCTTCATCTACAAGTACTTTCACAACTTGTGATGGGCTTAAAGCATTGGCAACATATTCTACTGGATCATTTGACCAGCGAACGATGTCAATCTTTTCACCTTTTAGTTCGTCTACAATGCGTTGTACACGTTGTCCTTTCGGTCCTACACAAGAACCTACTGGATCAACATCAATGTTCTCTGCATGTACAGAGATTTTAGAACGATCTCCTGCCTCACGTGCTACAGAACGAATTTCAACCGTTCCATCATAGATTTCAGGAACTTCCATTTCGAATAAACGTTTTAAAAGACCAGGATGTGTACGTGATACGTAAATTTGTGGTCCTTTTGTTGTTTTTTCTACTTTCGTAATGAATACGCGAATACGATCATGTGGTTTGTACTGTTCGTTCGGCATTTGCTCACTTACAGGTAATAAAGCTTCTACTTTCCCTAAGCTTACATAGATGAAACGAGCATCTTGACGTTGTACGATACCAACCATGATATCTTCTTCACGGTCACTAAACTCAGAGTAAATAACACCACGCTCAGCTTCACGCACTCGTTGTGTTACAACTTGTTTTGCAGTTTGTGCTGCAATACGACCGAAATCTTTTGGTGTTACTTCAATTTCTAGTACGTCACCATCTTGATAGTTTGGATTAATTTGTCTTGCTTCTTCAACAGAAATTTCAAGACGTGGATCAAACACATTATCAACAACGTCTTTACGTGCTAAAACTTGGATTGTTCCCACTTGTGGGTTAAAGCTCACACGAACGTTTTGTGCTTGGTTAAAATTGCGTTTATAAGCAGAGATTAACGCTGCTTCAATCGCATCAATAATAATATCTTTGCTAATTCCTTTTTCTGACTCTAATACGAGCAAGGCATCTAACAACTCAGTGCTCATGAAGATCCCCCTTCTAACTAAAACGTAACAGCAAGTCGCGCATTTGCAACTTTGTCCATTGGAATTTGGATTTCTTTTTTACGTGTTTTAATTGTTAATAATAGTGTAATTGTAGTACCATCGTAGGAAAGCATTTTCCCTTCAAACATCTTTTCACCATCAATCGGCTCATATGTTTTAATTGCCACTTGTTTTCCTACCGCTTGCTGGAAGTCTTTCTCTTTCTTTAATGGACGTTCTGCTCCAGGAGATGACACATCCAAAAAGTAAAGATGAGGAATTGGATCCTCTTTATCTAAAGCTTCGCTTAAACGTTCACTCACCGCACCGCATTCTTCAATGTCGACTCCCTTTTCAGAATCGATGAATACGCGTAAGAACCAGTCTTGTCCTTCTTTCACATACTCTACATCTACAAGTTCAAGATTTAACTCTTCAACGATTGGCTGCGCAAATGCTTCTACAACTTCTGTGACTTTCTTATCCATAAACAGCCTCCTTCCTGCCGCCATGTACCATTCACAAGAAAAGACCCCGTCCATAGAACGGTCTATCTTATTCTTTCTCGTTAGCTAACAAAAGCCCCTGCCGTTAAGCAGGGAATATCTGTCTTAGTATTACCAAATTTAAGAAGTAAAACTTGTAACAAAATATGTATATACGACAGAAATTTCTTACCTCTCCACATCAATAAAATGTAGATAGTAACACGAAAGAGTGGGTTTCCCCACTCTTCTTTTCACACAATATACATGACATGGTTATCTCGGTTAATAGTATACCATACCAAATGTTGATTTGCAAAGACTTTTCCTACCTATCAGAACAGCGATAACTGGTTTTGATCCGGCAAATCACCTAAACAACCTTGACTATCTAAATACTCAATAATTGTTTTCGAAATCTTACTACGCTGCTGCAAGTCTTCTTTTGATAAGAATTCTCCATTTTTACGTGCTTCCACAATACTTAAAGCTGCGTTTGTACCAAGACCAGGCACCGCATTAAATGGAGGGATTAATGAGTCTCCATCAATAATAAAGTCTGTTGCATGTGAGCGATATAAATCCACCTTTTGGAATGAGTATCCACGCTCACACATTTCAAGTGTCATTTCTAGTACCGTCAATAAACTCTTCTCTTTCGGTGCTGCATCTAAACCTTTTTGCGCAATTTCATCAATTCTTGCACGTATAGATGCTGAACCTTTTGCCATCGCTTCTACGTCAAAGTCATCTGCACGAACCGTAAAGTATGCCGCATAGAATAAAAGCGCGAAATGCACTTTAAAGTATGCGATACGCACGGCCATAAGTACGTAAGCAGCCGCATGGGCTTTCGGGAACATGTACTTAATCTTCTTACATGAATCAATATACCAACCTGGTACATTATTACTTTTCATGTCCTCTTCCCATTCTTCTGGTACACCTTTACCTTTACGTACTGACTCCATGATTTTGAAGGCTAATGATGGGTCTAAACCTTGATAGATTAAATATACCATGATGTCATCACGACAACCGATAACTTCACTCAGCGTACATGTACCGTTATAAATTAACTCGTTTGCATTACCAAGCCATACGTCCGTACCATGTGATAATCCAGAAATTTGGACTAACTCTGAGAATGTCGTCGGTTTCGTCTCTTCTAACATCTGTCTTACGAATTTCGTACCAAACTCTGGTATACCAAGTGTACCTGTTTTACAGTTAATTTGTTCTTCCGTTACGCCTAACGATTCTGGCCCTGAGAAAATTTTCATTACTTCTGGATCATCCGTTGGGATTGTTTTTGGATCAATACCACTTAAATCTTGTAACATACGAATAACTGTCGGATCATCGTGTCCTAGTATATCAAGCTTCAATAAATTATCATGAATAGAGTGGAAGTCAAAGTGTGTCGTTCTCCACTCAGCACCTATTGAATCTGCTGGATACTGTATTGGTGAGAAATCAAAAATGTCCATATAATCTGGCACAACGATAATACCACCTGGATGCTGTCCTGTTGTACGTTTTACACCGGTACATCCTGCTACTAAGCGGTCAATTTCTGCATTTCGAATCGTTAAGTTATGATCATTTGCATAACCCTTTACATATCCATAAGCAGTTTTTTCCGCAACTGTACCAATCGTTCCTGCACGATATACATAATCTTCACCGAATAGTACTTTCGTATAGTTATGGGCACGTGGTTGGTATTCCCCGGAGAAATATAGTGATAGGTAAGCATTTGATATTATCTCCAGCTTTTCCCCCACTCCACACCGTGCGTGAGGCTTTCACACTCACACGGCGTTCCATCGTTAACTTTGTCGAAGTTTATAAGCTAAGTTTTGGATTTCCTACTTCCGTTCTCAGCTTATTTAATTTATTTAAAGCTTTCTTTTCAAACTTGGCTAACAGTTTTTTGTAACCTTTATTTGCAAGAGGGTCTTTATTGTGAATTAACGTATGATATTTCTTATTAATAATAATCAAGTTATCATATTCATCACTACCGCCTTGAGCTGTTGGCTTGATGTGGTGACATATAGCATTATGAGGAGTCAATCGTTCTCCTGTTATTCCACAACATCCTTTTTGAGCAACATATTTACTTAAGCGGTTGTTTTCATACAGAACACTTTTTGCTTTATATATTCCTTTACGAAACATTTCGATTTCACGCACAGACACATGTATTAATTCTTTATGGGTGGACTTCCTATCTTTTACACAATAAATTGTGAATTCAGGTTTCCTTTGTCCTCGAATATCATGTCGGATTGCTTCAATCGGATAAACGAGTAATCCATTACTTTTAAATCTCGGACAATTGTAATCTCCATAAAATTTATCAATGACATTGTTCGTTTCCTTTGTATAAACAAAGATGTTTCTAAACATCAATGATTTTATATTCGGATGAACTTTATGTCTTATCTCATTAAAATCTTGAGAAATTCTGGTCGCAATTTTGTAATAATTATGCAAACCGAGAATGTTCGAGTTAAAGTTCATTACTTTTTCTGGAGTAGGACTTTTTCTTAGTTTCACTAATTGATGCCTAATGACACCCAATACTTTATCTTTCGCTTTCGGGTCCATTTTAGAATTTACAATATAACCAGTTTTAGCATTTCCCTTCTGAACTGCTCTAAAGCGAATCCCTAAAAAGTCTGTACCGTTTTTCCGTAAGTTTGTGATTTTACTTTTTTCTTCACTTATCTCAAGACCTAATCTTTCCTTGAGCCATTTTTCAACCGCTATTTTAATCTTTCTAGCGTTTTCGTATGAATTTGTGAAGATTTTAAAGTCATCCGCATATCTTACTAGATACATCGGTTTTAACCTTGTCTTTTTAAGTGCATCCGTTTTATTGCGTTTCAATTTATAAGGCACTCTCGTCGATTTTGTTTCCCATTGGTTTGACACCCACCAGTCAAGTTCATTTAATACAACATTGGCTAGCAATGGAGATAAAATACCACCTTGAGGAGTTCCTTTAACAGGAATGCCTTCACCTGTAATTTCCGCATTCAGCATTTTTTTGATGATAGATAAAACTCTTTTGTCCTGCATTCCAATTGTCCATAGTTGCCTCATTAGCTTTTTATGATTAACGTTATCAAAGAAACCTTTAATATCTATGTCCACTACAAAATGTTGATGACTGTGATTGACCATATGATAACACCTAGCTAAAGCGTCATGAGTGCTTCGTTTTGGTCGAAAACCATAGCTTTGTGGATGAAATTTCCCTTCAACAATCGGTTCCAAAACTTGCAGGAACATTTGCTGAATTAATCGGTCTTCAATCGTTGGAATCCCTAAAGGTCGCATTTTTCCATTTGGCTTTGGTATAAACACACGTCTTACTGCATGTGGCATGTAGTTTTCTAATCTCTTTTTCGTTAATTTGATTAGCTTGTCGGCATCTATTTTATTAAGATGCTTTATTGTGTGTCCATTTGTACCTTTCGTTTTACTACCCGTGTTGCTTTTTAAATTGCGAAAGGCTAATCGAATATTTTCTTCAGAAACAATCAGCTCATAAATGCTTTTGAAATATCGACCCTTTTTGCTTTCTTGATAAAGATTATCAAAAGTTGATTGTAAGCCAAAATATTCATTGTTTCTTAATTTTTGAATCATTAAGTCAGCCAACTAATCACTTCTTTATGAAGTTTTCGTTTCTCTTTAGTCATACACGAATCTGACTTTTGTAGGTTTTGTTTCGACGTTAACGACTTGTGCCCTTCCCTCTGAAATGTTTTTATCCTCCGACTTATTGGTTATTCAGTCATCTTCGGCATTTCAGTAAGCGGTACTACGGCACTACTGCCACTTTCGTAAAATGTGTTATAGCATTCGCCTTTCCACATACCATCGTCATCGAAGTGCAACCTTCTCTTATGTCGAAAGCTTCACACGTTCCACTATTCCTATCTGTACATAATTCCCTTAGGTTCCCCCTAAATTCCGCCAAGCTTGACTGTGCCTGTAACACAGTATGGATTTTCATAACCAAACGCTTACTCATCCACACTTGGAAGTCCTCTTTGGACCCCGTTACATTTCTATAACGTGACATTCACGAAAAGTCAGTCGAGGGTTCGTCCCAGTGATTCTACTGATTCTAACCATAGGAATTTTATAGACACCAGACCTATCATTCACAGAAGGTTTCTACCTCCCTTTCCTCGTCTTAACGTTAGGGTGAACTTCAGCCTACTTTAACGGGCTTCAAACGATGTTGATGTTTGCAATATCGCTATCGCTTGCCGTAGCTTCAGTGAGTATGTTTCAGGCCGTTACCCCATCATTCCATACTTCGGAATAGCAGTTCTACTAGCAGATGCTAGTGCTTAACCTTTTCAGTTAAGAACGTGTCGCACTCAAATCGATATCGGGTACCTTATCTCCTTTAAATCCAAGGAACGTTTCGAACGGAATGTCATGTCCATCTTTTACATATGGAATATTACAAGTTGGACATTCTTTATCCGGTAAGTCAAAACCAGAACCTACAGAACCATCATTAAAGAATTCTGATTGCTTACACTTCGGACATACATAGTGTGGTGGTAATGGATTTACTTCTGTAATTTCCATCATCGTTGCAACGAATGATGAACCTACCGATCCACGCGAACCTACTAGATATCCATCTACTAACGATTTTTTCACAAGCTTATGTGAAATTAAATAAATTACGGCGAATCCATGCCCGATGATACTTTTTAATTCTTTTTCTAAACGCGCTTCTACAATTTCAGGTAACTCTTCACCATAAATGCTACGCGCCATTTTATAACTCATATCACGCGTTTCATCATCTGCACCTTCAATTTTTGGTGTGTATAGATCATCTTTTACTGGATGAACATCGCCAATTAATGATGCAATCTTTTGTGTATTCGTTACGACAATTTCTTTCGCTACGTCTTCACCTAAGAATGAGAAACACTCTAACATTTCATCGGTTGTACGGAAATGTACAGGTGGTAATGAATGTCGGTTTAACGGATTGGCTCCGCCCTGCGAACTAACTAAAATTTTGCGATACATTGCATCTTCTGGATCTAAGTAATGCACGTTTCCAGTAGCGACAACTGGTTTATCTAACGTCTCACCTAGTTTTACTAAGTTCGAAATAATTGTTTTTAATTGCCCCTCATCCCGAACAAGTTCACGCTCTACTAAATGACGTAGCACTTCTGGTGGCATTACTTCAATGTAATCGTAGAACTGCGCAATTTCTTCTACCTCTTCAGGAGCTTTTTGCATCATTGCCTCAAATACTTCACCTTTATCACAAGCTGTTCCTACTAGAATACCTTCACGATATTTTTTTAATAGTGATCTTGGTACTCGTGGTACACGGTAAAAGTAATTTAGATGAGAATATGAAACAAGTTTATATAAATTTTTCAATCCAACATCCGATGTAGCAAGTAATGTCATATGACTTGGACGCCCGCGCTTATATGCATCCCCTTGTCCCATACTATCGTTTAATTGATCGTGATATTCAAAACCTTTTTCAATCACATCTTTTAACATTTTCACTAGTAAGTATCCCGTTGCTTCTGTATCATAAATCGCACGGTGATGCTGAGTTAATTCAATGTCCATCTTTTTACATAACGTATTTAAACGATGATTTTTCATTTCTGGGAATAAAAATCGTGCAAGCTCTAACGTATCTATTACTGGATTTTTCGTTTTTTCTAAACCAGCTTTTTTAAATCCTACGTTAATAAAGCCCATATCAAAACTTGCGTTATGAGCAACAAGTGTATGGTCACCCATCCATTCCTCAAACTTTTTAAACACTTCATCTACTTCTGGTGCGTCGGTCAACATATCATCTGTAATACCTGTTAATTCAATGATCGTTGCTGATAATGGTTGATGTGGATTTGCAAAAGATTCAAAGCGATCAATTATTTCGCCACCTTTTACTTTTACAGCAGCTAATTCAATAACTGTATCGTATACAGCTGATAAACCTGTCGTCTCAACGTCGAAAACAACATACGTCTCCTCTGCAAGTAAACGATGCGCTTCGTTATACGCTATTGGTACACCGTCATTAACTAAATTCGCTTCTACACCGTATATAACTTTAACTCCAGCCTTTTTCCCCGCAGAATATGCTTCCGGGAACGACTGAGCCACAGCATGGTCTGTAACCGCAATAGCCTCATGTCCCCATTTACCAGCTTGAGCAACAAGCTTAGAAACTGGAGTAACAGCATCCATTTGACTCATTGGAGTATGAAGATGAAGCTCTACTCTTTTTTCACCTTCTGGTGCTTTATCTTTACGAGACGGTCCTGTTATTTCATTAATATCATTTGCAATCATTACTAAATCTCGAACAAATGTATCATTTTGGACAGAACCACGAGCCTTCACCCACATTCCTTTTTTCAAGGATTGTAGCATTGGAATATCTTCTTTATCACGTGAGAACATTTTAATCATAATAGAATCTGTATAATCCGTTATTTTTAAAGTTAATAACGTACGTCCACTACGAAGTTCTTTTGTTTCCACATGGAAGACATATCCTTGAACTGTTTTTCTTCTTTCTTCATCTTGAATTTCTCGCATCGGTGTAATCTCTTCATCCGGCTTAATAAGATACCCAAGTGTAATCGGTCCTTCATGCACAACGCTGCTTTCTTCAGCTTGCTTCTTTGCCATTTCTTCCATAGCTTGTATAACACGCTCACGGTCTTCTTGTTGCGTTTGCTCACGAAACTTTTGCATTTCTTCTGTATTTTGCTGTATATGTGTGTCTAACTGGAAACGCGGGAATCCGAAAGCCTCGTATTGATCCCCTACTGGTTTTGCAACGTTTTTCTTTAAAGCAGTAGATTCCAGCTCATTATTCACATTTATAAGTAACTTCACTCCATTCACCTGCGGAAGCTGCTTCTTTAAATAAGCAAACATAGGTGAAAATGTAATTCGTTCCGTACAAAGTGGCCAATACGCCCTCACTTCTTCTTCAGTAAATTGTTTATTCTCTGTTTCTAATGCAAATGTTGTTCTTGCAATATGAGAAAATGATTGCTTAAGCTTTGTTTCTAGCAATTCATATAATTCTGTAGGCAAAATACGTGGCACTTGTAAATTAAAATGCCAACTTTTATTCGCTTTATCGATAACGAGCCTTTCAATACCACCGCCTTGTAAATATTGATTTATAAGGTCGTCTGGTATTTGCAACTGCTGGAGCAAAATTTGAAATCGCTCTTTTTGTTCATTTGTTAAAGACATAAGCACTCTCCTTCCATTTGCTATTATAAATTGAAACGTACTACAAAGAAAGATTTCTCCCTTCTTCTTTTACAAAATACGTTTACAAAGAAAGAGAAGGTACCTCATTACGAGGTACCTCTTCCTATTTTAAAATATTAGCAATATATGTTTGAAGTTCTTCTACTTTTACTTCTTCAGACTCACCTGTAGCACGTACTTTCACTTCTACAATACCTTCGTCTGCTTTTTTACCAACTGTCACGCGAACTGGAAGGCCGAATAAATCAGCATCAGCAAATTTAACACCTGCACGTTCTGCACGATCATCTAGTAATACTTCATATCCTTGCTCTTGTAATGAGTTGTAGATGTTTTCACCCATTTCACGTTGTGCATCAGATTTCATATTCACTGGAATTACATGCACATGGAACGGTGCTACAGCTTTTGGCCAAACTAAACCGTTCTCATCATTAAACTGCTCTGCAATTGCTGCCACTGTACGAGACACACCAATGCCGTAACAACCCATAATAAGTGGTTGTGTTTTTCCGTTTTCATCTAGGAATGTTGCGTTCATTGCTTCACTATAACGAGTTCCTAATTTGAATACATGACCAACTTCAATTCCGCGTGCGAAAAGAATTGTCCCGTTTCCGTCTGGAGATTGGTCTCCTTCTTGAATGAAGCGTAAATCCGTATATTGACTTACTTTAAAGTCACGTTCTGGATTTACATTTACATAATGGAATCCTTCTTCGTTCGCTCCTGAACATCCGTTGACAATTGATGCTACAGCGTGATCAGCGATAATTTCGATATCACCATTTACACCAATCGGTCCTAATGAACCAACTTCACAATTTAATAATTCTTTTACTTCTTCATGAGAGGCAAGCTCAACAACTGAAGCACCGTATACATTTTTCACTTTTACATCGTTTACTTCATGATCACCACGAACAAGTACCACTACTAATTTCTCATCTACTTTAAATACCATAGACTTAATGCACTTGTCAGCTTCGATGTTTAAGAATGCAGATACTTCTTCAATTGCTTTTTGGTCTGGTGTTGCTACTTTTTCAAGCTCTTTTTCTGCTTCGTCACTCTTCGTATACGTAGCTACAACAGGAGCCATTTCGATGTTCGCTGCGTAATCAGATGTATCAGAGTATGCAATTGTATCTTCACCAACATCAGATAATACCATAAATTCATGTGTATCTTTTCCACCCATTGCTCCAGAATCAGCAATAACCGCACGGAAATTCAAGCCACAACGAGCAAAGATGTTAGAGTATGCTTTGTATAAGCGATCGTACACTTCATCTAAGCTCTCTTGCGTAGCATGGAAAGAGTATGCATCTTTCATTAGAAACTCTCTTCCACGTAATAAACCGAAACGAGGTCTTTGTTCATCACGGAATTTTGTTTGAATTTGATATAATGTTAACGGTAATTTTTTATACGATTTCACTTCATCACGTACAAGATCTGTAATTACTTCTTCATGTGTCGCTCCTAATGCAAATTCACGAGCGTTACGATCTTTCATACGCATTAATTCAGATCCGTAAGAATACCAACGACCTGACTCTTGCCATAATTCTGCAGCTTGCATCGCTGGCATTAATAATTCTACGGCACCTGCGCGCTCCATCTCTTCTCGAACGATACGTTCTACTTTGTGTAGTACTTTTAATCCAAATGGTAGAAAACTATAAATACCAGAAGCATTTTGACGCATAAAACCTGCACGAAGTAATAACTGATGACTCTTAATCTCCGCATCAGCTGGAACTTCACGTAATGTAGGACTGAATACCATACTTTGTTTCATTTATTCGCACCTCTTCATTTTACTCTTACACGCAGGAAAACCCCTCACCTCGAGTTAGGTGAGGGATTTTATTCTACGAGCTCTATTTCATTATAAGTTTCACTTTATTTTACAAGAAAAACTTACGAATGTCATTCCAAGTTACAACTAACATAAGTAACATTAATAATGCAAAACCAATAAAGTGAACCATTCCTTCTTTTTGGCGATCAATTGGTTTCCCACGCAATGCCTCAATTAAGAAGAAGAACAAACGTCCACCGTCTAAAGCAGGAACTGGTAGTAAATTAAATAAACCAAGGTTAATACTTAAAACGGCTGCTAAACTTAAAACACGCGTAAATCCATAATCTACAACTTGATCTGTTAGATTATAAATTCCTACTGGACCTGACAACTCATTAATAGAGAATTGACCAGTTACTAATTTCACAAGAGACTCAAAAATTAGTTTCGTCCATTGGTATGTTTGTTCAAAACCCGATTTAATAGAACCCATCACTGTTTTCTCTACAGGAGAGTAAACACCAATTCTACCAACTTCTTCTTTACCTTCTTTATCAAGCGTTGGCGTTACTTTCACATTAAACTGTTCACTATCACGCTTTACTTGTAACGTAATTTCTTTATTTGGATTTTCACGTACAATGGTAACAACATCTTTCCATGTACTTGTGTTTTTCCCATCAATAGCTTGAATTGTATCATTTTCTTTTAATCCAGCTTGCTCTGCTGCACTATTCTCCATCACTTTTCCGACCATTGGTTTGTCAACAGGAACACCTTGTACAAATCCAAGAATCACAAAAATAACAAATGCTAAAATGAAGTTCATTGCAGGGCCCGCAAAGATTGTTAACGCACGTTGTCCTAATTTCTTAGAGCCAAACTGCCTATTATACGGAGCAATTTGAATTTCTTCACCGGCAGTAATAATACGAGCCTTCTCGTTCACTCGGAATGTTTGAAGCTCTTCCTCGTACTCTTCATAACCCGAAATTGTTAAATTATGCTCTAAATCAGCTTGTTCGACTTCGATAACGCGAACATTGGGATACTTTTCATATCCATCAAAAACTAATTTTGCAACTTCGTCTTTTGCATTTAATACAAGGCCAACCTTTTTCCCAGGCTTTAACTCAACTGTGTCTGCATCCTCGCCAGCCATTCTTACATAGCCACCAAGGGGCAGTAATCGAATCGTATACACCGTTTCATTCTTTTCAAATGAGAATATTTTCGGACCAAAACCAATCGCAAACTCGCGGCATAAAATACCTGCTCTTTTTGCGAAATATAGATGCCCTAGCTCATGGAAAAATACGAGTGCACCGAAAATTAATATAAAGGCAATCGCTGTATTCAATTCCATACCACCTTTGCTAAATTTGTTCCATCACAAACCGTCTTGTGGCTGCATCAATTTCCAGAATTTCCTCTAAGCTCGGACGTGCAATGACATTGTGATGGTTCATTGCTTTTTCAATGAGGTCTTCCACTGTTAAGAAACCAATTCTCTTTTGTAAAAAAGCTTCAACAGCTACTTCATTCGCTGCATTCATTACAGCTGGCATACTTCCACCTGCTTTTCCAGCTTCATACGCAAAACGTAGGCAACGGAAACGCTCTTGGTTCATCTTCTCAAAATGCAACGTTCCTATTTCCCATAAGTTTAACTGCTTTGTGTCTGAAAGAGGTAATCGATCAGGATATGTAAGCGCGTATTGAATTGGTACTCGCATATCAGGTGAGCCAAGCTGTGCCATCACACTACGATCTTCAAATTCAACCATAGAATGAATAATACTTTCTTTATGTAAAACAACATCGATTTGCTCATAAGGGATACCAAAAAGCCAATGTGCTTCAATTACTTCTAGCCCCTTATTCATCATTGTAGCAGAATCAATTGTAATTTTCGAACCCATTGACCAGTTTGGATGTCGAAGCGCATCTTCTACGGTCACATGATGCAATTCATCTCTCGTTTTATCACGGAAACTTCCACCAGAAGCCGTTATAATTAGTCGAGAAATTCTTTTTTCATTTTCACCATTCAAGCATTGAAAAATAGCTGAATGTTCACTGTCTACTGGAAGTAACGAAACATTATGTTTTCGCGCTGCTTCCATTACAAGATGCCCTGCAGTTACTAACGTTTCTTTGTTTGCAATTCCAATTGTTTTTTTCGCCTCAATTGCACGAAGTGTTGGTAATAACCCTACGCTACCTACAACAGCGTTTACTACAATCTCCGCATCTGGATGTAATGCTACTTCTAAAAGCCCTTCACTACCATATACAATTTTTGTATTACCAGAAACAGCTTGTAATTTTAAAACATCTTCCTCTCTTTGCACAGAGACAATTTGTGGAGAAAATTCTTGAATGACCTTTACTGCGTAGTCAATATTTTTCCCTACAGAAAAAGCAACGAGACGGAATTGGTCTGGGTGCGAGCGTAATACATCTAAAGTTTGTGTACCAATTGATCCGCTTGCACCTAATAAACTAATGTTTTTCATGATTCCAACCCCTCGTTCATTCATTAATTATATTGTAATAAGAAGTAGAGAATTGGTAAAACGAATAACCAACTATCTGTTCGATCTAATATACCACCATGCCCAGGTAAAATTGTACCTGAATCTTTTACGCCATAATGACGCTTAAAAGCAGATTGCACTAAATCACCAATTTGTCCAAAAATAGAAATGATAATTGTCAGCGCAATTAAAATCAATACATTCGATTCAACTGGGAAGAACATGTTGTAAACAAGTGCCACAATAATTCCACAAACGATACCACCTAATGAACCTTCAATCGTTTTGTTTGGACTAATTTCTGGCCATAATTTTCTTTTTCCTAATGCTTTTCCTACGAAATATGCGCCTGAATCAGTAGCCCATATAACAAATAATGCACAAAATACATATTTAATTCCTAATATCCTCGTTTCATTCAGATATAAGAATCCCATTGCAACATATGTTGTTGCCATTAGTAAAAATGAAGCATTGTCAAAAGTAAATGTATTCTTAGAAAGGACTGTATATGATAAAAGTAATAAAACAATCACAAATGTGATTTCTAATTTACCTAATCCAATCCAAGTAAACAGTTCCGATGCACTACTTGGAATTAAAATAATCCATAATAATACTGCAGCTAAAACTGTTGGTACTGAAATAAGCGTAAGCTTATTCATACGAATTAATTCATATAAACCTATAGAAGCAAGTGCATACACTAAAACCGTAAAAGGCACGCCACCGTAAATTACGATGGGAATGAATAGCGCGGCAGCAACCACTCCAGTAATAATTCTCTGTTTCACTACCAAACCCTCTCTTTCTACACGCCTCCGAATCTGCGCCCTCTATGTTGAAAGTCTGTAATCGCATTTAGCAAATGTTCCTCGGTAAAATCTGGCCAATACACATCTGTAAACCAAAATTCCGAATATGCAATTTGCCATAACATGAAATTACTAATACGTAGCTCTCCGCTCGTACGGATTAACAACTCTGGGTCAGGTAAAGAACTCGTCATTAAGTAGGAAGAAAGCATTTCTTCACTTACATCTTCAACACGAACTTTTCCTTCCTCACTATCTTTCATCATATGTTGCACAGCAGAAACGATTTCATCTCGACTTCCATAGTTTAACGCGAAATTAAGAATTAATCCCGTATTCTCTTTCGTCTCTTCCATGGCCTTCTCCATCGCTCTGCGTGTATGCGTAGGAAGACGATCTTGTTGCCCTATTACTCGGACTTGTACGTTTTCTTCAATCAATTCTGGTAAAAATGTACCTAAAAATTCTTCTGGAAGCTTCATTAAATAATCAACTTCCTTTTTCGGTCTTTTCCAGTTCTCAGTCGAAAAAGCATAGAGAGTTAACACTTTCACATTAAGTTTACTTGCAAATTTTGTAATTTTCTTTACAACTTGCATACCTTCATGATGTCCCGCAATACGAGGCATTGCTCTCCTCTTCGCCCATCTTCCATTACCATCCATAATGATCGCAATATGTTCTGGGATATATCCTTTTTTTACTTCTTCAACGAGATGATCAAACGATGTGTCCTTTTTACCTTTAAAAAAAGGAAAGTTTTTAAACATCATTCATACCCTCCAGCAAGCAGACGTATGCCTAAAAGTGTAAAAAGACCCCCTTAAGAAGAGGGTCATATTTGCGAAGGTATCGCTATTACACTTCCATGATTTCTTTTTCTTTGTTTTTTGCGATTTCGTCAACTTTTGCAATATATTTATCTGTTTCTTTTTGGATATCTTCAGTATATCCTCTTAAATCATCTTCTGTAATCTCGCCAGCTTTTTCAAGCTTTTTAAGATCGTCGTTACCGTCACGACGTACGTTACGAACAGCAACTTTTGCTTCTTCAGCATATTTTTTCACAACTTTTACAAGATCACGACGACGCTCTTCTGTTAATGCAGGGAATGCAATACGAATTACAGTTCCGTCATTAGAAGGGTTTAAGCCTAAATCTGCTTTTAAAATTGCTTTTTCGATATCACCGATAGAAGTTTTATCATAAGGTTGAATTACAAGTAAACGTGCTTCTGGAACTGTAATGTTCGCTAATTGCACAACTGGTGTTGGTGCACCATAGTAATCAACTTGTACTTTATCTAATACAGACGCGCTTGCACGGCCAGCACGAACTGTTGCTAATTCACGAGAATAAGCAGCAACTGCTTTTTCCATTTTTTCATTTGAAGACTTTAATACTTGTTGTCCCATATTTATTTCCCCCTTACAACTGTTCCAATATTTTCACCTAAAACGGCACGTTTAATATTACCTTTTTCCATAACTGAGAATACAATTAATGGAATATCATTATCCATACATAGAGAAGAAGCTGTAGAATCCATTACACCTAAACCTTCTTTTAATACATCTAAGTAAGTAAGCGTTTCGTATTTCGTAGCTGTTGGGTCAATAGATGGATCCGCATTATATACGCCATCTACATTGTTTTTCGCCATTAAAATTACGTCTGCTTCAATTTCTGCTGCACGTAATGCTGCTGTTGTATCTGTAGAGAAGTATGGATTACCTGTACCTGCTGCAAAGATAACAACACGTTTCTTCTCTAAGTGACGAACTGCTTTACGACGAATGTAAGGCTCTGCCACTTGACGCATCTCAATTGAAGTTTGTACGCGAGTTTGAATTCCGATATTCTCCAAGCTATCTTGAAGAGCTAATGAATTCATAACTGTCGCTAACATGCCCATGTAATCTGCTCCTGCACGATCCATGCCCATCTCACTTCCAATTTTCCCACGCCAAATGTTACCGCCACCAACAACAACAGCAACCTCTACATCAAGTTCTGCAATTTCTTTCACTTGTTCCGCAACTGATTTAATAACAGCTGGGTTAATTCCAAATCCTTGCTCGCCAGCTAAAGCTTCTCCACTCAGCTTTAAAACGACACGATTATATTTCGGTTTACTCATAATGAACCTCCAATTGCTTACATCTTTATTTTAAAAAAGGGAACACAATGTGTTCCCTAATCTGTATTAGTTACTACCTTTTACTTGGTTCATTACTTCTTCAGCAAAGTTGTCTTCACGTTTTTCGATACCTTCACCAACAGCGTAGCGAACGAATCCTTTTAATGTTCCGCCTTTAGACTCAACGAACTGACGAACTTTCATATCAGGGTTTTTAACGAATGCTTGGTCAAGTAAGCAAATTTCTTCGAAGAATTTGCCAAGACGGCCTTCAACCATTTTTGCAACGATTTTTTCAGGCTTGCCTTCGTTTAATGCTTGTTGTGTTAATACTTGACGCTCATGCTCAACTTCTTCAGCTGTTACAGCATCGCGGTCGATGTATTTAGGGTTAACTGCAGCAATGTGCATTGCAACATCTTTAGCAGCCGCTTCATCAGTAGAACCTTCAAGAACTGTTAATACACCAATGCGTCCACCCATGTGTAGGTAAGCGCCGAATGCATCTGCATCAGTTTTTGATACGATTTCGAAACGACGAAGTGTAAGTTTTTCACCAATTTTAGCGATTGCTTCGTTGATGTGCTCTTCTACTTTTTTGCCGTTTTCCATTGTTTGAGCCATAGCTTCTTCAACGTTAGCCGGTTTGTTAGCTAATAAGTGAGCAGCTAATTCTTTAATTAATGTTTGGAAACCTTCGTTTTTCGCAACGAAATCAGTTTCAGAGTTTAATTCTAAGATTAAACCGTCGTTACCGTTTGTTTCGATGAAAGTTAAACCTTCAGCAGCGATGCGGTCTGCTTTTTTAGCAGCTTTCGCGATACCTTTTTCACGTAAGAAGTCAATTGCCTTCTCCATGTCGCCGTTAGTTTCTGTTAAAGCTTTTTTGCAGTCCATCATACCTGCGCCAGTTTTTTCACGTAATTCTTTTACCATTTGTGCAGTGATTGCCATACTTTTCATCCTCCTAAAATATGTATTTATACCTTTTATAAAGGTGTTTATACCTTAAAAAAGGTGATAAAAGGCCGAACCCCTTATCACCTTTCCAACTTTGTTACGCAGTAACAGTTTCTTCACCTTGTTTTGCTTCAAGGATCGCGTCTGCCATTTTAGATGTAAGAAGTTTTACAGCACGAATTGCATCATCGTTTGCTGGGATAACGTGATCGATTTCGTCTGGATCACAGTTTGTATCAACGATACCGATGATTGGAATGTGTAATTTGCGTGCTTCAGCAACTGCAATACGCTCTTTACGAGGGTCTACTACGAATAATGCACTTGGAAGACCTTTCATATCTTTAATACCGCCTAAGAATTTCTCAAGACGCTCTAACTCTTTTTTAAGTTGAACAACTTCTTTCTTAGGTAGTACTTCGAAAGTACCATCTTCTTGCATTCTTTCGATGTCTTTAAGACGCTTGATACGCTTTTGGATTGTTTGGAAGTTAGTTAAAGTTCCACCTAACCAACGTTGGTTAACGAAGTACATACCAGCACGAGTTGCTTCTTCTTTAATAGCTTCTTGTGCTTGTTTTTTAGTACCTACGAATAAGATGTCTCCGCCTTCAGCAGCGATGTCACGCATAACTTTGAAAGCTTCCTCAACTTTTTTCACAGTTTTTTGTAAGTCGATGATGTAGATACCGTTACGCTCTGTGAAAATGTAACGCTTCATTTTTGGGTTCCAACGACGAGTTTGATGTCCGAAATGAACACCAGCTTCAAGCAATTGCTTCATAGAAATTACTGACATAATATAGTTCCTCCTAAATGGTTTTTGATATCCTCCGTTTACTTCATCTCTAAGCGAAACTACAAACGTAGCACCAACACTTAAATCAGTAAACGTGTGTACTTTGTACTGACACCACTGCTTACTATATCATACTGAAATATTACAATCAAGTCGAAAATGCGAACAATGTAAAACTTTCTTTGTTCATACTCGAATTCTAGTATTACCAGCCTGCATTTCTTTTAAGCAAAAAAGTGAAATGCAATTCATAGTTTTTCACAAAAATGGGATTATGACGCTATTTGCTAACAACATCAATCTGTTATACACAAAAAAACTCTCCTCAAAGAATGAGGAGAGTTTTTTAAATTAGTTTGTTTTTAATTTAGCAAGTTCATGTAAGAATTTGTCGTTTAATACTTTAATGTATGTTCCTTTCATACCTAAAGAACGCGACTCAATTACACCAGCACTTTCTAATTTACGAAGTGCATTTACGATTACCGAACGAGTGATTCCTACGCGGTCAGCAATTTTACTTGCAACAAGTAAACCTTCTGTTCCGTTTAATTCTTCGAAGATGTGCTCGATCGCTTCTAACTCACTGTAAGATAATGAGCTGATCGCCATTTGAACAACAGCTTTGCTACGTGCTTCTTCTTCGATTTCTTCTGCTTTTTCACGTAAAATTTCCATACCTACAACAGTTGAGCTGTACTCAGCAAGAATTAAATCATCATCTAAGAACTCTTGACCAAGACGAGCTAAAACTAATGTACCTAGACGCTCACCGCCACCAACGATCGGTACGATTGTAGTTAAACCTTGACCAAATAATTCTTTATTTTCTACTGGGAATGCTGTGTAAGCACTGTTTACATCTAAGTTTGAAGATGTTTCTGTAATGTTGAATAAGCTTTGTGTATACTCTTCTGGGAATTGACGTTCTGCAAGCATTTGTTTCATACGCTCATTCTCGATTTGTTGGTGAATTGCATAACCTAGTAATTTACCACGACGGCTTACTACGAATACGTTCGCTTCGATTACTTCACACATTGTGTCAGACATTTCTCTAAAGTTTACAGGCTTTCCTGCTGCGCTCTGTAATAACGCATTTAATTTTCTTGTTTTTGCTAATAATTCCATTTCAAAAGTTCCTCCTACATGTTACTCACATATTTTTTCATCACTTGGAAACTAGGGCGAGTCACCTGATGACACTATTACAAAATAAACTGGCTCACATCTTTATTTTTAGCAATCGTTGCTAATTTCTCCTCAACGTATTGAGGTGTTATCGTTATTTTCTCTAACGTAATTTCAGATGCTTCAAACGATAAATCTTCAAGGAGCTTCTCCATAATCGTATGAAGTCTTCTTGCTCCAATATTATCTGTATCCTGATTAACTTGATAAGCAATCTCAGCAATCTTACGAATAGCTTCGTCTGAAAATTCAATTTCTATACCTTCAGTCGCTAATAAAGCCATATATTGTTTAATCAACGCATTGTCAGGCTCGATTAATATTTTAACAAAATCATCAGTTGATAATTTTGTTAATTCTACTCGAATCGGAAATCTCCCTTGTAATTCCGGAATTAAATCTGACGGTTTAGACATATGAAACGCTCCAGCTGCAACGAATAAAATATAATCCGTTTTTACTGATCCGTATTTTGTCGCAACATTTGATCCTTCTACAATTGGTAAAATGTCACGTTGCACACCTTCACGTGATACATCTACGCTATTCGACTGCTTACCAGCAATTTTGTCAATTTCATCGATAAAAATAATCCCGAGCTGTTCAGCACGATAAACAGCCTCTTGTGTAACTTCATCCATATCAATTAAGCGCTGTGCTTCCTCATTTGTCAAGACTTTTCTTGCTTCTTTTACAGAAAGTTTACGTTTTTTTGTTTTTTTCGGCATAAAACTTCCTAACGCATCTTGGAAATTCATCCCCATTTGTTCCATGCCAGTTCCTTGCAACATATCGAACATAGAAGACTGTTGTTCAGTCACTTCAATCGATACAATTTCATCTTCAAGAAGCCCCGCAGCAAGCTTTCTTTCCACATCTTGACGTTTCTTTTCGATTTCAACATCTTCCTGTGAATCTGTTGTTTGATTCGAATTTTGAGTGCCACCAAATAGCATTTCTAATGGGTTTTTAAATCCAGATTGCTTCTCCGGACTCGGCACTAAAATTTCAACAAGACGTTGGTTCGCTTGTTCTTCTGCTTTGTCTTGTACTTTAACTACCATTTCTTCTTTCACGATACGAACGGACGTTTCCACAAGGTCACGTACCATCGATTCAACATCTCTACCCACATATCCAACTTCTGTAAATTTCGTAGCTTCAACCTTAATAAAAGGTGCTCCAACGAGTTTCGCCATTCGTCGTGCTACCTCTGTTTTACCAACACCTGTCGGTCCAATCATTAAAATATTTTTAGGTGCAATTTCATCACGTAGATTTTCAGCTAATTTACTTCGGCGGTATCGATTTCTTAAAGCTACAGCAACCGCTTTCTTCGCATCTTTTTGACCGATAATGTATTGATCTAATTTTTCCACAATTTGACGCGGAGTAAAATGTAAATGCATATAGAATGCCTCCCTTACGATTCTACAATTCTTCCACAATTATGTTGTGGTTTGTATAAACACAAATATCGCCAGCAATTTCTAAACTCGCTTTCGCAATTTGCTTCGCTGTTAAATGTTCACTTGCATATTGTTTTAAAGCACGACCTGCTGAAAGCGCATAATTCCCGCCAGATCCAATTGCTAAAATACCATCATCCGGTTCAATCACTTCTCCCGTACCTGAAACAAGGAGCATCGTTGTTTTATCCATGACAATGAGCATCGCTTCTAGCTGACGTAACATTTTGTCGCCGCGCCATTGTTTTGCCATCTCAACAGCAGCACGCTGCAAGTTTCCATTGTACTCTTCTAATTTCCCTTCAAACATTTCAAAAAGAGTAAATGCATCAGCAACCGAACCTGCAAAACCAGCTAAAACTTTCCCTTGGAAAAGTTTACGAACTTTACGAGCTGTATGTTTCATTACAACAGCATTCCCCATCGTCACCTGGCCATCTCCAGCCATTGCACATTCTCCATTATGATGAACTGCAAATATCGTTGTAGCGTGGAAATTTCCCATAGAAAAAACTCCTTTATATGTTTTTATAGCTTTAAAAGCAATTTATGCCCGTGGGTGATGCTTCATGTAGACAGAACGCAATCTTTCTTTAGAGACATGCGTATAAATTTGTGTCGTCGACAAATTTTCATGACCGAGTAGCTCCTGTACAGTACGTAAATCTGCCCCTTCATCTAACATATGTGTAGCAAATGTATGCCTTAACATATGGGGACTTATCCGCATTGTCAGTGAAGCTTTCTTAATGAGTTCATTTAATACATAGCGTACCCCTCGACTTGTCAGCGGCGTCCCTTTCGCATTTAAAAATACCATATGAGATTGCTCTTCAGTTTTCTCGGCTAACTGTTTTCTCCCGTTCTCTATATAAGTAATTAAAGCATCTTGTGCATAGCTCCCGAACGGAATATATCTTTGTTTTTTTCCTTTTCCCATTACTAAAATTGTTCCCACTGCAAAGTCAATATCGGTAAGTTGTAAATTGACACATTCACTCACACGGATCCCAGTCGCATACATCAATTCTAATAAAGCTTGATTCCTTTGACCTAACGGGGTTTCCGTATCAGAAACTTCAAACAATTCCTCTAATTCTTCAGCGTATAAAAACTTTGGGATTGACAATTCTTTTTTGGGGAGTGACGCAAGTGCAAACGGATTATCTTTCCGATAACCTTCACGCATCAAAAAGCGATATAAACTTCGTAAGCTTGATACTTTTCTTGCGACAGATTTACGGGCTAACTTTTCATCGTGCAACGTCGTTAAGTACAAACGAACATCCGCGTATGTAATATCTAAAAAAGAGGATATGCCTTCTCGCTCCATAAATTGCACAAAATGTTCTAAATCATTTTGATAACTTGCAATTGTATATTTTGAATAATTTCTTTCAATTTGTAAATATCCAACGAATAATTGTAACAATTTCTTCACATTCACACAATTCACCTCAATAAAGGCTACTAAATCGTATCACAACTTAGTAGCCTTTGCAAGAAATTTAACTAAATATTTACAAAATTTCGAATCGTTTCTAAAGCGCGTGTTGCATAGGCTTCATTACGTTCTGCTTTCTTCTTAATTTTCTTCTCTAACGGTGCAAACAGACCGAAGTTCGCATTCATTGGTTGGAAGTTTTTCGCGTTTGTCGCAGTAATATAATTCGCCATACTTCCCATTGCAGTTACAGGTGGTAATACAACCGGCTCTTCACCTTTTACAAGTCGAGCAGCGTTGATACCCGCTAACAATCCTGAAGCTGCCGATTCAACATATCCCTCTACTCCAGTCATTTGACCAGCGAAGAATAAATCATCACGTTGTTTATATTGGTATGTTGGACGAAGCAAGTTAGGTGAATTAATAAACGTATTACGATGCATTACACCATAACGTACAATCTCTGCGTTTTCCAGTCCTGGAATCAACTGTAACACTTCTTTTTGTGGTCCCCATTTTAAATGCGTTTGGAAACCTACGATATTATATAACGTTCCCGCTGCATCATCTTGACGTAATTGAACAACAGCATATGGCGTTTTCCCTGTTTTCGGATCTTCTAATCCAACAGGTTTCATCGGTCCAAATACTAGTGTTTGTCTTCCTCTACTTGCCATAACTTCTACCGGCATACAACCTTCAAAGAAAATTTCTTTTTCAAATTCTTTTAAAGGTACTGTTTCAGCAGCGATTAAAGCCTCGTAAAAACGGTCAAATTCCTCTTCCGTCATTGGGCAGTTTAAATATGCCGCTTCACCTTTATCGTAACGAGATTTTAAATACACCTTATTCATATCAATGCTGTCTTTCTCAACAATCGGTGCTGCAGCATCATAGAAATAAAAGTAGTCTTCACCCGTTAATTCTTTTAATTGTGCAGAAAGATCCGGTGACGTAAGTGGACCTGTCGCGATAATAGTAGGACCTTCTGGAATTTCAGTGATTTCTTCATTCATCACAGTTACGTTCGGATGGTTTTTCACATATTCCGTTACTTTTGCCGCAAATTCATGACGATCTACCGCTAAAGCTCCTCCTGCTGGTACAGAGCACTCATCAGCTGCACGAATAATAACAGAATCCATTAAACGCATTTCTTCTTTAATAACACCAACAGCATTTGTTAATGTGTTTGCGCGAAGTGAGTTACTACATACTAATTCTGCAAATTTATCTGTGTGATGAGCTGGCGTTTGCCTTACCGGTCTCATTTCATATAATCTTACTTGGACACCACGTTTTGCAATTTGATAAGCTGCTTCACTTCCTGCAAGACCTGCGCCAATGACGTTTACTACTTGTGTTGTCATATATTTATCACCTTTCCTTTTCTTCCCGAAAAAAATGTGAGCAGTTACGCTCACATTTGTTGTTCTTCTTCATAATCACACGAAATACATTGTACTTGTACGCCCTTTTTCAACTTCTTCTCTACTAGCATACCTTCACACTTCGGACATTTACGGCCAATCGGCTTATCCCAAGATACAAAGTCACACTCTGGATACGTACCGCATCCATAGAAAAGACGTTTCTTTTTATTACTACGACGTTCAATAATTTGACCTTTATCACATTTCGGACAAGTAACACCGATTTCTTTCACAATCGGTTTTGTATTACGACAATCTGGGAAATTCGAGCAAGCCATAAATTTCCCGTATTTACCCATTTTAAAGACCATTGGGTGATTACATAATTCACAGTCTTCCCCAGCTGGTTCATCTTTAATTTCTACTTCACGCATTTCTTTTTCCGCTTTTTCTAAACGCGGTTCAAACCCTACGTAGAAATCATCAACAATTTTTACCCAATTTGCATTTCCTTCTTCTACTTCATCGAGGCTTTGCTCCATGTTAGCAGTAAATTCAATGTTAATAATTTCTGGGAAAAACTCTAAAATAAGTTCAATTACTATTTCACCAAGTTCAGTTGGAACGAAGCGTTTATTATCCAAACCTACATATCCACGTTTTTGAATCGTTTCAAGTGTCGGTACGTAAGTCGACGGTCTTCCAATTCCAAGCTCTTCAAGTGTTCTTACTAGACGAGCCTCAGTATAGCGCGGCGGAGGTTGTGTAAAGTGCTGCTTCGGTTCTAAATCCTTCGAAAATACGGTTTCCCCTACTTCTAAAGGTGGCAACATCTTATCCTTTTCTTCAGCCCCGTCATCTTTCGACTCTACATACACTTTCATAAATCCTGGGAACTTTACAACCGATCCACTTGCACGGAACTGAACATTGTTATTAATGAGTCTCGCTGTCACAGTATCCATTATAGCAGACGCCATTTGACTTGCAACAAATCGCTCCCAAATCAATTTATACAATCGAAGTTGATCACGACTTAAGAAACTCTTTAATTCCTCTGGCTTTCTCATTACCGAAGTAGGACGAATTGCCTCATGCGCATCTTGTGCGTTCGACTTCTTCGTTTCTTTCTTCTTTTCTGCTCCTATGTATTCCGTACCATACGCCTCAGTAATATAAGTACGTGCCTCTGTTTGAGCTGTTTCTGAGATACGTGTTGAATCAGTTCTCATATACGTAATAAGACCTACAGTTCCTTGTTTTCCAAGATCGATCCCTTCATACAATTGCTGCGCAAGCATCATCGTTTTCTTTGCTCGCATGTTTAACTTACGCGCTGCCTCTTGTTGCAAGGAAGATGTTGTAAATGGTAATGCAGGATTACGTTTTCGCTCTTTTCGCGTTACATTTTCAACTGAGAACGCATTATCTTTCAGCTGTTCAATTATTTCATTCACTTGTGTTTCATTCGTTAATTGAACTTTTTCACCATCTACACCGTAAAAGCTTGCTTCAAATGTGTCTTTCCCTTTCACAAATTCTGTTTTAATTGTCCAGAATTCTTCAGGCTCGAAACTTTGAATTTCTCTTTCACGTTCGATAATTAAACGAACTGCTACCGATTGTACGCGCCCTGCACTTAATCCTTTTTTTACTTTCTTCCATAATAAAGGACTAATATTGTAACCAACAAGACGATCTAGTATACGTCTTGCTTGTTGTGCATCTACTAAATCCATGTTAATCGCACGAGGATGTTTGAATGATTCTTTTATTGCATCTTTTGTAATCTCATTAAACACAACTCGGCAATCTGATTCAACGTCCACATTTAACGTATTGGCTAAATGCCAAGCAATAGCTTCTCCTTCGCGGTCTGGATCGGCCGCGAGATAGACTTTCTTTGCTTTTTTCGCCGCTGATTTTAAGTCTTTTAAGACGGGACCTTTACCACGAATGGTAATATACTTCGGGGTGAAGTTGTTCTTTACTTCTATCCCCATTTGGCTTTTAGGTAAATCGCGAACGTGTCCCATAGACGCGACAACTTTGTATTTTTTCCCTAAATATTTCTCAATGGTCTTCGCCTTAGAAGGCGACTCCACGATTACGAGGTAATCTGACATGCTAGTGCCTCCTTAAGAGGTGGATTCAAGTCTTCATTAATCTTATTGATTTCTCTTGTTTTTGTCAATCAAGAATGAATATACCATACAGTGCCTATCTACCATTTGTCAATAATTGTTTAATAAAAACATAAAAATATAAGATTAATTTAAAATCTCTTCTAGTATATCTTCTGCATTTCTTACTAGTTTCGCCCCTTGTTGAATAAGATGATTTGTTCCTGATGCACTATCTGTAAATATAGGTCCAGGAAGTGCAAATACCTCTCTATTTTGCTCTAGAGCAAGGTCTGCAGTAATAAGTGTTCCACTTCTCGATTTCGCTTCTACAACTAAAACACCTTTACTTATACCACTAATAATTCGATTCCTTTTTGGAAAATACCATTTTTTTGGTGCATAGTGCGGAGGATACTCTGTTAATAACAATATATATTCATTCCACGCTTCATATAAATATCGATTCTCTTTTGGATATATATACGATAATCCATGTCCTAGTATCGCAATTGTTGGACAATGCCGTCTCACTGTAATCTCATGAGACATCGTATCTATCCCTCTTGCAAATCCACTGACAATAAGCCATTCCTTTTCTAATAATGGATGTAAAATAAATTCTAAACTCTCATGTCCATATAAAGTTGGTTCTCTCGTTCCAACAACCGCTAATTTATTCGCTTTATTGAGAAAATCCTTCTCTCCTTTTCCATATAATACGAAGGGAGGATCTTGTATTTCACGTAATAATTTTGGATAATCTTTATCCCATATTGTCATATAAAAAATTCGATTTTTCTTTAAATAAGATATATATTGCGGGAGATTTGAACTTTGAAGAAAATTTACTAATTCTGAAGATTTTTTCGAGGATATTCCAGTGTAACATTCCATTTGTTTTGCATTAAAAGTGTATATTCCCTTCAATTCTGGATCGACATGTAATAGCCTTTCTATCGCCTTCCAATGGTCTGCTAACAAATAATGAAGATGTAACAATCGTTCTCTTTTCATCTCAATTCTCCTTACCCATAATTTTTATTATGTAAACAAGAAGTTTGTAAAAAGACACCTTCAAGCAAGAAGGTGTCTTTCAACAGATTAGTAGTTTTTACAAGTCTCAAATAGACCTTTTTCTTTTAAGACAGAGATTAGCGTTTCCCCCATAACTGCTGGAGTTTCCGCTACTTTAATACCACAAGCTTCCATCGTTTTAATCTTTTCTGCAGCAGTTCCTTTACCGCCAGAAATGATTGCACCAGCATGGCCCATACGTTTGCCAGCAGGCGCTGTTTGGCCGCCAATGAAGCCTACAACAGGTTTTGTCATATTAGCTTTCACCCATTCAGCTGCCTCTTCTTCCGCTGTACCACCGATTTCACCAATCATAATTACAGCATGTGTTTCTTCATCTTCATTAAATGCTTTTAACGCATCAATAAAGTCTGTACCGTTAACTGGGTCTCCGCCGATACCTACAGCAGTAGATTGGCCAATACCTTCTTGTGTTAACTGATGTACAGCCTCATACGTTAATGTACCAGAGCGAGATACGATACCTACATGACCTTTTTTATGAATGTACCCTGGCATAATACCGATTTTACATTCATCAGGCGTAATAACACCTGGGCAGTTCGGTCCAAGTAAACGTGTATGTTTACCAGCCATATATCTCTTTACGTTTACCATATCTAGTACAGGAATTCCTTCGGTAATACATACTACTAAATCAATTTCTGCATCAACTGCTTCCATAATTGCATCAGCCGCAAAAGCGGGTGGAACGTATACAACTGAAGCGTTGGCGCCTGTTGCTTTCACTGCATCTTCTACAGTATCAAATACTGGTACACCTTCAATGTCAGTGCCACCTTTACCTGGCGTTACACCACCGACAATTTTCGTACCGTATTCAATCATTTGTTTTGTGTGGAATAATCCTTGAGAACCTGTAATACCTTGAACAATAACTTTTGTATCTTTATTAACTAATACGCTCATTTTTTCTCCCCCGCTTTCTATTAGCCCACTAGTGAAACAATTTTTTGTGCACCGTCTGCCATAGATTCTGCTGCAACAATATTTAAGCCAGACTCATTTAAAATTTTCTTACCTAACTCAACGTTTGTACCTTCAAGACGTACAACTAAAGGCAATTCAAGACCTACTTGTTTCGTTGCTTCAATAACACCTTCTGCAATAACATCACACTTCATAATGCCACCAAAAATGTTAACGAAGATACCTTTTACATTTTTGTCAGAAAGGATAATTTTAAATGCTTCTGTAACTTTTTCAGCTGTCGCACCGCCACCAACATCTAAGAAGTTAGCTGGATCGCCATGGTAATGTTTAATGATATCCATCGTAGCCATCGCTAAACCTGCACCATTAACCATACAACCGATATTTCCATCTAAAGGAATGTAGTTTAAGTCATATTTAGAAGCTTCGATTTCTTTTGCATCTTCTTCATCAAGATCACGAAGTTCTAAAATGTCTTTATGGCGATATAAAGCGTTAGAATCAAAGTTTAATTTCGCATCTAATGCCATAACTTTACCGTCACCTGTTGTAACAAGTGGATTAATCTCTGCGATAGAACAATCTTTTTCGATAAACGCACGGTATAAGCCCATCATAAACTTCACAGCTTGTCCTACAAGCTCTTTTGGAATATTAATGTTAAATGCAATTCGGCGTGCTTGGAAGCCTTGTAAACCTACTGCTGGATCAATATATTCTTTAAAGATTTTTTCTGGTGTTTTTTCTGCTACTTCTTCAATTTCTGTTCCGCCTTCTTCAGACGCCATTAAAACAACTTGAGAAGTTGCACGATCTAAAACAAGACCTACATAATATTCTTTTTTAATATCGCAACCTTCTTCGATAAGTAAGCGTTTTACTTCCTTACCTTCAGGACCTGTTTGATGTGTCACAAGTGTAGTTCCTAAAATGCTCTCTGCATATGTACGAACTTCATCTAAATTTTTTGCAACTTTTACTCCGCCAGCTTTGCCGCGTCCACCAGCGTGAATTTGTGCTTTTACTACACATACATCCGTTCCTAATTCTTTCGCTGCTTCTACAGCTTCTTCTACTGTAAATGCAACCTTCCCGTTCGGAACGCTAACCCCATAGCTTCTAAGGACTGCCTTACCTTGGTACTCATGGATATTCATGGTCCCATCCTCCCCTGTTTTCCTGTTTTACTCGAAAAGTTTTTTAATGTTTAAAAAACATTACATTGCCATTGTATAAGATGATTGGCACGCTGTCTACAATAAAGTGTCAGAAAACTGAAATCGCTTTATTCTTTTTTGAAAATAGTAATGTTTATATGTGAAAATAAAAAATAAGCTGCGTTTTCGCAGCTTATTTTTGAATCATATCTTTAATTGGCGCAAACGATTTTCGATGTTCTTCTAATACGCCATGCACTTCAATCGCTTCTAAATGTTGTTTCGTACCATATCCCATATGTTGTTCAAATCCATATGCTGGATACTTTTCTCCAAGCTCTTTCATCATACGATCTCTCGTTACTTTCGCAATAATGGATGCAGCTGAAATGGAAATACTTTTCGCATCACCTTTAATGATGGATGTTTGCGGAATTGGTGTAGGAAGTTTCATCGCATCAATTAATAAATATTCTGGTGTACAAGATAAATTCGCAATAGCATCTAACATCGCTTGTTTCGTCGCTTGATAAATATTTATCTCATCAATAACTTGCGGTGATACAATTCCAACTCCAATCGCGATTGCTTTTGCTTTAATTTCATCATAAAAACGCTCTCGCTTCGCCTCACTCAGCTTTTTCGAATCATTTAACCCTGGAATATAAAAATCTTCCGGAAGAACAACAGCTGCCGTCACAACAGGCCCAGCTAGCGGTCCACGACCTACTTCATCTATACCTGCGATATATGTGAGACCTTTTTCACGTAACGCATTTTCATACTTAGACATTTCTAGAAATTTTTCTTTTTCCTTTTGTGCTAACTCTTTTTGTTTATACCACTTCAAAATGAGCTTTTGTACCCCTTTACGTTCATCTTTCATTAATATTTGAAAGCGATCGTCCTCTTCACTCATAATTTCTTTCAGTAAATGTTCCGCTTCTTGAATCGTCACTTTTTGCATTCATGCCACTCCCTTTATATACAAAAAAGAAAAGACGTACAAACGCACGTCTTATGCTTCCTCTACTTTTTCTGCATCTTCTGTCTGCTCTGCAAACTCTTCTGGTGTTTCAAACGTCATTTTTCCAAGTTTGCCACCACGAAGCTCACGAAGTACAAGTTCAGATGTTTTATCATAATCAATCATTCCGCCGCCCATTAAACAGCCTCTATTTTTTCCAATCGCATCAAATAACTCTACGATATCTTCTGGAATGTCATTCAAATTATAACGCTCTTTTAATCGCTCTGGGTAATGTTTCTCCATAAAACGTAGTGCATAAACAGCTACATCTTGTAGATTTAAAATAGAATCTTTAATTGCACCAGTCGTAGCTAGACGCAATCCAACTAATTCGTCTTCAAATTTAGGCCATAGTATACCTGGTGTATCAAGTAATTCCATTTCCTTCCCAACTTTAATCCATTGCTGAGCTGTTGTCACACCAGGACGATCTCCTGTTTTAGCAATATTTTTCTTCGCTAACTTATTAATCAACGTAGATTTACCAACATTCGGTATACCTACAATTAATGCACGAATCGCTCTCGGTCTAATACCTTTCGCAACCATTTTATCAAATTTCTCTTTCACTAATACTTTACAAGCCGCTGCAATTTCCTTCATACCTTGTCCAGCTTGTGCGTTAATTGAAATTGCCATATGGCCTTTTTCTTTAAAATATGCGATCCATTGCTTTGTTAAACGATCATCTGCCATATCGGCTTTATTTAAAACAACAAGCCTCGGTTTATGTGTAATAATCTCATCGATCATCGGATTTCGAGAAGATAAAGGTAATCGAGCATCTACAAGCTCAATTACAACATCAATTAACTTTAATTTTTCTGTTACTTGGCGTCTAGCCTTTGCCATATGTCCCGGGAACCATTGAATTACCATGTTGCCACCTTCTTTTTCTTTTATTTCACAATACGAGCATCTTTTAATGGCCAATATAGTATATTTGCTTTTCCAATCACTTGGTCCATTGAAATTGTACCAATTGAACGGCTATCTTTACTAAAACGACGATTATCGCCTAAAACAAATAATTGACCTTCTGGAACAGTTTTCTTCCCTGTCATTTCTTCAAGAGTAAAATCATATGTAAGCGGTCCGTCAGCAATTTGTTTCTTCTGCTTGTCTAAGTACGGCTCCTCATAAGCCTTTCCGTTAACATATAGTTTATCATTACGATACTCTATTTCATCGCCTGGTAGGCCGATAATACGCTTAATATAATCTTTATCTTCCGTTGCTCGGAATACAATAATATCAAATCGTTTCGGATCTCCTATGTGATAACCAATTTTATTAACAATCATTCGATCGCGATCATGTAAAGTAGATGCCATCGATACTCCATCTACGAGAATTGGTGCAAAGAAAAACTGTCTAATAACACCTGCTAATACAACAGCTATCAAAATTGCCTTGATCCATTCCCAAAGTGAACTCTTTTCTTTCTTCATGCTTTTCCCCTCCACGATTATGTAAGCTGCTCGTATTATATCAAAATTTTATATAGATTGGAAAAAGGGAGCTTGTGCATTTACAAGCTCCCATACATGTCTTATCGAATTTCTTTAATACGTGCTTTTTTACCGCGAAGGTTACGTAAGTAGTATAACTTAGCACGACGTACTTTACCACGGCGAAGTACTTCGATTTTCGCGATTCTTGGCGTGTGAACTGGGAATGTACGCTCTACACCTACACCGTAAGAAATCTTACGAACTGTGAATGTTTCACTAATTCCGCCACCACGACGTTTAATTACAACACCTTCGAAAAGCTGAATTCTTTCACGAGTTCCCTCAACTACTTTTACGTGTACACGTAAAGTGTCTCCAGGACGGAATGAAGGAAGGTCAGTTTTTAATTGGCCTTTTGTAATTTCTGCGATTAATTGTTGCATATTAAATTCTCTCCTTTAAACAGATGCTCTTATAAAGTCTAAATAAATTACAGCGGAACATCGTTAATACGGCCACTGATTTCAGTAGCACAAGTGTTATAATAGCATATTGCTAGGGCTGTTGCAATAGAAAATATATCAAGCCCTTATTTGCCTTCTTTAATCTGTTCTAACCATTTCTTTTCTTGCTTAGACAATTCTCGTTCTTCCAATAAATCCGGTCTACGTGTATATGTACGACGTAGTGATTCTTTATGTCGCCATTCATCAATATTTTTATGATTTCCTGACATTAATACATCCGGCACTTTCATACCACGAAAATCAGCTGGACGTGTATAGTGAGGGTGCTCTAATAAACCAGTACTAAACGAATCCTCGACTTGTGAAGCATGATTTCCTAGTACTCCTGGTAGGAGACGTACAACACTATCGGTAATAACCATAGAGGCTAACTCTCCACCAGTTAATACGTAGTCACCAATAGAAATCTCATCTGTTACGAGGTGTTCACGAATTCGTTCGTCATATCCTTCATAATGCCCACATACAAAGATTAAATGCTCTTCCTCTGCAAGCTCTTCCGCTTTCTTCTGAGTAAATCTTTCACCCTGCGGACACATTAAGACAACTCTCGGCTTACGCTCTGTCTCTTTCGTTAAATCTTCTACAGCATCAAAAATAGGCTGAGGAGTTAATACCATCCCAGCACCACCACCATACGGATAATCATCCACGCTATTATGCTTACTCGTTGTATAATCGCGGAAATTGACAACACGAAGCTCTACCGCTTCTTTTTCTTGTGCTTTCTTTAAAATTGAAGATCCAAACACACCTGTAAACATATCTGGAAACAATGTTAAAATGTCAATTTTCATTATAGTAGCCCTTCCATTACATGAATGGTTACTAATTTATTCTCAATGTTAACTTGAAGCACAACATCATCAATATAAGGAATTAACAAATCTTGACCTTTTGGACGTTTAATTACCCAAACATCATTTGCACCAGGAGATAAAACTTCTTTTATTGTCCCTAACGCTTCTCCTTCTTCCGTTACAACATTGCAGCCAATAATTTCATGATAGTAGTATTCACCTTCAGCTAGTTCACCTAATTGATCTTCAGGCACTTTTAAAAGAGAACCTTTAAACTGTTCTACTTCATTTACATTCCCGTATCCTTCAAATGTCAATAAATCAAATGTTTTATGTTGACGATGAGAAGTAATCTTTACTGGGAAAGGCTCTCCACCTTTTTCATTCGATATGTATAACGTATTCCCTACTTTATATCGCTCTTCTGGAAAGTCAGTACGAGAAACCACACGAATTTCTCCTTTTACGCCATGAGTATTTACAATTTTTCCTACGTTAAACCATTTTGTCATAAACAGTATGTCACCCCTGGTTTCTATATAAATTAAGCATCCCCATTTCTCATATGGAACATGCAACTTCTCTTTAAATGTTAAAAAAGGGAGAGGAATAACTCCTCGCCCTTTTTACGTTTATTGAATTTCCAGTGTTACTTTTTCACTATTGTGATGTCCCACTGAATACAAGAGCATTCGAATTGCTTTCGCAACTTTCCCTTGCTTTCCAATGACTTTTCCAACATCATCAGGATGTACAGTTAATCGATACTTTATCTCTCCGTTGTAAAGTTCCTGTGTAACTTTTACATCTTCAGGATGATCGACAAGAGGCTTGACAATCGTCTCGACTAACTTCTTCATAGTCATTGCCTCAATTACTTACCTTGTTTAGATAAGTGGAATTTCTCCATGATACCTTGGTTAGAGAATAAGTTACGAACTGTATCAGATGGTTTAGCACCATTTCCTAACCATTTTAATGCTGCTTCTTCGTTGATCTTAACTTCAGCTGGTTGAGCAACCGGATTGTAAGTACCGATTTCCTCAATGAAACGTCCGTCACGAGGAGAACGAGAATCTGCAACAACTACACGATAGAAAGGAGTTTTTTTAGCTCCCATACGTTTTAAACGAATTTTAACTGCCATTTATAAAGCACCTCCGAATTTATTTCACACAGATAATTATATTAGCAAAAAGACTATTGCTTTGTAAAGTATTTTTTCTTAACAGAGCCATCTTTTTTCCTTACATGAATGGAAACTTCAATCCACCTAGTCCTTTTTTCTTACCTTTTTGCATTCCAGTCATCGTTTTCATCATCTTTTTCATATCATCAAATTGCTTGATTAAACGATTGATTTCTTGTACCGTTGTACCGCTACCTTTGGCAATGCGTTTTTTGCGACTAGCATTGATTATTTCCGGTTGTTCTCGCTCTAATTTAGTCATAGAACGAATAATTGCCTCAATATGCCCAATTTGTTTTTCATCAACTTGTGCATTTTTCAGCCCTTTAATTTTATTTGCACCAGGAAGCATCCCTAACAATTCATCTAGCGGTCCAAGTTGACGCACTTGTCCAAGTTGTTCTAGGAAATCGTCAAGGGTAAACGAAAGCGTACGCATTTTTTGCTCAAGTTCTTTTGCTTTCTCTTCATCAACTGTAGCTTGCGCTTTTTCAATTAATGTTAAGACGTCTCCCATCCCTAAAATACGGGATGCCATACGTTCTGGATGGAACGCTTCAATTGCATCTAGTTTTTCACCCATACCAGCAAATTTAATTGGCGTATTTGTAACAGCTTTAATAGATAATGCCGCACCACCGCGCGTATCACCATCTAATTTCGTTAATACAACCCCTGTTAAACCTAACTGTTCATGGAAACTTTGTGCAACATTTACCGCGTCTTGTCCTGTCATCGCATCGACAACAAGGAAAATTTCATCCGGTTTCGCAACTTCTTTCACTTTCGCTAATTCATCCATTAGTTCTTCATCAATATGCAGGCGACCTGCTGTATCAATTAAAACATAATCATGATGATCTTCTTTCGCTTTTACAATCGCTTGTTTCGCAATTTCAACAGGACTTACTTGATCTCCTAAAGAGAATACAGGCATGTCCAATTGCTTCCCTAATGTTTCAAGCTGTTTAATCGCTGCAGGACGGTAAATATCCGCTGCAACAAGCATCGGTTTACGATTATGCTTTTTACGAAGCAAATTCGCCAGTTTACCTGTCGTCGTTGTTTTACCTGCACCTTGCAGACCAACCATCATAATAACAGTCGGTGGCTTATTAGCAACAGCAATTTTGCTTTGCTCTCCGCCCATAAGTTCTGTAAGTTCTTCCTGTACAACTTTAATTACTTGTTGTCCAGGTGTCAAACTTTTCATTACATCTTGTCCGACAGCACGTTCAGACACACGCTTTACAAAATCTTTTACTACTTTAAAGTTAACGTCCGCTTCTAAAAGAGCTAGACGAACTTCTCTCATCATTTCTTTCACATCGGCTTCAGAAACTTTTCCTTTGCCGCGGATTTTTTGCATCGTCTGTTGAAGTCGGTCGGCTAATCCTTCAAATGCCATATTGCCGCCCTCCTAATCTAATTTTTCGATAGCTTCAACAACTTGTTTCATTTCTTCATTCACATGCTCTTCTTCGCTGATTAGCTGTTTTAGCTTTGCAACAAGTCGCTGTCGCTCTTGAAACTTTTGAAGTAATACTAATTTTTCTTCATATTCTTCAAGCATCGCTTCAGTCCGTTTAATGTTATCATACACGGCTTGGCGACTTACATCAAATTCTTCCGCAATTTCACCAAGAGATAAATCATCTAGATAATAAAGCGACATATAACTTCTTTGTTTTTGCGTTAACAACGATTGATAAAAATCAAATAAATAGTTCATTCTCGTTGTTTTTTCGAGCATGTTGGATCATCCTTTGTTAAGTGATTTCCCTTTACATGAATTAGTTTACATGGAGTACAAAAGAGTGTCAAGTTTTTTTCTTAACATCACATATTTTTTATAGAAAAAGAAGCGGAAAATACCGCTCCTTTCACTTATACTTCTTCTGTTTCTACTAAGTTCGCAAATAAACCATATACATATTGTTCTGGATTGAACTGTTGCAGATCATCCATTTGTTCTCCTAATCCAACGAATTTCACCGGTACATCCATTTCGTTACGAATCGCTAATACAATACCACCTTTAGCAGTTCCATCTAACTTCGTTAAAACAATACCAGTGACATTCGTTGCTTCACGGAATGTTTTCGCTTGACTTAAACCGTTTTGTCCCGTTGTAGCATCAATAACAAGTAATACTTCATGAGGAGCTCCTGGTACTTCACGCTCAATTACACGCTTTACTTTCTCTAACTCTTTCATTAAGTTCACTTTATTTTGTAAACGTCCTGCTGTATCACATAGTAATACATCTACTTTACGTGCTTTTGCAGCTTGTACCGCATCATACATAACCGCTGCTGGATCAGATCCTGATCCTTGTTTAATCACTTCTACCCCAACGCGATCGCCCCAAACTTCTAATTGTTCAATCGCTCCAGCACGGAATGTATCTCCTGCCGCTAATAAGACAGACTTACCTTCTGATTTAAACTTATGAGCCATCTTACCAATTGTTGTCGTTTTACCTACACCATTAACACCAACAAATAAAACAACTGTCAAGCCATCCTTTTGCATATTAACTTCATTAGTAAAATCGCTGTCACCTTTATAAATTTCTATTAATTTTTCCGAAATAACAGCTTGTACTTCTCTTGGGTCTTGAATATTACGACGTTGCACTTCTTCTTTTAGCTGGTCAATTAATTCCATTACTGTTGAGACGCCAACATCTGCACCGATTAAGATTTCTTCTAATTCCTCGAAGAAATCTTCATCTACTTTACGGTAACGAAAGACTAAATCATTTACTTTATCCGCAAACGAATTTCTCGTTTTTTCTAATCCTTGTTTAAACTTCTCTGTTACCGTATCCGTTTGTTTTGAAATTTTTTCTTTTAGTTTTTTAAAAAAGCTCATACTGTCCCATCCTTCCTATTTGCTTGCGACTAGTTCTTCCCCATCATCTAAACGAACCGAGACAAGTTTAGATACCCCTGACTCTTGCATTGTTACACCGTACAATACGTCAGACTCTTCCATTGTACCTTTTCTATGTGTAATTACAATAAACTGTGTCTCATCACTAAATTTCTTTAAATACTGGGCAAAACGGGCAACGTTTGCCTCATCAAGAGCGGCCTCGACCTCATCTAATACACAGAATGGGACTGGGCGCACTTTTAAAATACCAAATAATAGCGCAATTGCCGTTAAAGCACGCTCTCCACCTGAAAGTAAACCTAAGTTTTGCAGTTTCTTCCCTGGCGGTTGCGCTACAATATCAATACCCGTATTTAATAAATCCTCTGGATTCGTCATGACTAAATCCGCTCTACCGCCTCCAAACAATTCAGAGAACACCGATTGAAACTCCATTCGAATCCCTTCAAACGTAGTAGAAAAGCGTTTTTTCATTTCTTCATCCATTTCAGTAATAAGTTGGTGCAATGTCGTTTTTGCTTCTTCTAGATCATCTTTTTGCTCAAGTAAGAATGTATGACGCTCCGCTACACGCTCATACTCATCAATTGCCCCTAAGTTTACTGTGCCTAGCTCTTCGATGGATAGTTTAATTAGTTTCACTTTTTTACGTGCATCCTCAGCAGGCATCACCATTGTATACTTCAGTTTTGCCGCTTCAAATGAAATCGTATATGTTTCACGTAAATGTTGTAATCTATTTTCTAACTCTACATCAAGTCGGTTTATTTTTACTTCTTGATCTTTCAACATCTCAAGAATGTATTTATGTTTACCCGTTGTTTCTTTCAGATTACGCTCTAACTGTTCTACTCTCTCTTGTAACGATACACGTTGTTCTCGACGAGAGCGAATTAACTCCGAAGTTTGATTACGATCATATGCTTTCTTCTCAATCATATTCGTAATTTGCTCTTCTCCACTTGAATTCGATGTCATTTCTTGTTTTAAGAATGCTAAATCCTCTTTTGTTTTGACAAGCGTTGCATCCGTTTCTTCTTTTTCCTTCGTCAATCGTTCTACTTTTTCTTTTTGATTAGATAAGCGTTGTTGTTTTTCAGCTGCCAACACTTTTAACTCGGTCATTTCTTTTTGAACTTTTTCTTTTGAAGAATGTTGCTCACTTTTTTGTTTTGTCAAGGCTACGATTTTGCTATCTAATTCCGTAATCTCTGCCTGAAGAGTCGCTAAAGTCTTTTCTAGCTCTTCTTTACGACCTTGCATTTTCACTTGGTCTTGTAAAAACCCTTCAATCTCTAAATCGTAAATAGATAAACGATCATTAATACGATGTTCTTCTAATTCTAAGCGACTAATTTCTTCTCTTAACTTCTGTTCATCTACACGCTCTGTTTCTACACTTTTCCTTAGTTCGCGTATTTGCACTTCTTTTTCTTGAATCTCTTGTTTTACTGCTTTAACAAAGTTTTCTAACTTCGTCGTTTTTTCTTCCATATCAGTTAACTTGCTCGTCCACTCTTCTAATTCACGTTGACGTCCTAATAAAGATGATTTCGCCTGTTTTACCGCTCCACCTGTCATAGAACCGCCAGGGTTCACTACATCACCTTCGATTGTTACAATGCGATAACGGTATTGCAATTGTTTCGCCAACTCATTCGCCCCGCGTAAATCTTTTGCAACAATAACAGTACCTAATAAATTGGAAACTACATTTTCATATTTATTGTTATATTGCACGAGTTCTGCTGCCACACCTACAAACGATGGATGTTGATTTACAATACGTAATTGCTCAAATGATAACGATCTACCTTTCATAACAGCCTGCGGTAAAAACGTTGCTCGTCCATGTTTATTTTGTTTTAAAAACGCAATTGCATTACGAGCATGTTCTTCGTTTTGTACAACGATATGCTGCATCGCTGCACCTAGAGCAATTTCCATTGCAATTTCATATTCTTTCGGTACCGTTAGCAATTCTGCAACAGCCCCCTCAATACCTTGCAACTTATTTTCTCTAGCTTTTAACACTTCACGTACCCCTTGATAGAAACCAGAGTAGTCCTCTTGCATCTCTTCTAGCATTTCTTTTCGAGAACGTGCCTGTTGTACAAATTGATACGCTTGATACAGTTTTGTTTCATTTTCACTATACTGCGCCTTGCATTTCCCAAGTGCCGCTTCTGTCTTTTGTATATTCGAAAGGATTCCAGCTACTTTTTCTTTTACTTGTTCATAACTTTCCACAAGTTTTGTCTTTTTCGCTGTAATTTCCATACGCATTTCTACATATTTCGCATTTTCTTCATCAAGGCGTTCATTTTTTGAATTTTGTTGTTTAGATTGTTCTTCAATCATAGATAACTCATTACGATGACTAGCTTGTTGATTTAAAAGTTCAATATAGTCACCTTTTAAATTCTCAATTTGTTCCTCCAAATTGTCAGCAAACGTTGCAAGCAATTGCTCATTATCATGCAATTTCGTCTCCAACTCTTTTACATGATTTACAAATTGCATCAACACTTCTGTACTCGATTCGATTTCACCATCATAACTCGTAGCTTTCTCTGTTAATTCAACAATTAACTGTTCAAGTTGCGCACAATGCGTCGTTGCATTTTGCTTTCTCTCTTTTAATAGCTCACGCTGCCCTTCTAACTTTTCTAGCTCTTTACTAGAAAGTAAAAGTACTTCTTGCAAGGAATCTACCGACTCATCTACCGCTTGTAATTGGCCTCGTAATTCCTCTAACTCTTCTTCACCTTTTTGTAAATGCGTTGACATTTTAGCTTCTTCGTTTTTATTATGCCCAAACTGATTTCGAAGCGCTTCCCATTTCTCATGCAATTCTTCAATTTCATGTACAATAAGCGCTGCTTCTACTTTCTCTAATTCTTCTTTTTTCTCGAGATAATCCTTTGCAATAGAAGCTTGTCTTTCTAAAGGTTCTACTTGACTACTTAATTCGTGAATTATATCTTGTACACGATTTAAGTTTTCTTGTGTGTCTGCTAATTTACTTTCAGCTTTCTTTTTACGAAGTTTGTATTTCAGCACTCCCGCCGCTTCTTCAAATACACCACGACGTTCTTCTGATTTACTACTTAAAATCTCTTCAACTTTCCCCTGGCTAATAATCGAAAAAGCTTCTCTTCCCATACCAGAGTCCATAAATAAATCGATAATATCTTTCAACCTGCATGATTGTTTATTAATATAAAAATCACTATCACCAGAACGAGATACACGACGCGTTACACACACCTCATTATATTCAATCGGTAAACGTTGATCTTCATTATTTAAAGTTAATGTTACTTCAGCAACATTAACCGCTCTTCTCGTATCACTACCTGCAAAAATAATATCTTCCATCTTTGCACCACGTAATGATTTTGCCGATTGTTCACCAAGTACCCAGCGAATGGCATCCGTAATATTACTTTTCCCGCTTCCATTAGGTCCTACTACAGACGTTACACCTGGGACGAAATCGACAGATACACGTTCAGCAAAAGACTTAAATCCTGCTATTTCTAATCTTTTTAAAAACACGAAAGGCCTTCCTCCTATTCTCCGTTGCTATAAATGTTATTTATACAAAAACAACTTTTATACGGATTTCCTTTCCTTTCATTTACAAACGAAAAGAAAGTTTCATTCTATGCATAAGGAATCCCCCTCATTCAAAGGGGGATTCCTTATAGTTGTTCTTTTAACTTTTTCAACGCTTCTGCAGCAGCTTGTTGTTCTGCTTCTTTTTTCGACTTGCCACTACCAAGTCCTAAAGCCACGTTATTTAACGTAACACGTGACACAAATTCTCGATTGTGGGCTGGGCCTTTTTCTTGCAAAATTTGATACTCAATATTGCCACTACCATCACGCTGAATCAACTCTTGTAATTGACTCTTATAATCCATCACATGAGAAAAAGCACCTTCATTAATTTTAGGGTATACAATTTCTTTTAAGAAGCCCCATACTGTTTCTAGCCCTTGATCAAGATAAAGGGCACCAATAAACGCTTCAAAGACATCCGCTAATAAAGCTGGTCGTTCACGTCCACCTGTCATTTCCTCACCTTTGCCTAATAAAACAAGGCTACCAAATGACAACTCGTTTGCAAAACGAACAAGAGATGGTTCACATACAATTGCTGCACGTAGTTTTGTTAACTCTCCTTCGCTCATTGTCGGATATTTTTGAAACAGATACTGCGATACAGTAAGTTCCAATACTGCATCTCCAAGAAATTCGAGACGCTCATTGTCTTCATGTGGTTTTTTTCGATGCTCATTCACATACGATGAATGCGTAAATGCTTGAATCAATAATTTTTCATCTGTAAACGTAATACCTATCTTTTCTTGAAATAATTTAAACGCTTCACGATATTTTGTTTCGTATTTTTTTTCTCTATATTTACGGTACGGCATAGGTCCCTCCAGATATAAGCCGAGAAGCCCCGCTAAAAAACGGGACTTCATTCAAGCATTATAGATGACTCTCTATGTAAGTCACAGCATCGCCAACAGTAGCAATCTTTTCAGCATCTTCATCAGAAATTTCCATTTCGAATTCGTCTTCTAATTGCATTACAAGTTCTACTACATCTAGGGAGTCTGCTCCTAAATCTTCCTTGAAGCTCGCAGCTGGTACTACTTCTGTTTCTTCTACTCCTAAACGATCAACGATAATTTTTGTTACACGCTCTAAAACATCTGCCATTCCATTCACCTCCCCTCAAATATTATATTAAATATTGTCCAAAAAAACTAGTTGAAATCGATTCTTTTATTACATTACCATACCGCCATCAACATTTAACGTTTGACCTGTAATATATTTGCTTTGATCAGAAGCAAAAAACGTTACAGCATTTGCGATATCTTGCGCTTCACCAAACTGAGCTGCAGGAATTAATTTTAACATTTCAGCTTTTATATTTTCATCTAATACGTCTGTCATATCCGTCGCAATAAATCCAGGAGCAATTGCATTTACAGTAATATTGCGGCTCGCTAACTCTTTTGCTGATGTTTTTGTTAATCCAATTACACCTGCTTTAGCAGCAACATAGTTTGCTTGTCCTGGATTACCCGTTACTCCAACAACAGAGGCGATATTAACAATACGCCCATGACGTTGACGCATCATAAAACGAGATACTGCCTTCGTACATAAGAATACACCTTTTAAGTTTGTATTAATAACTGTATCCCATTCTTCTTCTTTCATACGCATTAATAAATTATCTTTTGTTACACCTGCATTATTAACAAGAATATCAACTTGTCCAAATACATCTACAGTTTGTTTCACCATATTTGTAACGTCTTCAGCATTTGCAACATCTGCTCTTACTGCAATGGCATCCGAACCTAAGTTCTTTATTTCATCAACTACTTCATTTGCCTTTTGCTCATTACCGGCATAATTTACTACCACATTTGCCCCTTGTTTCGCTAAATCAATCGCAATCGCACGACCAATTCCACGTGAAGCGCCCGTTACTAATGCTACTTTCCCTTTTAACATCAGTTTTCTCCTCTCAAATTTGAAATGGTATCTTTTAATGTCTCTTCATCGTATATCGCGTATGCTTTCACTGATGAATCAATTGACTTCATAAGTCCAGCAAGTACTTTCCCAGGTCCAATTTCAATAAATGTATCGACCCCTTGATTCACCATATATTCAATGGATGGGTACCATAAGACAGGCGAATAGAGCTGTTCGATTAGCTTTTCTTGAATATGCGCACCACTCGTAATAACGTCTGCTGTTACATTTGCGATTACCGGAATATTCGTATCTTGAATTGTAATTTCATTTAAGACACTTTGGAATTTCTCCGCTGCTGGCTTCATAAGCGCAGAGTGGAACGGTCCACTTACTTTAAGCGGAATCGCTCTCTTTGCACCATTTTCTTTCGCTCTTTGAGAAGCAATCTCGACCCCTTGCTTTGTTCCAGAAATCACAATTTGCTTCGTACTATTCATATTAGCGATTTGTACTGCATACCCTTCACCTGTTACCTCTTCTGTAACTTGTTTCAGCATATGTGGATCAGCACCTAAAATAGCCGCCATTGCACCTTCTCCGCCAGGAACAGCTTCTTCCATATATTCCCCACGTTTCCTTACAGCATATACTGCATCCTCAAAAGTTAATGCACCCGCTGCTACAAGAGCGCTATACTCACCTAAACTATGCCCTGCGACAAAGTCTGGTGTAATATCATACTCTTTTAAAGCTGTCAAAATAGCAAAACTCGTTGTTAATAAAGCCGGTTGCGCATTTGTCGTTAACGTAAGCTTTTCCTGCGGCCCTTCAAAAATCACTTCTGAAAGTGAATCTTGCAACACTTCATCTGCTTTTGCAAATACATTTGCAACCTCTTTATTATTCTCTGCTAACTGTTTACCCATTCCAACTGCCTGTGAACCTTGGCCCGGAAAAAGAAATGCTAGTTTTCCCATTTCAAATCCTCCTCTTATTGGAGTGGCTCTTTCTCCATTACGCTTGAAATAGTAGGAATAACTTCTTTCGCTACCATTTCTCTCGTTTGACGAATCGCACTAAATATCGATTGATCATTAGAAGAACCGTGAGCCTTAATGACAGGAGCTTTCAATCCAAATAATGCCGCTCCTCCATACTCCGAATAATCCATTTTATCTTTTAATACCATAAGTTTTGGTTTTAATACCGCGGCTGCTAATTTGCTCGTAAACGAACTCATTAACTGCTCTTTTAACATAGAGAATAATGCAAGTGCTGTTCCTTCTAAAGATTTTAGCGCTACATTACCTGTAAAACCATCACATACAACAACATCTGCTACACCTTGTAACAAGTCTCTTGATTCAACGTTTCCAACAAAATTAATTGGCGCATCTTTAAGCATTGCAAAGACTTGTTTTGAAAGCTCGTTTCCTTTGCCATCCTCTGTCCCAACATTTAAAAGTCCGACGCGAGGATTTTTAATTCCTCTTACTTTCTCAGCGTATACAGATCCCATTACTGCATATTGATATAAGTGAATTGGTTTTGCATCAACGTTCGCTCCAACATCTAACATAACAAAACCTTCTCCATCAACAGTTGGCATTGTAGGGGATAAAGCTGGTCGCTCAATTCCTTCCATACGACCTACAACAAACAATCCAGCCGCCATTAAAGCACCTGTACTTCCAGCTGATATACAAGCATCCGCTACGCCGTCTTTCACTTGCTGCGCCGCAAGTACCATTGAAGCTTGTTTTTTTCGACGAACCGCTCTTACTGGTTCATCTGTCGATTCGATTTTTTCGTCTGTATGAAGTATAGTAATTCGTTCTTCACTCGTTAAGTATTGACGAATTTCCTCTTCTTTCCCTACTAACGTAATATGTAAATCAGAATATTCCTTAATAGCTTTCATTGCTCCTAGTACGACAGCCTTTGGAGCATGATCGCCGCCCATTGCATCTATTGCGATTTTCATAAGTTGTTACCTTCCTCACTATAATTACTTGATCGATACATTTCAAAAGTGCCTGTAAAAACAAGTTCTTCTCCAACAAAGCTACGCACTTTGACAACCGTCCGCCCTTTATCATTCTCTACATCTTCCACGCGCGCTTTTGCAACAACACGCTCTCCTAATTTTACAGGACGAATATATCGAATGGTAGACTTTGCGGTTAAAGCTAATTCTTCATCAATAACCGCAACAGCTAGTGAGTTTGCTTGTGCAAACAAATGATGCCCACGAGCAATTTGATTTCTTTTAAATACGTGTTCTACCTTCACTTCAAAGATAGAAATCGCATGTCTATCTAATTCTATATCAATAATTTCTCCGACAACCTCTTCTAACGGTAAAGATTTCACATCTTCTTCATGTTGCTTTGTAGCTACATGTTTAATTCTTTCTCTTAGTTCAGGAATAGATAATTCCATACGATCGAGACGTACAGTTTGTATACTCACTTGAAATTTCTCTGCTAAATCTTCATCCGTAATAAAAGGATTCGTTTCTATAGTTTGTTGTAATAATTCTTGTCTTTCTTTTTTACTTCTTCTTTTTTTCATACCGCACCATCCATTTTTATGACTAGGTACTAACAGTAGTATATAATCATTAAAAGTAGAATGCAACAAAAACTTTTGTCGCCTCCCTTTAATCGAGCTTCTCTCCCTGGAACACACCTGTCCCGTCAAGATACGTACGCAACGACGCATATTGATCATTATGCCAAAATGCTTCTGAATCTACTAGTAACGCCGCATCTTGTCTAGCTGTTTCTAACGCCCGATAATCATGTACCATATCAGCAACCTTGAATTCTGGTAAACCACTTTGCTTACTCCCAAAGAAATCTCCAGGACCTCTTAACTCTAAATCTTTTTCTGACAATACAAATCCATCATTCGTTTCGGTCATAATACGCATTCTTTCTTTTCCCGTTTCCGATTTTGGATCCGCGATTAATAAACAATACGATTGTTCACTACCACGCCCAACACGTCCTCTTAGCTGATGAAGCTGCGATAAACCGAAACGCTCTGCATCATAAATAACCATTACAGTCGCATTCGGTACGTTCACACCTACTTCAACAACTGTTGTCGATACAAGAATTTGCACTTTATTTTCACTAAATTGTCCCATTATCTCTTCTTTTTCTTGAGATGATAATCTTCCATGCATTAAACCAACTTGACATTTACCCTGATAATGATGAGTCAGCATACTATGTAAGTCGATTGCATTTTGCACATCCAGTTTCTCAGATTCTTCAATAAGGGGACAAATAACATATGCTTGTCTTCCTTTGTTTATCTCTTTCTCTACAAAACCGAGAACACGATCTAACATGTCATGTTTTGCCCAGTATGTTTCAATTACCTTTCTACCAGCTGGCATCTCATCGATTATAGAAACATCCATCTCTCCAAATGCAGTAATTGCTAACGTACGTGGAATCGGAGTCGCTGTCATAAATAATACGTCTGGACTTTCACCTTTCTCACGTAAAACTCGTCGCTGCGCTACACCAAATCGATGTTGTTCATCAGTAATAACGAGACCTAACCTATGAAAGATCACTTCATCTTGAATTAAAGCATGTGTTCCAACAAGGATATCTATTTCTCCTTGTTCTAATTTTGCCAAAATCTCTCGGCGTCTCACACCTTTAACTGAACTTGTTAACAATTCAACCTTCATACCAAAGTGCGAGAACGTCTCTGCGAGCGATTGATAATGTTGTTCTGCTAAAATTTCTGTTGGAACCATTAAAGCACCTTGATAATGTGCTAATTTTGCTGCATAAAGACCAATTGCAGCAACCACCGTTTTACCAGAACCTACATCACCTTGCAACAGACGATTCATTCGATAAGGAGATGTCATATCTTTCATAATTTCATCTACAACTCGGCGTTGCGCACCAGTTAACGGAAACGGAAGAGCATCGATAAACTCTTGCAATTCTTCTGAAGGAATTTCTTTTTTCGTCCCTTTCGAATTTTCCCTCTCCATTTTCCGTAACGTTTGCATTTTTAACTGAAATAAGAAAAACTCCTCATATACAAAACGGCGACGCGCTTGCTTCAAATCTTCCTGACCTGTTGGAAAATGCAACGCCCGAAGCGCTTCATAACGTGGCAATAATTTATATCGACTTAGCAATCCATCAGGTAACACTTCAACTATAGAATCTCCATACTCTTTTAACGCTTGTGCAATAAAACGGCGCATCTGTTTTACTGTAAGTTTCCCTTTCACTGAGTACACAGGCTCTACTTCTTGTTGACGTACAACCGGTCCAAAATGAAGTTCTGATACCGCAATCGTTTGACGATGCTGATCCCATTTACCAGTAATCGTTACCGTTTCATCTAAATTTAACTTCTGCTTATAGTACGGCCTATTAAAACATACAGCTGTAATTAAATAACGACCTACGAGGACACGAACCGTAAGACGCGACTTCTTCTTCCCATAATATTGCAGTAAAGGAGCACTATGAACTTTCCCCTCTACTGTTACACGTTCATCATGCTTTACTTCAGCAAGATCTTTCATCGCATAGTCTTCATAACGGTACGGAAAATGTTCTAATAGATGAGAAACTGTATAAATTCCCATCTCGTGTAGTAATTCAGATGTTTCTCCTCCGATTCCCTTTACATCCGTAACGGGAACTTGTACAACTTCATTCAAGATTCTCACGCTCCGTCACATTATTTTTTTGATTCATTATCCATTAACATGATTGACATCTGTAATCGCTCTCTTTCACCCTATATATTCTATCATAGGCATTCTAAGAGAAACTACTCAAATCCCTCATAAACAACACGAAAGAAAAGAGCCTCACTATTAGCAGCAAGGCTCTTTTTTATCTTCAATATGCTAGCCTTTTGAATAAAAACTAGTAATAAACTTCATATTACTACTTATTATCCATTAGCAAGTAAGTAATCCATTTATTTTCAAAACGAATTTTTTCTTATTCTACAGAGAAGATGAAAGAATACACCGGTTGGTTTCCAGCATGTACTTCTACTTCTGCATCTTCAAAATTCTCTTCTACAAATGCAACTAATTCAGCTACTTCTTCGTCAGTTGCATCTTCACCTTGTAGAATCGTTACGATTTCAGAATCTTCATCAATAAGTGCTCCTAGTAATTGCTTCGCAGCTCCTACTTTTTCAGCATTTGTTGATACGATTTTTCCATCTGCGATACACATGAAATCATCTTTTTGAATTGCCACACCATCTATTTCCGTATCACGTACAGCATACGTAATTTGACCTGTTTTCACATGAGATAAAGCTTCTTTCATGTTTTCTTCATTTTCTTCTAGCGTTCCAACTGGATTAAATGCTAACATCGCAGCCATACCTTGAGGAACTGTTTTTGAACGAACTACAATCACTTCTTGATCTACAACTGACGCTGCTTGTTCTGCTGCCATTACGATATTCCCGTTGTTCGGTAAAATAATGATTTTTTCAGCGTTTGCTTCTTCAATTGCCTTCACGATATCCTCCGTACTTGGATTCATCGTTTGGCCACCTTCGATAACTTTCGTCGCGCCAATGCTTTCAAATAAAGTTTTAATACCAGATCCCATAGCTACAGTTACAATACCGTACGGTTGTTTCTCTTTAGACTGGCTAGTTGGCTCAGGCATCATAGCAGGCTCATCTAACAAAGCAGTATGCTGTTCACGCATATTCTCTACTTTAATCTTGATTAAACTACCGTAACGTTGTCCGTAGTTCATAGCGTCTCCAGGATGCTCTGCATGGATATGAACTTTTACAATTTCATCATCAGATACAACTAGTAGTGAATCACCATACACACTAATATCTTCACGGAATTTTTGTTCAGAGAAATTATGTTCTTTCACTTTTTCAGCTTCTAATTTCACCATGAACTCCGTACAATATCCATACTTAATATCTTCTGTACTCAATTGGCTTTGTACACTACGGTGATGTTCTGCGCGCACCATTTCATTCATAGATGGTTGCGTCGGCGCATCAGAAGAAATTGTTTCTCCTTTTAAGTCAGCTAAAAATCCTTCGTATACAACAACAAGACCTTTACCACCGCTATCTACAACGCCAACTTGTTTTAATACAGGTAATAAATCTGGCGTACGATTTAACGATGCATTTGCTTCTTTCACAACGTCTTCCATAAACAAAACAAAGTCGCGCTGTTTTTTCGCAACTGTTACTGCATATTTACCCGTTTCTCTAGCAACCGTTAAAATCGTTCCTTCAATCGGTTTCATAACCGCTTTGTAAGCCGCTTCTACTCCAGCTTCTAAAGCTTCAGCAAAATCAACTGTTGTTAATTCTTCTTTTTGCTCAATGGATTTCGAGAAACCACGGAACAACTGAGATAAAATAACTCCAGAGTTACCACGAGCTCCCATTAATAATCCTTTGGCTAAACTTACGCCGACTTTACCAGCATGTTGTGAAGGGTTTGCTTTCACTTCACGTGCGCCTGAAGTCATAGATAAGTTCATGTTTGTACCGGTATCGCCATCTGGAACTGGAAATACGTTTAATGCATCAACAAGCTGAACATTATTTGTTAAATTATTCGCTCCTTGCATGATCATTTGTGATAAACGTTTTCCATCAATTTTTTGAATTGACACAGATTTTCCTCCTTAATGCACATTACAAGTTTATTACTTTAACTCCTTGTACGTAGATGTTTACAGAATCTACTGCTAGTCCTACAGTTTGATCTAATGTATATTTCACTTTCGTCTGCACGTTATGTGCTACTTCTGAAATTTTCGTACCATAGCTCACAATAATATACATATCAATATGTACTTCGTCTTCATCCTTACGAACAATAACACCTCTAGTGAAGTTTTCTTTTCGTAAAATGTCTGTTAATCCATCTTTTAACTGATTCTTTGATGCCATACCTACGATACCGTAGCAATCTACCGCGGCACCTCCAGCAATTGTTGCAATTACATCTGTACTAATATCAATTTGACCGTACTTCGTTTTAATTTCAATTGACATCTCGTTTTCCCCCTTCATAAATGGTGAAAGTGAGTTAGACTACTTTAGTTACTATCATATAATCTTTTTAAAGAAAATTCCATCGTTCTTTCTTTTTCACTCTCATATTTTATGTTGAAAACTACACTGTTTTATGATGAGCAAAATAGTCCATTGTTATTATACAACATGTATCACTATAATATGTCAAGCAATTTTTCTTGATTTCAACTTTTCTTCATTGACATATAGTGTCAAGTAATTTTTCTTGATTTCTTTTTTCTACGGTGTTGCATTCTCTATTTAGTTGTGTTAAATTATAGTAGTGTTTTTAGCATCGCATAAAAGACTAACATTGAAAAATTACGTATGGTAAGGTATCAAGGGAGGGAAATATAAATGGCTCGTGTTTGTGCTATTACTGGAAGAAAAGCTCGTTCTGGTAACTCTCGTTCTCACGCAATGAACGCTACAAAACGTAAGTGGGGCGCTAACCTTCAAAAAGTTCGCGTACGCATCGACGGAAAAGTTCAACGTGTTTACGTTTCTGCTAGAGCATTAAAATCTGGCAAAATCGAACGTGTTTAATAATAAAAAAAAGAGCCGCTAGGCTCTTTTTTTACTATGAAAATGGAAAAAGCACCGGTAATAGGTGCTTTTTTTAATCTTTTTTGAAGGTATTTAACATGGCACGAACAATTCCACCAAGAAATTTAGGTAACTTAATTGTATAAAATCTCATGGTTTCCCTCCTAATCCCCATTACTCCACTTGTTCACTATATGATGTAAGGAGCAAAATTGTTTCTTTAATCAGTGCTTCTTATCACCATTAATATGCCAGAAGTAAATGAAAAAGTACCTTTTTCATCAATGAGTTCATTACTAATACAAAGTGTCGATCCCCATTCTATTGTTTTATTAGTTAGGGGATACTTAAAACCAAGTAATGTAATCCCTTCCACTATTTCAGTAACCGGCACAAAAGATACATAAGGGAAATTTTCATTTTCTTCAATTATATGTGTACCTACTTTTTTCACGCTTATTTCATTTTTATTGTCTACAATACACATTTCTATTCCTACTTCTAACCCTTTTAAAAGCATCTGTATATTCGCTAAACCGTGATCAAGTCTTCCGCCGGTAGCACCAAAAATACGAATTAATGCTGGCTTCTGTTCTAACGCCCAGTTGATCGCAATTTCTAAATCCGTTTGATCTTTTTCACGAGGGACAATATGTAAATCATTCGTTTGTTGCCCCATCCATACTAATTCCTCTTCAGTAACCGAGTCATAATCTCCAAACGCAACAGCTGGAGTAATCCCGCCTTTTAATAAACGGTATACTCCTCTATCAACTGCCGCCCACACTACTTTCTCATTTTCATATCGAGAAAAATCTGCACAATATTCCGCAGGTCCTCCCGCTAAAATATGAATAATCATGTTTCCTTCCCCTTCTATTGTAAAAAGGCAATCTGCCAGTCGGTAGATTGCCTTTTTACATATTTTTTCTCTATCCTTTATAAATAGTGAAAACTTACTACACTAGAAGATTCACTGGGATAAAGACTCGTTCATTCATTATCCACGAATGACACGAATTGCTTCACCGCGGTCTTTTTGATTGTATACTGCTGACCCAGCTACAAGTACATTTGCTCCAGCTTCCACACAAAGTCTTGCTGTTTCAGCGTTTACACCACCATCAACTTCAATTTCCACGTCTAGATTGCGCTCTTTAACCATTTCTGCAACTTGTTTAATTTTCGGTAATACAGAATGGATAAATTTCTGCCCACCAAATCCAGGGTTTACTGTCATAAGTAATACCATATCAATATCTTCTAACACATGCTCAATCACTGAAACTGGCGTATGTGGATTTAATACAACTCCTGCTTTAATGCCATGAGATTTAATTAACTGAATTGTACGATGTAAATGAGGGCACGCCTCTACATGAACAGTAATAATATCCGCTCCCGCTTTTGCGAAAGTCGGAATATAGTTATCTGGATTTTCAATCATTAAATGTACATCTAACGGTAACGATGTAATCGGACGAATCGCTTCTACAATTAATGGTCCAATCGTAATATTTGGTACGAAATGTCCATCCATTACATCGACATGAATGTAATCCGCTCCGCCCTTTTCTACATCTTTAATCTCTTCCCCTAATTTTGAAAAATCTGCTGATAAGATCGATGGTGCAATTTTAATCATAACTAATACCTCGGCTTTCTCTCTCTAATTTCTTCTACGAATTGTTTATAATTCTTATAACGATATTCTGTAATTTTCCCCTCTTCAACCGCAGCCTTCACAGCACATTTCGGTTCAGAAAGATGTGTACACCCTCTAAATTTACAGTATTGGCTCGCTTCTTTCAACTCTGGAAAGCAATATGTAAGATCTTCTACCTCTATATCTATGAAATCGAGTGAACTAAAACCAGGTGTATCTGCAACTAGTCCGCTTCCAATCGCAATTAATTCTACGTGTCTTGTCGTATGTTTTCCGCGTCCTAAATGTGAGGAAATATCATTCGTTTTCAGTTCTAATTCTGGACGTAAGACGTTAAGCATAGAAGATTTCCCAACACCAGATTGTCCCGCAACGACGGAAACACAACCTTCTAAGAATGGTTTTAAAATATCAATACTTTCCGATGTATTTATAGAAGTAAATAATACATCATATCCCATCTCACGATAGTCATTTGCATAAGCTTCAACAGTCTCTCTCATTTTTTCATCCACTAAATCCATCTTACTAATGCAAATAATCGGCTTAATGTTATGATATTCAATTAGCACCAAAAATCGATCTAACAGTCCCGGATTAAAATCTGGTTCTACTGCAGAAAAAACGAGAATTGCCTGATCAACATTAGCAATAGGAGGCCTAACAAGTTCATTTTTTCGATCAAATACTTCAAGCACGTATCCTTCACTTGGATTATCAGCCTGAAAGACAACTTGGTCTCCTACCAGTGGTGTAATTTTATTTTTTCTAAACACACCACGTCCGCGACATTGTGTAATCCCTTCTTCATGCTGCACATAATAAAATCCACTTAGAGCTTTTACAATTTTTCCTTCTGGCATATAATTCTCCTTTATTCTGTATAAAGTGAAGCTGTAATTCATATTGAATGGATTATTATTCTTTAAATAAAGATTTCAAAACCCGTCATATATATAAGTTAATATATTTAATCTACCATCAAATTTAAAATATTATTTATAACAGTATCACTTTTATAACTTTTTGAATCATATATTTTTGCCTGTTATACAGTCCACTATGTGTAGACAGCATAACAGGCAGGAGTAATACATTCCATTCTCTCTAGAAAGAAAGTGGAATGTATTATTATTGTGTTGGATATGGTACTTCTTTGTCAATAATCGTTACACCATCTCTTACAATTTTATAGCGTCCTTTTGTATCTTCTTGAATTACAAATTCTAATGAAATAGTTGCCGACTCTGAAATTGTTCTAGTTTCAATTGGTCTATCCATTTTTTGTTGCATATCTTCTTTATAAATTTCTATTGTTTGCGGTTTTTTCTCACCTATTATAGAAGACTCATACGGAATAGAAATATTATCCACTTTCACGGTTTTCGTTACTTTCGGCTTAGGGCCCTCTGAGATGATAATCGTCACTTTATCCCCTTCTTTTAACGGCGTTCCCGGTTTTGGAGATTGCGAAATTACAAGTCCTTTATCAACAGTATCGGAATACTCTCGTTTTATATCTGGAGTTAGTTTTCTCTCATTCAAATAACCAGTTACACTATTTTCAGTCCACCTTGAAAAATCACCCGGTCTAATTTGATAAGGGCCTTTACTTACCCAGATTTTCAGTTCTTGCTCGGCCTCTACCACCATTTGGTCAGACGTCGGAATTTGCTCTACAATTGCACCTTTCGGCCTATCATCTTCAATATAATATACTGTAACTTGTTTATATTTCTCTTCTAACTCTGTTCTTATACTCTCTAAATCTTTTCCTGTGAAATCAATCATCTTACTTTTCTTTTTCCCACCTGATTGATAGATAGTAATTTTAGAGTTTTCTTTCACGACTCTACCTGCTACAGGATCTGTTTTTATAACGTCACCGGTTTCAACATCATCTGTATATACAATATTAGGTTCCGTAACTTCAAAACCCTTTTCAACTAATGTATTTACTGCTGTCGTATATTTCATACCAGCCACATCAGGTACTTTTACATCTTTTGGAATAAAGAATCCTGGAATAACAGTAAGCGCTAACGTTATTCCAATCGCTAACAGTAAAAATGTTGTAATTAAAATTTTGAGCCATTTATTACTTCGTTTTTTCTTCTTACTTAAATCCGTTTCTTCTTTTCTTATCTGTTCATCCACTTTACTTCCTTTTAAAACAATTGTTTCATCAGTAACATTTTCGAATAATTGTTCTTGTTGAATAATCGGAATCGCTTTTGTCGCTTCCATATCTTCCGGTATGTAAAATGGCTGCTCATTTATCCTCTCTGGATATAGCGCAGTTTCAATATCTCGTTTCATCGCATTGGCAGATTGATATCGATGAAATGGATCTTTCGCAGTTGCCTTTAATATAATATTTTCGACACTTTGAGGAATATTTTCATTCCATCTTTTTGGAGATGGAATTTCACTTTGTAAATGTTTTAAAGCTATAGCAACAGCAGATTCGCCAGAAAAAGGTTGTCTTCCTGTTAACAACTCAAACATAACGATCCCTAGGGAATAAATATCTGATTGTTTATTTGCTATCCCACCGCGTGCTTGTTCTGGTGATAAATAATGCACCGAACCGAGTACTGAATTTGTATGTGTAATTGTTGTTGCACTTGTAGCTGTCGCAATTCCAAAATCTGTTACTTTTATTACTCCATCAGCTCGAATTAAAATATTGTGCGGTTTAATATCACGGTGCACAATTTCAAAATGATGGGCGTGTGCCATGGCGGATGTTAACTGCTCCATTATGTCAAGAGCTTCTCCAATAGGTAACATCCCTCGCTCAATTATGTATTGCTTCAATGTTTGTCCTGGTACATACTCCATTACAAGATAATATATACCATCCTCTTCTCCGACATCATACATATTCACAATATTTGGATGCGACAACGTTGTAACAGACTGCGCTTCTCGATGGAAACGTTTAATAAACTCTTCGTTATTTGAATAGTCGAGTCTTAATATTTTCACCGCTACATCCCGGCCCAGTATATCATCATGAGCTAAATACACATTGGCCATTCCACCGCCACCAATCATTTTCAGCAGCTTATAACGGTCATTTAAGCGTTTTCCAATCAGCACGTTGCACTTCACCTACTTTCGTTTGTCGAACCCGCATAATCAATCAGAACAAGGGTGATATTATCTTCCCCGCCACGATCATTCGCCAATTGAATGAGACGTTGTCCCTTAGTTTCTAGCTGTTCATTTAACTGTAAAATTTGTTGCATATCAGCAATAGAAACTTTGTTAGATAATCCATCAGAGCAAAGAAGTAGCTGATCATCTTCCTCTAGCACCAATGTTTTAACATCTAATCCAACTCTCTCTTCTGTTCCTAATGCCCTTAATAAAACATTCTTTTTCGGGTGATATTCTGCGTCTTCTTTTGAAATTTCACCATGTCTCACAAGTTCATTTACAAGTGAGTGATCTTCCGTTACAAGCGAGATTTCTCCCTCTGATACCATATAACAACGACTATCCCCTATATGACCTATTGTCACAAAGCTCGGCGTACAAATTGCTATTATAAGTGTTGTTCCCATACCATTACATTCTACATGTTGCTTAGAGTACTCATATATACGCTCATTAATTATCCCAACACTAGTATGTAACCACTCTTCTACTTTTTTTGGCTCATTCATATTATGCGTTTGCTTCCAATAATCATGGAATAATTGAATGGTCATCGAGCTCGCTACATCACCAGCTCGATGACCTCCCATTCCATCTGCTACTACCGCTAAAATATTTCCATCTAAATTGTGAAAAACTCCTGCACTATCTTCATTATGTTGACGAACTTTTCCTTTATCTGATAGAAACACGGCTTTCATCTCGTCACCTCGTCTCTTCTTTGCGCTCCTTCGCACGCAACTGACCGCAGGCTGCATCAATATCATGACCTTGTTCACGGCGAATCGTTACATTTACTCCACGATCTTTCAACGTTTTTTCAAATAAGAAAATTTGTTCACGTGGCGTACGTACATAATCACGTTCAGGTACGTAGTTTACCGGAATTAAGTTCACATGACATTTTACACCTTTTAAGAGCGCAGCAAGTTCTTCAGCGTGCTCAACTTGGTCATTTTCTCCTCCAAATAGTCCATATTCAAAAGTAATACGACGCCCTGTTCTATTTACATAGTATTTAATAGCTTCCATTAAATCAGGTAGCTTATAAGCACGGTTAATCGGCATTAATTTTGAACGTAATTCTGAGTTTGGAGCATGCAGTGAAATCGCAAAATTAATTTGTAAGTCTTCTTCAGCGAACTTATAAATTTTTGGAATGATTCCACTTGTCGAAACTGTCATATGTCTCGCGCCAATATGAAGTCCTTTTTCATGGTTAATGATGCGTAAGAATCCCATTAAATTATCGTAGTTATCAAATGGTTCTCCAATTCCCATAACGACAAGAGAACTTACACGTTCTTCTGATTCATCAAGTGCACGTTGCACTTCTACTACTTGCGCTACAATTTCTCCAGCTTCTAAGTTTCGCTTTAAACCACCAAGCGTTGAAGCACAGAACGTACAACCAATACGACAACCTACTTGTGTTGTTACACAAATGGAATTTCCATATTCATGTCGCATTAATACCGTTTCAATAGAATATCCATCATATAATTGGAATAAGAATTTAATTGTTCCATCCGAAGACGTTTGTTTTACTAACGTATTTAAAGTAGTAATATCAAAGGAATTCGACAATTTTTCACGCAATCCTTTAGAAAGGTTTGACATATCCTCATAATTTTTTACACGTTTTTTATATAACCAATCAAAAATTTGTCCAGCACGGAACTTTGGTTCTCCTTGCTCCTTTAACCAATCTTGCATTTCATGAAGTTGTAAAGAGTAAATTGATGGTTTTTTCGTTTCTAAGTTTTTCTTTTGTTTTCTCACAGTCGTTTCCACGATGCTACACCTTCTTCCTTAAACAAGCAATATAAAAGCCATCTGTTGCAAAATAATGCGGTAAAATTTGTACTTGACCTTCATCCATATACGGACTTAGCTTTTCTGGCATACGCTCTTTTATCGTAGTATCCCACTCAAACTCCGGATGCTCTTGTAAAAATCGTTCTATTACTTGTTCATTTTCTATTTTCTCAATTGTGCACGTACTATAAACAAGGCGACCACCTTGTTTTAATAACGGTGCGATTTTTTCTAGTATTGCAAATTGGATCATCGATAATCTTTCACTATCGCCTTTATCTTTACCTAACTTAATATCAGGCTTACGTCTAATTACACCAAATCCAGAACATGGGGCATCTACTAATATTTTATCAAATGTTTCATTTGCAAAGTGTTCTTGCACTTTTCTAGCATCTAATGCCTTAGTTTCGACATTTTCTAGACCAAGTCGCTCTGCTTGTTGTTTAATTAAGCGTACTTTGTGTGCATGTAAATCAAGGGACATGACTTGACCAGTTCCTTTTAATCGCTCTGCAATATGCGTTGTTTTTCCGCCTGGAGCAGCACAACTATCAAGAATTACATCTCCCTCATCTGGTTCTAGAGCGCGTGCTACCAGCATAGAACTTTCATCTTGAATAGAAAGAAAACCTTTTTTAAACGCATCTGTGTGCGCTACATTTCCTTTTTCAATTTGAATTGCATCATCTGATAAATCGCCACGCTTCGCTTCTATACCTTCACTAGCCAATAATGTAATTGCTTCTTCTACTGTTATTTTATCAACATTTACACGCGCTGTTGGTACAGGCGGTAACATGTTCACTTCACACATTTTCTCAGCAGTTTCTAAACCATATTCAGCAGTCCACTCTTGAACAAGCCAAACTGGATGACTTGTTGCAATTGCCAAACGTTCTACTGGATCTTTGATTTCATCTACAGAAGGTACACCTTCTCTTTGAATCGAACGTAATACACCGTTTACCATACCAGCAATGCCTTTATGTCCGCGACGCTTTGCAATCTCAACCGCTTCATGAATAGCCGCTCTTTCGGGCACTCGGTCTAAATAAATCATTTGATATAAAGATAAGCGAAGTAATACTCTTACCCATGCTTCAACTTTCTTTTTTAAAAAAGGCTGTAAATAATAATCTAATGTGTCACGACGTTGGATTGTTCCATATACAATTTCAGTTAATAAACCAATATCTTTTCTATCAATTGTACTTTTTTCAATTAGATTATTTAAAAGTAAGTTACTGTATGCACCACTTTTTTCTACTTGAATTAAACCATCAAGAGCTAATTCACGAACATTTTGTCTCATGCATTTTCTCCTAACTTCGTTCCAATTTCAGGTTTTGTGCCACGTAAAAATTGCGAACAACTCATACGCTTTTTACCAGAAGGTTGCAATTCAGTAATTTTAACACCCGTTTCATTACCAGTTGCTACAACGAAACCATCTTCTTCAATCGCAACAATCGTACCCGCTTCAGCTGATTTCGTTACAGGTACTTTTTCTCCCCACCATACTTTAACAACTTGTCCTGCTAAAGTTGTATAAGCAACTGGCCATGGATTCAATCCGCGAATGTGATTGTATACTTCTTCACCTGTTTTTGTCCAATCAATTTTCTCTTGTTCACGTTTTATATTATATGCAAACGTTACTTCTTCCTCGTTTTGTTTAATTGGTTCTAACTTACCTTGAATTAGTAAAGGTACTGTTTTAGATAGAAGATGTGCCCCTGCTTCACTTAACTTATCAAATAACGAACCTGTCGTTTCACGCTCTTCAATTTCCACTTCTACTTGCGTTAAGATATCACCAGCATCCAATTTTTCTACCATATACATAATTGTAATACCTGTTTTTTCTTTCCCTTCCATAATTGCATAATGGATTGGTGCGCCACCACGAAGTTCAGGAAGTAAAGAAGCGTGGACGTTAATACAACCATACTTCGGTGCTTCTAAAATTTCATTTGGTACAATTTGACCGAACGCAGCTGTTACAATTAAATCTGGCTCTAATGCCAATACTTTTTCATATTCGTCTTTTTCACGAATTCTTAACGGCTGTAAGACCGGGATACCATGCTTTTCTGCTTCCACTTTGACAGGTGTAGGTGTTAATACTTTTTTTCTACCTACCGGACGATCTGGTTGCGTCACAACACCTATTACATCATAGCCATCTTCAATAAGACGACGAAGCACCGGCACTGAAAAGTCCGGTGTTCCCATAAATACTACTTTTATCATTTAAAAACCGCTCCTTTTAATACCTATTCTAATTCGTTTTCCTCATAATATCTTGTCACTTTCGATGTAAATAACACACCGTGTAAATGATCGATTTCATGTTGAATTGCACGCGCTAAAAACCCTTCTGCTTCTAGTAAAAATACTTTGCCTCTGCGATTTTGTGCACGTACTTTAATATAATCCGCACGTTCTACTTCACCATAAAGTCCCGGGAAGCTTAAACAGCCTTCGGGACCTACTTGTTCACCACGTTTTTCTAGTATCGATGGATTGATTAACTCGATTTTCCCCGTATCATCACCGATATCAACTACCGCCACTTGCAAGCTTACCCCTACTTGAGGCGCAGCTAAACCGACTCCGTCCGCAATTAACATTGTTTCATGCATATCTTTCAACAATTTCACTAACTTTTTATCAAAGTTAATTACTCTTTCACAAGGTGTTTCTAACACTTCATTTGGATGCTTTACTATTTCTAAAACTGCCATATTTCCCTCCGCTACATTAACATTGTTGGATTAAAATCAATTGAGATTTGTAGCTCTTTTTGCATTTCTGCTTGATAATGTTCATTTACCATTTTGAGCACGTTCTTTAAGTTTGGTTCCCGTTTGTATTTTATCATGCATTGATAACGATATCTATCTTTTATCCTTGGAATTGCTGAAGCAACCGGTCCTAACACCATTGTTTGCTCTGTGCAGTGCGATCGTAAATGACCGACAATTTTTTCCGTCACTTGTACTGCCTTCAATAATTCCGGATGAGATACCGTCACAAGTACAACATAGTAATAAGGTGGATATTGTCTCGTTCGTCTCATTTGCATTTCTTGGTCAAAAAACACATCGTATTGTTGGTTCTTTGCTAACTCTATACTGTAATGTTCTGGTGTATACGTTTGAATTATGACTTCCCCTGGCAATTCATGTCGGCCTGCTCGTCCACTTACTTGCGTCAATAACTGATAAGTCTTCTCACTCGCCCTAAAATCAGGTAAATGAAGCATCGTATCAGCAGTTAAAACCCCAACAAGCGTTACTTTCGGAAAATCTAACCCTTTCGCAATCATTTGTGTTCCAAGTAATATATCTGCTTTTTCTTCCCCGAACGCCTTTAATAATTTCTCATGCATCCCTTTACGACTCGTCGTATCTACATCCATTCGAATGACTTGTGCCTCTGGAAATAGTTTTGTAATTTCTTCTTCTACCTTTTGCGTACCCGTACCAAAGAAACGAATGTATGTACTTTGACAAGCAGGACACGCAGTCGGCATATTTTCTTCGTAACTGCAATAATGGCATTTTAAACGATGGTTCATTTTATGATATGTTAGTGAGATATCACAATGCGGACATTGTACAACGTACCCGCAATCACGGCACATAACAAATGTAGAATGCCCCCTTCTATTTAAAAAGAGCACCATTTGTTCTTTCTTTTCTAATCGATCTGCTATTTTTTCATGCAGTGCCTTTGAAAACATGGAGCGATTCCCGTCACGAAGTTCTTCACGCATATCAACAATCTCTACTGTCGGTAAAGCTTGTTCGTTCATACGTTTTTCCATCGTCAGTAATTCATACACACCTTTTTTCGCTCTTGCAAATGATTCAAGCGTCGGTGTTGCACTACCAAGAACGATAGGACATTTATGATATTGTCCCCTCCACACAGCTACATCCCTTGCATGATACCTCGGATTATCTTCTTGCTTATAACTCGATTCATGTTCCTCATCAATAATAATAATCCCTAAATTTTCAAAAGGAGCAAATACAGCTGAACGTGCACCAACTACAACTTTCACTTCTTTTCTTAAAATCTTACGCCATTCATCATATTTTTCTCCAACAGACAGCGCACTATGAAGAACCGCAACTTGTGAGCCAAATCTACCTTTAAAACGATCTACCATCTGAGGCGTTAGTGCAATTTCAGGAACAAGTACAATAGCTTCTTTTCCTTTCTCGAGCACCGCTGCTATAGATTGTAAATATACTTCTGTTTTTCCGCTTCCTGTAACACCATATAGTAAAAATGGATTGTAAGTTTCATTTGTAATTGATGATAAAATCGGTGTAATAACTTGCTTTTGTTCCTCAGTAAGTGGGAATGGTTTCGTTTGTTCAAAATCGTCATCGTCATACGGATTCCGATATACTTCCACATACTTTTCTGAGAGTAGCCCCTTTTTAACAAGTGCTTTAATCGGAGCATCTGTTATTTGCAACTCTTCTGTTATTACTTTCAACGGCACACTTTTATAATTTTCCACAAAATAATAGAGGACATCTTGTTGTTTTTTACTTTTCAGTTCAAATGCTGCCAATTCTAATTTATCTTCTGGCAACTCCGGTTGAACAACTCTTTGTTTCTTCTTTTGTACTTTATCTTTTACTTGATAAACGACTTCAATCGTGCCATGTTTAATTTCTTGTTGAATCGTGCGGTATAGATGTGGCTGTGTCTCAATCGCTTCCCAATCTATCGCTTCTTTGTCCTGAAATAAAAATAGTAGTTCAGGTGCTACTTCTTCTTGTTTGCGAAGCTGTAGACGTTTTTTATATGTTGCTTTTATGGCCGTCGGGAGCATAACTTGAAATGCTGAAATCATATAACATAACGTTTCACTTGTAAGCCAATATCCGAGCTTTAACAATTCTTCATTTAATACAGGTGTTACATCTAATATTTCATGGATTGTCTTTAACTTCTTACTTTCTACTTCAACCGAATCTTTGATCCCAATAATAAAACCTTGCAATTTCCTTGGACCAAACGGAACTACTACACGCATGCCCGTCTGAACAATATCTTCCCATTTTTTAGGGATAATATAATCAAATGGTCGATCTGTCTGACGTGCTGGTACATCAACAATTACACTTGCAAATTTCATAGACGATCATCTTCTAACATCATCTCAATTTGCTTTAATATTTCACGAGCAACCTCTTTCTTCGTTAAAAGTGGCAACTCTATAACTTCTCCATCTTTTCTATACATTGTTACAATGTTTGTATCTGTACCAAATCCAGCTCCTTGCGCCTTTACGTCGTTCGCAACAATCATATTCGCATTTTTCTCACGTAATTTTTTCGTTGCATATTCCTCTACGTTTGTCGTTTCAGCCGCAAAACCGATAAGTAACTGTTTATCTTTCTTCTCACCTAACGTTTTTAAAATATCTACTGTTCTCTCGAGTTCAATTACAGCATCGCCATTTTTCTTTTTCATTTTATTATCATGTACATATTTCGGACGATAATCTGCAACTGCTGCTGTTTTAATGACAACATCTACGTTTTGATAATGTTGAATGACTGCCTCTAACATATCTTGTGCAGATTCCACTTGCACTGTAGTTACATGTAATGGTGGATTTAATGCTGTCGGTCCAGAAACGAGTATGACTTCAGCGCCTAAGTTCGCTGCCACTTCCGCAATCGCATATCCCATTTTTCCAGAAGAAAAATTAGTCATAAAACGGACTGGGTCAATCTTTTCACGAGTTGGACCAGCAGTTATTAATATCCTTTTTCCTTGCAATGGTTTTTGTTCTGAAAAAACCTCTTCTAACCGTGCAATAATCGCTTCAGGTTCTTCTAATCTTCCCTTCGCTACATAACCACACGCTAAAAAACCTTCTCCAGGCTCAATAAATGTATATCCTAACGTTTTTAACGTCATCATATTTTTTTGAACAATTTTATTTTCATACATATGCACATTCATAGCAGGTGCAATCCACACTGGGGCTGTAGTAGCTAACAAAGTAGTTGTAATCATATCATCTGCAATGCCGTTAGCTAGCTTTCCAATACAATTGGCTGTAGCAGGTGCAACAAGTACAACATCTGCCCAATCTGCTAAATCGATATGAGCAATAACAGCTGAATCTTTCTCATCGAATGTATCCGTATATACATCATGGCGAGAAAGTGCCTGGAATGTAAGAGGTGTAACAAACTTCATTGCCGACTCACTCATCATTACTTTTACAATAGCACCAGCTTGTGTCAATTTACTCGTTAACGCAGCCGCTTTAAAGACCGCAATGCCTCCTGTTACACATAAAAGTATCTTTTTCCCTTTTAGCATATGGCTCGTCCTCTTTCTTTTTCAAACTTATAATACTGAAACAAGATTATCAGCTCATCAGTATCAATATTTCTTCCCTACCGTAAAAAAATAACAACCTACTTGTAAATAGGTTGTTACCGTTACATAGAAAATTATAAAGTCTATGTTTTAAATTGTCGAAGACAAAGTCTTATTCAGTTACTTTATCTTCACTTGGTACGTAGCTTAACGCTTCCATATCGATTTCTTCTAATGCTTTACCTACACATTTATGAGAAACTGGTTTTTCTACAACACAGTTATTAGCAAGTTGCATTTCGCGCGCACGTTTTGCAGCCACTGTTACAAGTGTATATTTAGAATCGATTTTTGTTAATAATGAATCAATTGATGGATTTAACATAATTATAGACCCTCCGTCATTTCTTTATAATATTTTGCTACTCTTTCGCGGCGGCAATGTTCGCCAACCACAATTGCTTTAATTCTTTCACAAGCTAGTTCAACTTGGTCGTTTTCTACAACGTAGTCGTAAGCGTCCATCATATCAATTTCTTCTTTCGCTACCGTTAAACGATTTTCAATAACATCTTCAGTTTCTGTACCACGACCGACAATTCGGTTCTTTAGTTCAGATAAACTTGGAGGTGCTAAGAAAATAAATACACCTTCTGGGAAAGCTTTCTTAACTTGAATTGCTCCTTGCACTTCAATTTCTAAGAATACATCTTTTCCTTCTTGCAATGTTTTTTCAACATAGTCAATTGGTGTTCCGTAATAATTACCTACGAACTCAGCCCACTCAAGTAATTTTTCATTACGAATCATTTCTTCAAATTCTTCTCTCTCTTTAAAGAAATAATCCACACCATCCACTTCACCTTCACGTGGCTTACGTGTCGTTACTGAAATGGAGTACTGAAAACGTGTATCCTCATGACTAAACAGCTCTTTTCGAACCGTTCCTTTCCCAACACCAGAAGGTCCTGAAAGAACGATGAGCAATCCTCTTCTACTTCTCATAAATATGTAAAACCTACCCTTCCTCACTTAAATCTTCTTTATTATTCAAACGATGTGCAATCGTCTCTGGCTGAATTGGACTTAATACAACATGCCCATCATCCATAACAATAACCGCCCTTGTTTTTCTCCCATACGTAGCATCAAGCAAAGCATTATGTTCACGTGCTTCCTGTACTGTTCGTTTAATAGGAGCTGACTCCGGACTTACAATAGCAATAATTCGATGAGCAGATACAATATTTCCGTATCCAATATTTAAAAACCGCATGGCCATAGTTTGCGCCTCCTAGTAAGTCTATCCGATTTCTCCACCACGTATAACTTTATATATTTTTTGAAAGCTACTCAATATTTTGTACTTGTTCACGAATTTTTTCAAGGTTATTTTTCATTTCTACAACATATTTTGAAATTGTTAAGTCATTTGCCTTAGAACCAATCGTATTAATTTCTCTATGCATCTCTTGCACGATGAAATCCATTTTCCTTCCAACAGGTTCTTCAATCTGCAGTGTTTCACGGAATTGTTCTAAATGACTTTGCAAACGAACTAACTCTTCGTGAATATCACAACGTTCAGCAAAGATTGCAACTTCTGTTAGCAATCTTTGTTCATCTAGATCTTGATTATGTAATTCTTTTAAGCGATTTTCTAATCGTTCACGATATTTTTGTGTAACAATTGGTGCATGCGGAATAATTGCATTTACACAATTGTGAATCTCTTGTAAACGATACGCTATATCTTTATGTAATCGTTCTCCTTCGCCATCTCTCATCGTTTTTAACATATGAGCAGCTTGGCGAACAGCCTCATATAAACTGTTCTCAAATTGTTCATTTACGTTTTCTACCTCTTCAATCGCTGTTACTTCTGGCATTGCCATTAATTGCTCGAGTGTAATAGAATCTTGTAATTGAAATTTCCCTTTTATATCTTCCATAATCGATTGGTACTGCTCAAGAAGCGACCAATTCACACTTAATTTTCTTTCAACAAGCCCTTCACCCGCTATACTAATAGACACTTCAATGCGTCCACGGCGAACTTGCTGTGCAATTATTTTACGAATTTTGTCTTCAAATACCATCATCTGCTTCGGTAGTCGAATACTCATCTCTAGAAAACGGTGGTTCACCGATTTCATTTCTACTGTAATTTGAAAAGTATCACTTTCTACTTTCGACCTTCCAAATCCTGTCATACTACAAATCATTTTTTATCACATCCAAGCCATGAAATAACTCAATGAAAAAGGTAATAGAGACAAGGCTCTACTACCTTCTGTAAATTATATCACATTTTCATATCATTGACTATTTCAAGTTTAATCCCTTCTTATATAATATTGACTTTTCCTTCTTCCCTTTTTTCCCTGTTAATAAAGAGCCTACTAATAAGAAAGTCGGAATTGATGATAAACCTCCAATTAACAACCAATCTCTCGCTTGTATTGGCATCGTGCTAAAAATCGGTTGTAACGGTGGGTAATATATAACGACGAGCATGAGTAGTAATGAAATGATAACCGCTCCTACTAAATACACATTTCCAAACGGATTGCGGTGGAAAACAGAATGCTCACTTCGGCAATCAAATACATGAATAAGCTGAGCAAGTACCAACGTCGCGAATGCTACAGTTTGTGCATATTTCAATTCATTTGGATGTTGATTATATGCAATAATAAACGCTACTAACGTCACTGCTCCTATTAGAAAGCCACGGCTTATAATCTTCCAGGCAAGCCCTCTAGCAAATACCCCTTCTTTCGGATGACGTGGAGTTCTCTTCATCACGTCTCCTTCAGCTTTATCCAAACCTAGTGCCATCGCCGGTAAACCGTCAGTAACTAAGTTCACCCATAAAATTTGAATTGGAACCATCGGCAGTGGTAATGCAAGCAACATCGCAAATAACATGACTAAAATTTCCCCTACGTTCGATGCTAATAAATAACGAATAAACTTACGTATATTTTCGTATATATTTCTACCTTCTTTAATTGCCGATTTAATCGTAGCGAAATTATCGTCCAGCAAGACAAGAGAAGAAGCTTCTTTCGCAACGTCTGTCCCTGTAATTCCCATCGCTATCCCAATATCCGCTGTTTTTATAGCAGGAGCATCGTTTACTCCATCACCTGTCATCGCTACTATATGTCCTTTATTTTGCAACGCCTTAACAATTTTCAATTTATGTTCTGGTGATACGCGAGCAAATACATACGTATCTTCCACAACATTTTCTAATTCTTCTACATCCATACTTGCGAGTTCTACCCCTTCAACAACGCGTCCACCTTGTGGTAAAATGCTCAATTGTTCCGCAATCGCCATTGCAGTCACTTTATGGTCACCGGTAATCATCACCGTTCGAATGCCAGCTTCTCTGCACTCTTTTACTGCCTGCTTTACCTCTGGTCTTGGCGGATCAATCATTCCTTGTATCCCAACTAACATAAAATCTTTTTCAACGTCTCTTTCATGTTCGATAGAATCTGTTACTTTTAAAGGCTTAAATGCAACTGCAATTGTTCGAAGTGCTTGACTACCTAAGCTATGAATAGCCGCCTGTACTTCTTTTCTATACAACTCACTTAAAGGTTGTTGCTTATCCCCCCATAAAATCGTTTGACTCATTTGCAGAAGGACATCTGGCGCTCCCTTCGTAACAACAAATTTTTTCCCTTCTCGATCTCGTACAATAACACTCATCATTTTTCGAGTTGAATCAAAGGGAAATTCACGAATAATTTCAAATTTCCCTTTCAGTGCCTCACGTGTTATCCCCGCTTTCATTGCTGCAGCTACAAGCGCCCCCTCAGTTGGATCTCCATCTAATACATACGCCTTTTTCTTTTGAATAATATTTGCGTTATTACATAGTGAACCAAATGTAAGTAGTTGATAAAGTGATTTCGTCTTAGCTGGATTAATTTCTTTTTCACCTTTCATAAAAGAGCCATTAGGTTCATACCCTTGGCCTGTCACTTTCCACAACTCTCCACCTGACCACATATGTGTTACCATCATTTTGTTTTGCGTCATTGTTCCTGTTTTATCAGAGCATATGACAGAAGCGCAGCCTAACGTTTCTACTGCTGGTAACTTCCTTACAATTGCTCTCTTTTTTATCATACGCTGTACACCAAGCGATAAAGCTACTGTAACGATTGCTGGTAACCCTTCTGGAATAGCAGCAACAGCTAGCGACACGCCAGCTAAAAACATATGATATACTTCATTCCCTTGATACACACCAGCTAATACAACGAGCGCTGTCAAAATAAGAGCTACAATAATTAATATTTTTCCAAGTTGCTCTAATCTTCTTTGCAATGGTGTTTCCATTTGCTCTGCATTTTGCAACATATTTGCAATTTGGCCCATCGCTGTATTCATACCAGTTGCTACAACGACCCCTGTGCCAGATCCTCGTGTAATCATCGTACCCATAAAAGCCATATTTTTTTGATCACCAATTGAAACATCTTGCCCTTGCAACGCTTCTACTTTCTTCTGCACTGGAACTGACTCTCCTGTTAAAGCTGATTCTTCAATATATAAACTCGACGCCTCAACAAGACGTACATCAGCTCCAATACGATCGCCACTAGAAAATTTAATAACATCACCTAAAACGAGTGCTTTAGACGGTGCCTTTATCCACTTTCCATTCCGCAGTACAGTTACTTGTGGGGCGGCTAGCTCTTTTAAAGCTTCCAATGACTTTTCAGCCTTTCTTTCTTGAAAAAAGCCTAGAATACCATTGATAATAACAATTGCCACAATCGCAATAGAATCAATGTATTCCCCTAAAAAAGCAGAGACTATTGTTGCACCAAATAAAACAAGTACCATAAAATCTTTAAATTGCGCTAAAAATACCATCAGTGCAGAAGGCCTTTTCGCTTCCTCTAATTCATTTGTACCAAATTTTTTTATTCGTCCTTCTGCTTCTTTCTCTGTAAGTCCAACCTTCACATTCGTATTCGTTCTTTCTTCCACTTCATGTGCGCGCATTCCATACCAGTTCATCCTGCTATCGACCTCCTGATTCCAGACATACTCTATTGAAAGCTTATTCAGCCTCGTCCAAAAAAATGCTATAATTAACTTTTAGTTAGAAAGGAGTGTTCATTTATGGCATTCGATGGATTATTTACAAGAGCGATTACACATGAAATTGCAAATTCTCTTTACACGGGAAGAATTTCAAAAATATATCAACCTTCAAAATACGAGATTTTATTACATATTCGAGCAAACGGAAAAAATCAAAAACTCATTCTTTCCGCTCATCCGACATATGCACGTTTACACTTAACAAATCAAAATTACGATTCACCTGCACTTCCACCAATGTTCTGCATGCTTCTTCGTAAGCATTTAGAAGGTGGATTCATTGAAAAAATTGAACAAATTGATTTAGAACGTATTGTTCAAATTACCGTTCGTAGCAGAAATGAAATTGGTGATGAATCGCTAAAAACATTAGTAATTGAAATTATGGGGCGACATAGTAACATTATTTTAGTAGACACAAAAACAAACAATATTTTAGATAGCTTAAAACACGTTTCTTTAGCAGTAAACCGACATCGAACTGTATACGCTGGAGCTGAATATATTGCACCACCAGCACAACATAAAATTAACCCACTTCAGATCGAAACAAATGATGAATTTATTAGACCGCTAGACTTTCTATCTGGAAACATGGATAAACAGCTTGTCGGCACCTTTACAGGAATATCACCGTTATTCGCAAAAGAAGTCGTGAAAAAAGCTGGTATGGTAAATGAAAAAGCATTAGCTGACGCATTTTTCTCCATACAAAAACCATTATTAACTCATACATATTCGCCAACAATGACTACTTCAAATGGGAAAGAATTCTTTTATCTTTTCCCTCTTGCGCACTTAGCAGGAGAGAACAAGACATTCTCATCTGTTAGTGAATTGCTAGACCGTTTCTTTTTCGGAAAAGCAGAGCGTGACCGTGTAAAACAACAAGCTCACGATTTAGAGCGCTTTATGCAAAACGAAAAAAATAAAAATGAGAAAAAACTCATTAAACTAGAAAAAACATTACAAGATGCTGGAAAAGCAGATAAATATCAACTATTTGGAGAACTACTTACAGCCAATATGTACGCTTTGAAAAAAGGCGATAAAGACATTGAAGTCGTTAACTATTACGATGAAAATGGCGGAACTGTAAAGATTACATTAGATCCTTTAAAAACGCCATCTGAAAATGCACAACGCTATTTCCAAAAGTACCAAAAAGCGAAAAATTCAATTGTTGTTGTAGAAGAACAAATCGAAAAAACTAAGGAAGAAATTCTTTATTTTGATAGCTTACTTCAACAAATGGAAGCTGCTTCTTCAAAAGATATTGAAGAAATTCGTGAGGAATTAGCTGAAGAAGGTTATATGCGCAATCGTAAAACGAAAAACGCAAAGAAAAAGCCTACTAAACCAGTATTAGATAAATATGTAGCAAGTGATGGCACAGAAATTTTCGTCGGTAAAAACAATAAACAAAATGATTATTTAACAACGAAATTTGCCCGTCGTGATGAAATTTGGTTACATACGAAAGACATACCTGGTTCTCACGTTGTCATTCGTTCTTTAGAACCTGCTGAAGAAACTTTACTAGAAGCTGCCAAAATTGCTGCTTATTATAGTAAAGCAAAAGAGTCTAGTTCTGTACCTGTTGATTTCACAAAAATACGCCATGTGAAAAAACCGAGTGGTGCAAAACTTGGTTTTGTTACTTATGACAATCAACAAACTGTATATGTAACACCAGATGCAGATACTGTAATGAAATTAAAAGCTTAAATAAAAAAATGCGTTGCTTATAAGCAGCGCATTTTTTATTCTTTTCCATTAGTTCGTAATATCTTTCTTTTGTCATTTTATATATTGTCAAAAAGATTGACAGTGTTATTCCATATCTGTATAAATTTTTTTACAGTATGTATATAAAGCACGACTCAAATCAATGTTTCTTCATCCCTGCCAATTATTTATAAATGACCTGTCTCCTACAAGTGGCTAGCTATTTTTTCACTTCAACTTAAATATATGTAGTTCTTATCCTTTCTTCAAATATACACTTTGGCACACTATTTGCTTTATTCAATACTGTGAATAGGGGGAATTAATATGACTTTAAAAATTAATAAAATCCAAAATCAACTACAGAACTATGAAATTGACGGGTTACTCATTACAAAAAAAGAAAATCGCCAATATGCGACAGGCTTTACAGGTAGTGCTGGTGTTGTCTTAATCTCTGCGGATGCAGCTGTTTTTATAACTGATTTTCGCTATGTAGACCAAGCGAATTCACAAATAAAAAATGCTGAAATTATTATGCATAAAGGAAATTTAGAAAAAGAAATTGCAAATCAAGTATCAAAATTAAACATTCAAAAACTTGGAATTGAAGAAAATAATATGACATTGCAACAATATAAAAACTTACAAAAATATGTACATACGGAAATGGTTCAAGTGTGCGAAATCATTGAAAACATTCGTCTTATTAAAGACACCCATGAAATAGAAACAATGAAAATCGCAGCTAATATTGCGGATGAAGCATTTTACCACATTCTTACATTTCTAAAACCAGGAATAAGTGAAAATGATGTACGAGATGAGTTAGAATTTTTCATGCGAAAAAAAGGAGCTACATCCTCATCATTTCAAATTATTGTAGCTTCTGGTGTTCGTTCTTCTCTTCCTCATGGAGTTGCATCAAATAAAATAATTGAACGAGGCGACATCGTTACATTAGATTTCGGTGCACTTTACGACGGATATTGTTCCGATATAACACGTACTGTAGCAATTGGGGAACCATCAGAAGAGTTCAAAAAAATATACAGTGTTGTACGCGAAGCATTAAAACGCGGGACTGAAGCAATTAAGCCTGGAGAAACTGCGAAACGTATCGATGATATAACGAGAAACTATATTATAGAAAATGGATACGGTCAATATTTTGGACATTCTACTGGTCATGGTCTTGGATTAGAAATTCATGAACCACTTCGCCTATCCCAAGAAAGTAAGGCTATTTTAGAAGAAGGTATGGTCGTTACAGTTGAACCAGGTATTTACATACCAAACTGGGGCGGTTGTAGAATTGAAGATGATATCGTCATTACAGAAGATGGATATGAAGTTATTACAAAATCAAATAGAGATCTAATTATAATCCCTTGTTAATATTTTGAAATTCCCAACAGGATTTTTTCTCTGCACATAGAATTCCTTCTCTGGAGTATTCGTTTAAAGAGGGGGAATTGTAATTGAACTTTGTAATCGATAAAATAGACGGTTTACATCCTGAATTTTCCAAACTTGTTTCCATGATGAATTATGCTCGCTATACAACAATGCAAGGGGTGGAAGATTTAACAATGGGAGAACTTGATTATTTATATGATGAGGAAGCAAATTCAATCGGCATGCTATTATATCACATGGCTGCTGTTGAATTTTACTACCAGATTCATACTTTTGAAGACCGCGAACCAACGGAGGCCGAACTAGAAAGATGGTTACCTGGCCTCGAGTTAGAAGCTCTTGGACGCGAGAAAATAAAAGGAAACTCTATAGAATTTTATATTGATACATTACAAGAAGTACGTTCCAAAACGATTGAAACATTCCAATCATTACCTGATGAATGGCTGTTTAAAACGACAGACTTTTGGTATGACAAACAAGCAAATAACTATTTTAAGTGGTTTCACGTTTTCGAAGATGAAATCAATCATCGCGGACAAATTCGTTTAATTAAAAAGATGCAAAAAGCTCATTCAATAAAATGAGAAAATGCCACCAAATAAGGTGGCATTTTCTATTTGTTAGCGAATAACTTTTCATTTACTTTTTTAGCGACTAGCGCTACCACTATTAAAATGCATATTAAATATAGCAATTTCGCAAAAAATAACCACCCTTGAAACATTACAATTCCATCTATTATTTCATTTCCCTTCAGTAACAAAAATGGAATCGTGCTAATTATAATAACAAACTCGATACTGAAAACAATTTTCTTTTTTCGGGTATATGCTTTCCATTCTTTCCAGCGATACATAGGTGCAAAAATCAATACTCCTATACATAATATAGCTGGTATCCATTCACTTTTAAGAAATTGCCCTGAAATAACTGATAATAGTAAACAAACGAGCACACCATAATATCCTATTTTTTCTCTCATTCGTACCCCCCCCCCATTCTACTTCTCCTTTACTATGTAACTTACTATGCTTATGACAATTCTTAGAAAAATAACAACGACAATTACAAAATAAAGACCTTTTGCAGAAGACATCCACTCTTGAAAAATAGACATTTTCTCCATTTGTTTCTGCCCTTCTATTAAAATAAATCCTACAAAAATTGAGTAAACAACAATGATACCTATCATAATTCCGATACTTTTCTTACTATATTGTTTCATACCATCCCAGTTATATAAAAGTATAAATACAAACCCAAAAACAGGTATAATACTGATCCACTCATTGTTTGTAAACAGTTTTAAAATGATTAATAGACTACAAGATATGATAAATCCCCAAAATCCAATTTTTTTGCGCATAAGCCCTCCTTTAATTCCATTTTTAGGATTAATTGTATTGTAACATCCATTTTTCAATCTTGCCATTACGGTACATGAAATTTTGGTTTTTCGGTTTCCTATACTCACATACTTTCACTGCTTTCATACAATAAACTACACGAATGCCTAAAGGATGTGACTGTTATGGGAGTTGAATTAACGCTATTACACGCTCTCTATGTTCTTTGTTTACTTACTATTATTACTTTTTTTATTCTCCGGAAAGATACGACAATTATTTGTATCATTTTTATCTTTTTATTAGCATTAACCGCAACAGGTTCTATCCCTCTTGCCATTAGCGGGATCTTTCAAAGTTTCATTTACTCCATTACTGAATTATTACCAACTATATTAATCATTTCCATTATCGTATCGATGAGCAATTTACTCGTTCAAACCGGTATAAATGATACGATGATTTCACCATTTACAAAGATGATTCGTACCCCTACACTCGCCTACTGGATTATCGGCCTTTTAATGATGACAATTTCTTTCTTCTTTTGGCCTTCTCCAGCTGTCGCCTTAATGGGAGCTATTTTATTACCGGTTGCTGTACGCGTCGGTCTTCCTCCAATTGGAGTCGCGATTGCTATGAACTTATTCGGTCATGGGATTGCTTTATCCGGCGACTTCGTTATACAAGGCGCACCAAAATTAACCGCAGACGCTGCTGGTCTCCCTGTTTCCAGCGTCGTATCTGCAAGTGTTCCACTCGTTATCGTTATGGGCGTCGTTACAACTTCTTTCGCTTTTTTCTTCTTACGAAAAGAGTTTCATACAGGAATATCGTTACAAGACTCTGTTTCATCAACGGAACCATCTAAAACTACTATTTTATTATCTCCTCGCATAAAGAAATGGCTTGCTATATGTATCCCGATCATATATATCATTGATATCCTCTGTATGATTCAATTTAAACTACAAGGAAGCGATGCAACGGCACTTATCGGCGGGACGACTGTTATTATGATTATCATCATTTCTCTCATCGCCTATAAAGGCAATGGACTGAATAAAACGACCGATTATTTTATAGAAGGTCTCCAATTTGGATTTAAAATTTTCGGACCAGTCATTCCGATCGCTGCACTCTTTTATTTAGGAGATAGCGGCTTTGTGAAAATTATCGGGGACTATTTACCGAAAGGTTCACACGGAATCATTAACGACTTAGGGATCGCCTTATCTCAAACTGTTCCTTTAAATCAATATGTATCAGCTGGAACTTTAACTATCGTTGGTGTTATAACAGGATTAGATGGATCTGGTTTTTCCGGTATATCGCTTGCTGGTTCCATTGCAAATCTTTTCGGCACAGCACTTGGTCATGGAACAGCTACATTAACAGCTCTCGGACAAATTGCAGCTATATGGACCGGGGGTGGGACGTTAATTCCTTGGGCACTTATTCCTGCCGCTGCGATTTGTAAAGTCGATCCATTTGAACTTGCACGCCGAAATTTTTTACCAGTTATGATTGGCTTAATTGTCACTACGATCGTTGCGATGTTTATTTTATAACGTAAGCAAGTGTTTTCTTGCTTACGTTTTTTATTGTAAAATTCATCATGAATTACTGACTTTCAAAAGGTATTCATTATTACTTAGCGAAATTATATTAAGAGAGTATTTAGTTTAAAACGTTTACGAGAAACAGATTACTGCAATTAGAAAAGGGGACATACCTATGAATGAATTGATTTTCGTCTTATTAATTTGTCCATTATTTATCTTTATCGTATCTGTTATTGGAACACGCAAAACGAAAACGTATTACGTAATGCCGATTGTAACGTTTGCTAGTTTTTTAATAATAGGTGTTATTGCCTTTACTCCAAAGTTTTTCTTTTGGGTTGGCATGTATAGCATATTCTCATTTATTGTTTCTTATATGACGCTATTGTTTGTGAGAGGATATGAGGTTGCGGAAAACGCTAAATAGTTGTTAGCAAGGAGACAAGAATATGATTTTCTTTGATATTGTTAAAACTTCACATGAAGTTTTAACAATGATATAAAAAAGACGACCGCGTTCCCCCGCAGTCGTCTTTTTTTCGTGTTACGCTGTGATCCAAGCTTCGTCAGCTGGATTTTTACGCCACTCTTGTAATTTTTTCGTTTCAGCTTGTCCGATCATACCTTTTTCTGCTGCTACTTCAGTTAATGCACTGTAGTCGCTTAAAGAGTATGATGCTACGTTAGCTGCTTCTAGCTTTTCTTTTCCTGCTTCAAGCTCGTATGTGAAGATTGATACGATTCCTAATACTTCACAGCCAGCTTCGCGAAGTGCTTCTACACATGTAATAGCACTACCGCCAGTTGAAATTAAGTCTTCTACTACTACTACTTTTTGACCTTTTTCAGCTTTTCCTTCGATTTGGTTCCCTTTACCATGACCTTTTGCTTTACTACGTACGTAGCACATTGGTAAATCCATACGATCGCTTACCCATGCAGCGTGCGCAATACCAGCAGTTGCTGTTCCTGCAATAACTTCTACAGTTGGGAAGTGCTCTTTAATTAACTCTTCTAATCCAGCTGCAATTGCTTGACGTACTTTCGGATAAGATAAAGTTAAACGGTTATCACAATAAATTGGTGATTTCATACCTGAAGACCATGTGAATGGATCATTTGGTTGTAAAAATACTGCTCCAATTTCTAATAAATGCGATGCGATTTCTTTTTTCATACTGTTACACCTTCCCACTGTTGTTTTACTGTTTTATACGCTTCAAGCGGATTTTCTGCTTTTGTAATACTACGTCCAACTACGATATAGCTTGAGCCAAGTTCCCTCGCACGTTTCGGTGTTGCTACGCGCACCTGGTCATTTACATCATCGCTTGCAAGACGAATCCCCGGTGTTACTGTTACAAATTCATTTCCGCATACTTCACGTAATTTTGGAACTTCAAGTGTTGAGCAAACAACGCCATCAAGTCCACTTTCTTTCGTTAGTTTTGCATAATGAGCAACCGCTTCTTCTAACGTTTTCTCAATGCCGATCTCTTTTTTCATCATATCTTCCGAAGTGCTTGTTAGTTGTGTAACTGCAATACAAATCGGTCTCTCTTTTCCTTCTTGCTTACCTTCCTCTAATCCCTCAATCGCAGCTTTCATCATACTGCTTCCCCCAGCAGCATGAACATTTACCATATCTACATCTAGACTAGCTAGGCTACGCATAGCGCTTTTTACTGTATTCGGAATATCATGAAGTTTTAAATCTAGAAAGATTTTATGTCCTTTTTCTTTTAAGTACGTAATAATCGCAGGGCCTTCTTTGTAAAATAACTCCATACCAACTTTGACAAATAACTCTTCCCCTTCAAAGTGGTGCAAGAATTGTTCTACATCTTGTTTCCCTGGGAAATCTAGTGCAACGATTAACGACTGTGACATGTTTGCTTCCAGCTCCTTCCTTGACATTCCGAAATGTGATCAAATCCTAATTCATCTAGTAATGCTGGTAACTCTTCAATAATTGTCGGACATACGAACGGATCGATAAAGTTCGCTGTACCTACTGCAACTGCGCTTGCGCCAGCGTAGAAGAATTCGATTACATCTTCCGCTGTTTCAATACCACCCATTCCGATAATTGGAATGTTAACCGCTTGGCTTACTTCATGTACCATACGAATTGCTACTGGCTTAATCGCAGGACCTGATAATCCGCCTGTACGGTTCGCTAAAATTGGTTTAGCTGTTTTTAAATCTAGACGCATACCAAGCAATGTATTAATCATCGTTAAACCATCTGCACCTGCATTTTCAATCGCTTTTGCAATTTCTACAATGTTTGCCACGTTCGGTGACAATTTCACGTATACAGGTACTTCAGAAACCTCTTTTACTCGCTTCGTTAAATCAGCAGCAATTTCAGGATTTGTACCAAAGGCGATACCACCTGTTTTTACATTTGGACAAGAAATGTTTAATTCTAGTGCATGAACATTAGGTGCTTTAGAAATTTCCTTTGCAACCGCTACATAATCTTCAGCTTGTGAGCCTGCAACGTTCGCAATGATTGGAAGATCAAATTGTTCTAACCATGGTAATTCAGAATTCATTACTTTTTCTAATCCTGGGTTTTGAAGTCCGATTGCATTTAACATGCCACCCGGTGTTTCAGCAACACGAGGCGTAGGATTTCCATAGCGTGGTTGTTCTGTTGTCGCTTTAATCATGATTGATCCTAGTACACTTAAATCGTAAAACTGTGCATATTCACGACCAAATCCAAAGCATCCAGATGCCGGTATAATTGGATTTTTTAATGATAATCCTGGTAATTCAACTTGCAGTCTGTTCATAGTACAACCTCCCCGATTGGAAATACTGGTCCGTCGCTACACACCTTCTTGTAAGAATGTCCACTTGGATCTTCTTGTAAGTGGCATACACATGCGAAACAAGCTCCAATACCACAGCCCATACGTTCTTCTAATGAAATATAGGCTTTTTTCTCTTTGTAACGTCCTTCTAATGCACGAAGCATCGCTAACGGACCACATGAATAAAGAATATCAAAGTCAATTCCGTAATGATCAATTACATCTGTGACAAATCCTTTTGTACCGTGTGTACCGTCTACTGTCGCAACGTACGTATCACCAAGTTCTGCAAATTTTTCTTCATAGAAAACTACATCTTTCGTTTGAAAACCTAAGATGTGAATCACACGTACACCTTTTGCAACAAGGCGCTGTGATAATTCATAAAGTGGTGGTACACCAATTCCCCCGCCTACTAGTAAAGCTGTTTGACCAGTTTCTGCTTCTTCTACAGGAAAACCGTGTCCTAGTGGTCCTAGTACGTCTACCATTTCACCTTGTTTTCTAGTTGCTAATGTTTTTGTCCCTTGTCCTTCCGCACGATATAGCATTGTAAACTCGTTCTTCTCTTGATCTACATTACAAATACTAATTGGGCGGCGCAGAAGGGGCGCAATGCCCTCTGCTACCTTAATGTGTACAAACTGTCCTGGTTCTTTCATTTGCTGTACTAACGTTCCTTGAAGCACTAATTCGTAAATATTTTTTGCGATTTCTTTTTGATTAACGACGATCATATTTTGCTTTTGCATCATGCATGTACCACCTCGTGACGCTTTGTTTGCGTAATTTCTTTCATTGAATGAGCTGAGAATGTCATAGATTCTAATACTCGTAAGATTGCTCTCGTTGTATCAAGTGATGTTAAGCAAGCTACACCATTTTCTACTGATTCACGGCGAATGCGGAAACCATCACGCGCTGGTTGTTTACCTTTTGTTAGCGTATTGATTACAAACTGTGCTTTTCCTTGACGGATAATATCTAGTAAGTTGTAGTCTTCAGAATCAATTTTGTTTACAACTTGTACTGGGATATTTTGCTCTGTTAACGATTGTGCTGTTCCAGCTGTTGCTAATAAGTTATAGCCGATTTCGTGGAAACGTTTTGCAATTTCCATCGCTTCTTCTTTATCTTTATCTGCTACAGTAATGATTACTGATCCGTGAGTTGGGATGTTAATTCCAGAAGCAACTAACCCTTTGTATAATGCTTTTTCAAGCGTTAAATCTTTACCCATTACTTCCCCTGTTGATTTCATTTCAGGTCCTAATGTTGTATCAACTGAGCGTAGTTTCGCGAATGAGAATACCGGAGCTTTTACATATACTTCTTTCTCTTCTGGGTGATAACCCGTTCCGTATCCTTGCTCTACTAGGTCTTGCCCTAAAATAACTTTCGTTGCAACGTTCGCCATTGGTACACCTGTAATTTTACTTAAGAATGGTACTGTACGGCTCGCACGCGGATTTACTTCAATTACGTACACTTGATCTTCGAATACTACAAACTGGATATTTAGTAATCCAACAATGTTTAATCCTTTTCCAAGTGCAATTGTATGCTCAATAATTTGTTCTTTTAATTTTTCAGATAAGCTTTGTGGTGGATATACTCCAATTGAGTCACCAGAGTGAACTCCAGCGCGCTCAATATGTTCCATAATACCTGGAATGAACACATTCTCACCGTCTGAAATTGCATCTACTTCAATTTCTTTACCAACCATGTAACGGTCGATTAATACTGGGTGATCTGCGTGAACTTTAACTGCATTTTTCATGTAGTGCAGTAGTTCTTCTTGACGATATACGATTTCCATCGCACGTCCACCTAGTACGTAAGATGGTCTTACTAATACCGGGTAACCAATTTCTTCTGCGATTGCTACCGCTTGTTCTACAGTCGTTGCTGTTTTACCAACTGGTTGTGGGATACCAAGCTTTGTTAAAGCAGCTTCGAATTTATCACGATCTTCTGCACGGTCTAAGTCTTCAAGTGATGTTCCTAAGATTTTCACACCATGAGCCTCTAATTTCGCCGCTAAGTTAATTGCCGTTTGTCCACCGAACTGAACGATAACACCTTCTGGTTTTTCTAAATCGATGATGTGCATTACATCTTCAATCGTCAATGGTTCAAAGTATAATTTGTCAGAAATACTGAAGTCTGTTGAAACTGTTTCTGGGTTATTGTTAATGATAATTGCTTCATATCCAGCTTCTTTAATTGCCCATACTGAGTGAACTGTTGCGTAGTCAAACTCAACACCTTGACCAATGCGGATCGGACCAGATCCTAGAACTACTACACTCTTACGATCTGTTACAATTGATTCGTTCTCATCAGCGTATGTGCTGTAGTAATATGGTGTTGCAGATTCAAATTCTGCGGCACAAGTATCTACCATTTTGAATACTGGCGTCATATTATTTTCTTTACGCATATCGTAAATTTCGCGCTCCGTTTTGTTCCAAGCAGCTGCAATATAGTGATCGCTGAAGCCCATTTCTTTTGCAGTTTGTAGTACTTCCATATTTCCTACATTCGCTTTTACTTCGCGTTCCATATTTACGATATTTTCAACTTTTTGTAAGAAGAAGAAGTCCATTTCACACCATTCGTTAATCTCTTCTTTCGTTACACCTTGACGAATCGCTTCTGCTACGATAAACAGTCGCTCATCATCTGCTTTAATAATGCGTTTTTTCATTGTTTCTTTATCAAGTTCTTTTAAGTGGTCTAATTCTAAGTGATAAATGCCAAGCTCTAAAGAACGAACTGCTTTTAATAATGATTCTTCTAAGTTACGTCCGATTGACATAACTTCACCAGTTGCTTTCATTTGCGTTCCAAGTGTTCTGTTCGCTGATTCAAACTTATCAAATGGCCAGCGTGGAATTTTTGAAACAACATAGTCTAGTGCTGGCTCGAAGCAAGCGTAAGTTTTTTGTGTTACTGGGTTTACAATTTCATCTAATGTTAAGCCGACTGCAATTTTCGCTGCTAATTTCGCAATTGGATATCCAGTTGCTTTAGATGCTAGTGCAGATGAACGACTTACACGTGGATTTACTTCGATTACATAGTATTGGAAGCTATATGGATCTAATGCAAGCTGAACGTTACATCCACCTTCAATTCCTAGTGCACGAATAATTCGTAATGAAGTGTTACGCAACATTTGGTATTCACGATCGCTTAGCGTTTGGCTTGGTGCTACAACGATAGAATCACCCGTATGAACACCAACTGGATCGATGTTTTCCATGTTACATACTACAATCGCGTTATCATTTGAATCACGCATTACTTCATATTCAATTTCTTTACAGCCAGCAATACTTTTCTCTAATAAACATTGCGTTACTGGACTATGTTTTAAACCACTTGTTACAATTTCAATTAGCTCTTCTTCGTTATGACAAATTCCGCCGCCCGTTCCGCCTAATGTAAATGCTGGACGAACGATTACTGGATAACCAATTTCTTTTACAAAGCCATATGCTTCATCAAGGTTATGAATAATTTCACTTGGTGGTGTTGGTTCATTTAACTCTTGCATTAATGTACGGAATAAATCACGATCTTCCGCTTGCTCGATTGCTGATAATTTCGTTCCTAAAATTTCAACTCCGCACTCTTCAAGTACGCCTGATTTTGCAAGTTCAACAGCCATGTTTAAACCTGTTTGACCACCTAATGTTGGTAAGATTGCATCTGGACGTTCTTTACGAATGATTCGGCTTACGAATTCTAATGTTAAAGGCTCAATATATACTTTATCTGCTGTTGCAGTATCAGTCATAATTGTTGCTGGGTTAGAGTTAACAAGGATTACTTTGTAACCTTCCTCTTTAAGAGATTGACAAGCTTGTGTACCAGAGTAGTCAAACTCCGCTGCTTGCCCAATTACAATTGGTCCTGATCCGATTACTAAAATTGTGTTAATGTCTAGGCGTTTTGGCATAACTCTTCCCCTTCTTTCTTGAAGTTTTCAATCATTGTTAAGAAATCTTCGAATAAATCATTTGCATCTTCTGGTCCTGCTGAAGCTTCTGGATGGTATTGAACTGTAAATGCTGGAAACTTCTTATGACGAAGACCTTCTACTGTTCCATCATTTAAAGCAACATGTGTAATTTCAAGCTCTGTATTTTCAACTGATTCTTCTTCTACTGCGTAACCATGGTTTTGAGATGTAATTGCTACTTTTCCAGTTGCAATATTTTTTACTGGATGGTTTAAACCACGGTGACCGAATTTTAACTTACTTGTATTCGCACCAGATGCTAGAGCGAACAATTGATGTCCTAGGCAAATTCCGAATAAAGGAACTTTACCGATAATGTCTTTTAACATTTCAATTGCTTCTGGTACATCTTTTGGATCCCCAGGTCCGTTACTTAACATAATTCCATCTGGACTAAGGCGTAAAATTTCTTCGGCTGTTGTGTTGTAAGGAACTACAATTACATCACAATCACGTTTATTTAATTCTCGTAAAATACCATGTTTCATACCGAAGTCTACTAGTACGACGCGATGTCCGCGGCCTGGGCTTGGATATGGATCTTTCGTTGATACGCGTTTTACATGATCTGTAAATACTGTCGCTTTTAATTGACTCACGATGTACTCTACATCTGCATCCATGTTACATAGGCGTCCGCGTAATGTACCGTATTGACGAATTTTTCTCGTTAATTTTCTCGTATCAATCCCTGCTAATCCTGGGATGTTTCTTTCTTTTAAGTAGTCATTTAACGAAATTTCGTTACGGAAATTTGATGGGTGATCACAAATTTCATTTACGATTAAACCATTTACAGATGGGTGAATCGATTCAAAATCATCACGGTTGATGCCGTAGTTTCCGATTAGTGGGTACGTGAATGTTACAATTTGACCGCAATATGATGGATCAGATAATGTTTCTTGATATCCAGTCATTCCTGTTGTAAATACAACCTCACCTGACTTTTCGATTTCTCCTCCGAAACCTGTTCCAATTAATACTGTTCCATCTTCTAAGATAAGTTGTCTTTTCATACTAATGCACTCTCCTTTTGCCATGCGATCTTACCACCAACGATTGTCATTACCGGCCATCCTTGGCATTTCCAACCTGCGAATGGTGTATTTTTTCCTTTTGATAAGAATGTTGTTGGGTCAATCTCTTCTTCTTGTTCTAAATCAATGATTGTAATATCAGCTGTTCTACCTTCTTTCAGGCGACCTGCTTCTAAGCCGAATGTATCAGCTGGTTTTTCTGTTAAGAATTGAATTAACTGCTCTAGTGTAATAATTCCTTTTTTCACAAGGTTTGTGTATAGAAGTGGGAATGCAGTTTCAAAACCAGTAATCCCGAATGGTGCTCTTTCAATTCCTTGCGCTTTCTCTTCTGCTGTATGCGGTGCATGGTCAGTTGCGATCATATCGATTGTTCCATCTAATAAACCTTCAATTAATGCTGCGTGGTCTTCTTTTCCACGAAGCGGTGGGTTCATTTTAAAATTAGGATCAGCTGATGGGATATCATCTTCACATAACACTAAGTGATGAGGCGTTACCTCTGCTGTTACTTTAATTCCAGCGCGCTTTGCATCACGAATTACGCGTACAGAGCCTTTCGTACTTACGTGACATACGTGATAGTGACAATCTGCTGCTTCAGCAAGCAGTATATCCCTTGCAATATGTACAGATTCACATACTGATGGGATACCGTTTAATCCGTGTTTCTCAGAAAACTTCCCTTCATGTACACAACCTTTATTAATAAGAGTATTCTCTTCACAGTGCGCAACTACTGCCATATTTAATTTCGCTGCACGCTTCATAGCAGCTAACATCATGCTAGCATCTTGTACGCCTACACCATCATCAGTGAAAGCAAATGCTCCAAGCTCTTTTAATGTTTCGAAATCTGTCATTTCAGAACCCGCTTGACGTACTGTAATTGCTCCATATGGTAGTACGTTAACATGTGCTTTTTCTTTAATACGATTTTGCAGGTCTTTCATATGTTCTCTGCAATCTGGTACTGGACGTGTATTTGGCATTGCGCAAATTGTAGTGAATCCACCTTTTGCCGCTGCTAATGTACCTGTTTCAATTGTTTCTTTATGTTCACCACCTGGTTCACGAAGGTGTACGTGTACATCTACTAATCCAGGTGCGATTAACTTTCCGTTCACATCGATCACTTCAGCATTATCTGCCGTAATATTTTCTGCTACTTTAGCGATTTTACCGTCTTGTACGAGAAGATCCGTTGCTACGATTTTTCCTTCTTCATTCATATAACGACCATTTTTAAACAAATAATTCATGTTTCATTCCTCCTAATACATTTGGCAAGGCGCGTTTTAGTACAGCCATTCTTACGTAAACTCCATTTTCCATTTGTTTAAATATGCGTGAACGCTCACACTCAACAAGTTCACTTGCAATTTCAACATCACGGTTTACAGGAGCTGGATGCATAATAATGCTTCCTTCTTTCATACGCTTTTCTCTTTCCACTGTTAATCCGTGTTTCTCATGATACTCTTTCATAATGTCTGTTTCATAATGATCATGACGCTCATGTTGTACACGGAGTAACATCATTACGTCCACTTCTGGAACAAGTTCATCCAATGATTTGTATGTTCCAAATGTGTTGTCTTCATCTTTCCATTCTTCTGGACTTGCAAAGTAAATTGTTGCACCCAGCTTCGTTAATGCTTCTGCATTAGAACGTGCTACTCGGCTATGACGAACATCTCCTACTATCGCAATCTTCAAACCTTCAAATCTTCCAAACTCTTGTTTAATGGTAAGAAGATCGAGTAGGCACTGTGTTGGATGATTTCCACATCCATCTCCAGCGTTTAAGATTGGAATATTCACCTGATCTTTTAGTTCATCGAAGTAGCGATCTTGCTCATGGCGGATGACCACTGCTTTTGTTCCGATTGATTCTAGTGTTCTTATCGTATCGTATAAAGTTTCTCCTTTTTGTACGCTAGATGCATCAGCTGAAAAGTTTAAAACATCAAGTCCTAATCTCTTCTCAGCAACTTCAAAGCTAAATCTCGTTCTCGTACTATTCTCAAAGAACAAGTTCGCAACAAAAGTTTGCTCTGTCGTTTTGCTCTCTTTCCCATTCGCAAAATCTTCTGCGTCTTTTAGGATTTCTGAAATTTCTACTTCCGATAATTCACTCATCGTTAACAAATGGCTCATCGTCATCCCTCATCTTTCTGATTTTTATGTTACCACTTTTGTATTTTTATAACAACCTTTGCATAAAAATACCCTAGTCGTGTGAGACTAGGGTGCAAGAAAGAAGCCACCCTTTCCGGTCTCACAGGACTGAATTAAAAGGTTATTATTATGAAGCAATCTGGTTAGATTGTTTTATTTGTTTCGTTTCCGGTAGTAGTAGATTTAACAGTACACCTACAATTGCTGCTAGTGCCATTCCTTCTACTTGGAATGATTCTCCTACGTGAAGTACCGCTCCACCAATACCGATTACTAGTATTACTGATGCAATCATTAAGTTTCGTTTGTCACTTAAATCTGTTTTATCGTCTACCATCATGCGTAATCCGCTTGATGCGATTACACCGAATAGTAAGATTGATACACCACCCATAACTGGTGTTGGGATCGAATGAATCAGCGCAGAAATCTTACCGATAAATCCAAACATGATTGCGAATACCGCTGAACCGATGAATAAGTATACACTGTACGCTCTTGTAATTGCGAGCACGCCGATGTTTTCACCATACGTTGTATTCGGTGGTCCACCGATTAGTGATGCGATTAATGTTGCTACTCCATCACCGAAGATTGAACGGTGTAAACCTGGTTTTTCAATCAAATCTCTTTTAATAACATTTCCTAATACAATTTGATGTCCGATATGTTCTGAAATTGTTACTAGTGCAACTGGTACCATCAAGAGTACAATCTTCCATGAAAACTCTGGTGTATATGTTACAAATGGTACTGTGAAATCTGGTACAACAAACCATTTTGCCTCAGCTACCGGCTTTAAGTCTACTAGCCCTTGGAAGTAAGCGAAGATGTAACCTCCAATGATTCCAAGTAAAACTGGTATGATACTGAAGAACCCTCTCCCGAATATGGAGCAAATGATTGTAATTGCTAATGTTACTAATGCTACCGAAAAATGTGTAAAGCTATATTTGCCATCGGCACCGTTCATTGCCATGTTAACTGCTGTATGTGCTAGTGCTAAACCGATTACCATTACTACCGGTCCAACTACGATTGGCGGAAGTAATTTCATAATCCACTTTGATCCTGATTTCTTAATTCCGAGTGAGATTAAGATGTAAACAAGTCCTGCTAGCAAACCACCGAGCATCGCTGCTCCAGGTCCACCTGCTGTTTTTGCTGTTATAATCGGTGCAATAAAGGCGAATGATGATCCTAGGTAGGCAGGTACTTGACCTTTCGTTATAAGAAGAAACGCTAGCGTTCCTAATCCACTTGATATTAATGCTACTGACGGATTCAATCCTGTTAAAAACGGAACAAGCACTGTTGATCCAAACATCGCGAACAAATGTTGTATACTTAAAAATAACCATTTTCCCGGTTTCGGTACTTCATTAACGTCTAACACTGGCTTTTGTTCCATTGTTACATCCTCCTTCAGTTTAAATCTTTGCAATAAAAAAACTCTTTGTGCCTGTGCACAAAGAGTCCTACACTTTCGTATGCCAAATTTGACATATGAAAGCCAAGACCCTTTGGCAGCCTCACAGGACTACATTTAAAAGGGCTTTACTTATCGTATATGCTTACTCGATCTTGTTGATCTGTCTCTTGCAAATCAACTTCGATACGCTCTTCACTTGATGTTGGAATGTTCTTTCCTACATAATCAGCGCGAATCGGTAATTCACGATGACCTCTATCAACAAGAACCGCCAGTTGGATTTGTGATGGTCTACCTAAATCCATAAGAGCATCCATTGCTGCTCGAACTGTTCTGCCTGTATATAATACATCATCCACAAGGATAACTTTTTTCTTCGTAATATCTACAGGGATATCAGAACCTTTTACAAGTGGCTCTTTATTTTTTGATTGTAGTGTTAAATCATCACGATATAACGTAATGTCTAACTCTCCAACTTCTATTTCTTTTCCTTCAATTTGACCAATTCGTTCTGCCAAACGTTGTGCAATAAAAATTCCACGAGTTTTAATTCCGACAAGAACACAATTATCGACACCTTTATTTCGTTCCACGATTTCATGACTAATTCGTGTTAAAGCGCGGCGAATCATTTGGTCATCTAAAACGACAGCTTTCTCTTGCATGCTCTACACCTCCAAGCTTTTTTCTTGCGTGAGAGTAATGGTATAAAAAAAGTCCTCTCAACGTGTGCGAGAGGACTTTTGAAAAAGGGTACAACATACCCTATGTATTTCAAACCGTTACCTTCTCAACCTCACGGGGCTGTGTTAAAGGATCATTATTTAACTGTTGTCAGTATCTCAGTTTTCTTATGATTTGTCAATACTATTTTCGTAAAATATTTAATGCGTCTTCAAACACTTCTGGAATCGGTGCCTCAAACTGAATATATTCACCAGTACGAGGATGATCAAATCCTAAAATGCCTGCGTGAAGTGCTTGTCCATTCATGTCTAATGTTTTCTTTGGTCCATACTTTGGATCTCCTGCAAGTGGATAGCCAATATATTTCATATGAACACGAATTTGATGTGTACGCCCTGTTTCTAAGCGACATTCTACAAGGGTGAAATCTTTGAATCGCTCTAACACTTGGAAATGCGTAACAGCATGCTTACCATTTTCATCAACCGTCATACTTTGACGTTCTTTCTTATCACGAGCAATCGGAGCATCAATTGTTCCCTTATCATGCGGAATAACACCGTGTACAATCGCTTTGTAACGTCTTGTTACTGTTTTTGCTACAAGTTGATTTACAAGTGATTCGTGTGCCATATCATTTTTAGCAACCATTAATAGGCCTGATGTATCCTTATCAATACGATGCACGATACCTGGACGCATTACACCGTTAATACCCGATAAGTCTGTACAATGGTGCATAAGACCGTTCACAAGCGTTCCACTTGTATGACCTGGTGCTGGATGTACAACCATACCACGCGGCTTATTAACAACGAGTACATCTGCATCTTCATAATAAATTTCTAAATTCATATCTTCTGGTTGAATATCTAACTCTTCTGGCTCAGGAATCGTCACTGTAATTTCATCATTTTCTCTAACTTTATAATTCCCTTTTACCGCTTTTCCATTAACTGTTACAACGTCATCTTTAATCCATTGCTGTACTTGTGTACGTGACCATTCATTATTTATTCCTGCAACGAATTTATCAATTCGCTCATTTTTTTGTTCTTCTGCAACTGTTACTTGTACTACTTCACTCATTCAATTACTCCTTCGTTTTCTTGCCTTCTAATAATGTTTGAATAATAATTAATACAACACCAATACATAATGCTGAATCAGCTATATTGAATACTGGATAGTTGTACGAGAAAATATACACGTGAATGAAATCCACTACTTCTTGTCTAAATACACGATCAATAAAATTGCCAATTGCTCCGCCTAAAATTAGACCTAATGAAATTCCTAGAAGCTTGTCTGTTTTCGCATATTTTTTCATATAAAATACGATAAATACTACAAAAACGACTGTAATAATGTAGAAGAACCACATTTTATTTTCTAAAATGCCCCAAGCAGCTCCTCTATTTCGATGTGATGTTATGTATAATACATTATCGATAATCGGAATGCTCGTACCCAATTCCATGTTCTTTACAATTAGCCATTTCGATATTTGATCGATGGCAATGACAAATAACGCTATTACATAATATATCATTTTCATTTCCCCCACAAAGACAGTGTACCTCAAAATTTTAGCATAGCTGCAACCTTTTCACAATGAACCTTTATAGAAGAATAAAATAAATTAAAAAAAGGTAATATAATATCGTTGTGCACATTCATACATTTACTTTTTCATAGAAAAATTCATGAATGGTACGGGCAGTCGGCATCGTTTTCATTTGTTTTACCGAAATTACTCTCCCCGTGTCTTCACAAATACCATACATATCTATTTCCATTTTAAATAATGCACGTTCTACATCTTTTAAATCCTCTTTTATATCATGTAACAAAAGTTTTTTCTTTATCTCTTCCTTCATTTCATATCCAAGCTCTTCGCTAAACTCTGTATCATATTTGTGCATGACCTCTTTAGCTAGCCTCTCTTGTAACTCTTTTCGCATCAATTGCAATTCTTCTTTGATTTCCATATACATTTCATTCACGTGTACATTCCTCCCAGTTGCAATGTACGATTAGTGTGTCCGAAATTTATATGCTTACCTCTCACACATTTTTCCTTCATAGGAAAGAGAGTGAAAGTTATTTCAATATACTGTTAACAAAAAAATGACTGCACTTTACGTGCAGTCATCCCTTATTATTTTACATAATTTTCTTTAACAACCGTTGCACAACGCTCACATAATGTTTCATGTTCAGCGTCTTTACCAATTGTTTCTGAAACTACCCAACAACGTTCACATGTTTCACCAGTTGCTTGAGCAACAACAACCGCTGTATGTTCATACTTCGGTGCATCTGCTGGCGCTTCTTCCATCATGCCACCAAGTTTGTACTCAGAAACGATGAATAATTGCTTTAAGTCTTCGTTAATAGACTCTAACATAGCTTTCATTTCTGCAGTTGGATATAGCGTAATGCTTGCATTTAATGACTTACCGATTACCTTCTCATTACGAGCTACTTCTAACGCTTTTAATACGTCATCACGCAATGTCATAAATGCATCCCATTTTGTTTTTAATGCTTCCGCATCATCTAATTGTACAGCTTCTGGCATATCCGTTAATTGTACACTTTCTTCTGTTACGCCTGGAATGTATGGCCATACTTCATCAGCTGTATGCGGTAAGATTGGTGTTACAAGTTTCGTCAATGCAACAAGAACATCATATAATACTGTTTGGATTGCACGACGATCTTCATGGTTCGCACCTTCAATGTATAAAATGTCTTTTGCAAAGTCTAAGTAGAATGAACTTAAATCAATTGTACAGAAGTTATGAATTGCATGATATACAGCAGCGAAGTCGTATGTCTCATATGCTTCTTTTACTTTTGTAATTAAGTCATTTAATTTCACTAACATGTAACGATCTACTTCACGAAGTTCAGCTACAGCTACTGTATTTTCACTTGGCTTAAAGTCGTCTAAGTTTCCTAATAAGAAACGGAATGTGTTACGGATTTTACGATATACTTCTGCAACTTGTTTTAAAATATCATCTGAAATACGTACGTCAGATTGATAGTCAACAGAAGATACCCATAAGCGTAAAATATCTCCGCCTAATTGATCCATAATTTTCTTCGGTACGACGATATTTCCAATCGACTTACTCATTTTACGTCCTTCACCATCTAATACGAAGCCATGGCTTAGTACACCTTTATATGGAGCTTTGCCTGTTACAGCAACTGCTGTTGATAATGAAGAGTTAAACCAACCACGATATTGGTCAGATCCTTCTAAATATAAATCAGCTGGACGTTGTAAGTCATCGCGCTCTTCTAATACCGCTTGGTGAGAAGAACCTGAGTCGAACCATACATCCATGATGTCTGTTTCTTTACGGAATTCACCATTCGGGCTACCTGGATGTGTGAATCCTTCTGGTAATAGATCTTTCGCTTCACGCTCGAACCATACGTTAGAACCGTGCTCACGGAATAAATCTGCTACGTGGTTAATTGTTTCATCTGTAATAATTGGATCACCATTCTCAGCATAGAATACAGGAATTGGCACACCCCATGCACGCTGACGAGAAATACACCAGTCGCCACGGTCACGAACCATGTTATGAAGACGAGTTTCGCCCCATGCTGGTACCCATTTTGTTTCCGCAACAGCTTCTAATAACTCTTTACGGAATGCTTCAATAGATGCAAACCACTGTGCTGTCGCACGGAAAATAATTGGTTTTTTCGTTCTCCAATCATGTGGGTATGAATGCGTAATGAATGTTAGTTTCAGTAACGCGCCTACTTCTTCTAATTTTTCTGTAATTGGCTTGTTAGCTTTATCATAGAATAAGCCTTCAAATCCAGGTGCTTCCTCTGTTAATACACCTTTATCATCAACTGGGCAAAGTACTTCTAATCCATACTTTTTACCAACAACAAAGTCATCTTCCCCGTGTCCTGGTGCTGTATGAACACAACCTGTACCTGCATCTGTTGTTACGTGATCTCCTAACATAACTAATGAATCACGATCGTAGAATGGATGTTTTGCAACTGTATACTCAAGTTCGCTACCTTTTACCGTTTTCACAACTTCAGCATTTTCCCACTCTAACGTTTTTGCAACTGTCTCAAATAGTTCAGAAGCAATAATATATTTTTCATCATTTACTTTTACAATAGCGTATTCAAGTTCTGGATGAACAGAAATACCTAAGTTTGCAGGTAACGTCCAAGGTGTAGTTGTCCAGATAATGTATTTCTCATCACCTTCTAATACGTTCTTTCCATCTTTAACAGGGAATGCTACGTAAATAGATGCTGATTTCTTATCTTGGTATTCAATTTCAGCTTCCGCTAAAGCTGATTCACTCGTTGGTGACCAGTAAACTGGTTTTTGTCCTTTATAGATATAACCTTTTTTCGCCATATCACCAAACACTTTAATTTGTTGTGCTTCATAAGCTGGCTCTAAAGTAATGTATGGGTTATCCCAATCAGCACGTACACCTAAACGCTTAAATTGTTCACGTTGACGTTCTACTTGTTCATATGCATACTCTGCACATAACTTACGGAACTCAGCAACTGTCATTTCTTTACGCTTTACACCTTTATTTGTTAAAGCTTGTTCAATTGGTAAACCGTGCGTATCCCAACCTGGCACATATGGTGCACAGAAACCAGTCATTGATTTATAACGAACGATAAAGTCTTTTAATACTTTATTTAATGCATGTCCCATATGAATGTCACCATTGGCATATGGAGGTCCATCATGCAGTACAAATAAAGGACGACCTTTCGTATGTTCTTGTACCTTTTCATAAATATTCATTTCCGCCCACTTTTCTTGCATTGCAGGCTCACGTTTTGGTAAATTCCCACGCATTGGGAACTCTGTTTTTGGCATTAGTAATGTATTTTTGTACTCCATGCTCAATTCCTCCTTACATGTATAAAAGAAAGACCTAAAAAACGGAATAAAAAAGAGACTTTCTCATCCCAAAAAGGGACGAGAAAGTCTCCCGCGGTACCACCCTAGTAGATCCTATACGTATGTATACAATCCTCTTTATATTCTTAACGCGAATATACGCCTACGCTTACTCTATTTGTTCAGCGCGGAACTCCAGGGTGATATTCCCATTATCTCCTTATCCTGAGCTTACACCATCCTCAGTTCGCTATATAAGGTATGAAAAAGGTACTTATCCCTATCTTCGTTTTTCTTAATAAATATGTTGTTTAAAATTATATGTAATAATGAGAAAAACGTCAAGCTTACACTGTTTCTTCTTTTTTCAACAGCTCGTCTACTTCGTCTTCTAACTCAATTAGTTTATCCCAATCATCGTTGTTTAACATTTCAAGCTGTGTTTCTAATAACATACGGAAACGAGTGCGGAATACTTTCGCTTGTTTCTTTAGCTCTTCAATATCAAAAGCAACTTTTCTTGATTTTACTAACGCTTCATTAATAATACGGTCTGCATTCTTTTCAGCTTCACGTACGATTAATTTTGCTTCTTTTTGCGCATTACGTTTTACTTCTTCCGCTGCTTCTTGTGCAACAACGATAGATTTGTTTAACGTATCTTCAATATTAGAGAAATGATCTAATTTCCCTTCTAATTGCGCAACTTTTTCTTCTAAAGCTTTTTTCTCACGAATGACTAATTCATAATCTTTGATAATTTGATCAAGAAACTCATTTACTTGATCCTCATCATAGCCACGGAATCCGCGACCAAATTCTTTGTTATGAATATCTAATGGTGTTAACGGCACAACGCCACCTCCAAGTAGTTATCTAAATTTCCTCTTTCAATTATATCTTTTCTTCGACAAAATAGGAGGATTTCCTTCTAAAAAACCAATCATTTTAGTATACCATACAAAATTCTCCATTTGTCGCGCTTTGTTCTACCTTCTACAGAAAACAATTTACTTCGTCCATACCCTCTCACTGAAAAAACATCTCCTGGATAACATTCATAAGAGGTTTGCTCCACTGTTTTCCAATTGACTTTTACTAAACCATTTTTTATGAGAGGTTGTACTTTTTGTCTAGATATATGTAACATTTCAGCTAACATAACATCTAAACGAAGTGAAGAAACCGTTCCAGATTTCTCGCCCCACGTTTCTTGTATCTGTAGAATTTTTTCTCCTTGCACTGGTGATAAGGAGACTTTCACTTTCCCTATAGATTGTAAGTTCATCTCAATATAAGATACAACTTCTTTCGCGACTACAATTTGGGCACGATCTTCTTGAAGCAAAATATCACCACATTTTTCTCTCGTTAAACCGAGAGACATAAATGTACCTAATATTTGCCTATGCTCTAGCGTATAAAACTTGGAAGGATAGTCAATTTCCAATACTTCTACTTGAAATTCCTCTTCATTTACTACTAGATAATCCGGATAAATGAGTGCTCTTTTACGCTCTGCACGAGACGTTGCACCATCAAACTGTACAGCAATATCCCCTTGTCCTATTACCATAGTGACAATTTGTTGTTGTCTTGGATCAAGAAAGTCTGTTAACTTCACTTGATGGTACTCAGCCGCCTGTTTCCACTCTAATACTTTATCCACAAAGACTACTTCATCAGGTCTAAAATGCTCGTAGATGCTCATTCATCTAACCTCTTACTATAAGAAATAGCCGAATAAAGTTACTAAACCACTTGTAGCAAGTTTCAACGCAAAAATCGCAACGAGTGGTGAGATGTCAATCATACCAAGCGGCGGGATAAATCTGCGAAATGGTTCTAAATACGGTTCACAAATACGCGCAAGAAAATCTCCGAAAGTTGATTCCTTTGCACCTGGGAACCATGATAGGAGAATGTAAATAATAAGTGCCCACGAGTATATCTCGATAGCAGTAACTAAAAGCCTTAAAACTGTTTCCATGGCGTATTACCACCTCTTTATATTTGTGTCTTCTTCTTCACCGAATAACTCTGAAATTGCACCAACAATATCTACATTTTCAGGCGTACACATAAATGTTTTCGGTCCTATTTTTTGAATGTCCCCGCCTATAGCGTATACAGTACCACTTAAAAAGTCAACGATACGTACAGCTTGATCAGTAGACATTCGTTGTAAATTAATCACAACAGCTCGTCTACCTTTTAAATGGTCTGCAATTCCTTGCGCTTCTGAATATGTGCGTGGTTCTAATAAAACAACTTTTGAAGATTGCTTTGCTGTTTCAATGCTCACAACATTTTGTTTCGGTTGCGCTTTTGGAAACGTAACATCTTGTTGTTCTGGCGGATCTTGCTGCTTCTTCATGTCTGTTTGCTCCTTTTCATAACTATATTGAGCTGCTTCTTTTTCTTCAGGTGTATCAAAAAAGAAGTATTTTACTTTTGACCAACTCATAATAAGATTCTCCTTCCTTTTACGCTTTTCCTACTAAAATCGTCCCCAAACGAATATATGTAGCACCTTCTTCAATTGCAATCGTGTAATCATTAGACATTCCCATTGATAATTCTTTGCATGGTGCATGTAATAATTCTAGCCCCTGCACCTCTTTTTGTAGCATACGTAACTCCTTAAAACAGCGTCTAATTTCTTCCTCTTCTTCTGTAAACGGAGCCATTGTCATTAATCCTACCACTTCAATCTTATCCAATTCTTGCAAACTTTGAATAAAAGAAACTGTTTCTTCTATTGCCAATCCTTGCTTGGATTCTTCAGATGATGTTTTCACTTGAATAAAACATTTCACCTTCTTATTCGCACGTTTTTGAATTTCTTTTGCAAGTGAAAGACGATCTAATGAATGTAAATAATCGATTTCATTAATAATTTCTTTTACTTTTCTCGTTTGTAATGATCCAATAAAATGCCAATTCACTTTTGAACCGAAATGTTCGTACTTCTGTAAGAAACCTTCATTTCTATTTTCACCTAAATCGATAATTCCAGCTTCAATTACTTCGTTTGTTTTTTCAATTCCTACCGTTTTTGTAACCGCAACGAGTTTAATATCTTGCAAAGAACGTCCCGCTCGCGCGCAAGATTGTTTAATTGCTTCGTTTACAGTTGTTAAATTTGTTTGTACTGTCACTTGCTTTCATCCTCCTTAAAACCTATGAAACTCAACATTCTCCCTGTCTTACCTTGATCACGACGATGAGAGAAAAACAGTTGTTCTTCACAGCTTGTACAAAGAGATGACATTACAATATTCTCTTCTTTTATGCCTGCTTGTACACATAATATACGATTAATTTCTTTTAAATCAATTGCGTACTGTCCGTCAGAAACTTTTTTATAGGGAACAGAACCGTTTACTACTTGCTCTGCTGCTGTTAACACTCGATCATCAACAACGTAACAACAAGATCCAATTGCTGGTCCAATTGCAACATGAATTTCATCACTTGAAATCCCTTCTGCATTCCATTTTTGAATCATTTCCTTTGCAATCTCTTTTACAGTCCCTTTCCATCCAGCATGCGCAAGTCCTATCATATCATGTGATGGCGCATAAAAATAGAGTGGAACACAATCCGCGTAACAAGATGTTAAAAGAACATCATTATTAGTCGTATAAATGCCATCTGTTTTTGAAATGCCGTCTTCATATGAATAAACGCCACTTCCTTTTTCCTGTTGTCCTACTTTTTCAACATGATGATCATGAACTTGTTCAGAGCAAATCCAGTTTTCTAATGGCTTCTGTAACTTATTTGCTAAAATGCGTCTATTTTCATGAACGTTCTCCACGATATCATTCACATGTAATCCTAAATTCATCGCATGAAAGGAGCCCGTACTTACCCCACCATCTTTTGTCGTAAATCCAGCAGTAATGTTTCCAAGTTCTTTCCACGCTTGTAAATACAGTATACCGTCCACATATTTAAATGGTTCTATCATAACAGCGGCTCCTTTTAATTAAAATAACATAAAAAAGCATGGTACTTCCTGTCTATTTTACCATACTTTTATTTTTTCATAATGCCAACAGAAAAAAAAGAGGAATTTGTAATATTCTTTATGAAATTGTCGGTGTTTGTATTGTTTCTGTTACAGAATTAACAGTATTTACTCTAACAAGTATGACATCCTCCCCAATTTTCACAATTTCCTTCCAAGGAATTACAATTTCTACATCTTTCCCAAAAATACCTAACATACGTGCCTGTTTGGAAATAATTATTGATTCGATTTTCCCTGTGTTCATATCAATTTCAATATCTCCAATATTCCCAAGCCTTTTTCCATCTGAAACATTTATTATATCTTTCATCTGCAATTCCGAAATTCTTATCACTTTCATCCTCTCCCTTATATATGACGAATTGAAAAACTGTTTCTCAAATGAACAGGAAGTACCCTCTACTAACCACATATTATTTTCAATATATGAACATCTCTCCCCTACTATGAGCCAAAACAAACTATGTTACATATAAAAAGGTTTCACCATAAATGGTGAAACCTTATCCTTGAATCGTCTTATTCATTTGTTTAATAGCTGATTTCTCTAAACGTGACACTTGCGCTTGAGAAATCCCAATTTCTTCTGCAACTTCCATTTGTGTTTTTCCTTGGAAGAAACGTTTTCGAATAATCATTTTCTCACGATCATTTAAACGCTTCATTCCTTCTTTTAGTGCTAACTCTTCAACCCACTGCTCGTCCTTTTGTTTTTCATCACTTAACTGGTCCATAACAAAAATAGGATCTCCCCCATCGTTATAAATCGGCTCAAATAATGAAACTGGATCTTGAATTGCATCTAAAGCAAAAACGATTTCTTCATGAGTCACTTCAAGCACTTTTGCAATATCCATTGCTGTTGGTTCTTTTGAATTTTCTGCAATCAACTTTTCTCTTACTTGTAACGCTTTATACGCAATATCTCGTAATGAGCGAGATACGCGAATCGGATTGTTATCACGCAAATATCTGCGTATTTCCCCAATAATCATCGGCACAGCATACGTTGAAAATTTTACATTTTGGCCTAAATCAAAATTATCAATGGATTTCATAAGTCCAATACAACCAACTTGAAATAAATCGTCAACATATTCTCCTCTGTTATTAAATCTTTGGATGACGCTCAGTACAAGACGTAAGTTTCCATTCACTAATTTCTCTCTTGCGCTTATCTCTCCACTTTGCATTTCACGAAATAATTTACGCATTTCATCATTTTTTAGTACGGGAAGTTTAGCTGTATCAACACCGCAAATTTCTACTTTGTTTCTCGTCAAAGTGTTCCCTCCTATCGGGAGTTGCTGTACAGTGTAAAGTATTTCCTTTGAAGGGGATTTTATGCATGCGGTTTTCTCTTCATTTTTCATTTTCGTTGTCTCTCCTCATACAACGAAAATGAAAAAGACCAGCCTACATAACGGCTGGTCTTATTCTTTACACCATTTTATTAAATTCTTTTCGTAATCTTTTTATGATTCTTTTTTCTAAACGCGAAATGTATGACTGTGAAATCCCAAGCATATCCGCCACATCTTTTTGCGTCTTTTCCTCTCCTCCAGCAAGCCCAAACCGAAGTTCCATAATTTGTTTTTCACGATCATTCAATTGATGTAATGCTTTCATTAAAAGATGACGATCAACAGTAGCTTCTAAATCTTTTGTAATAATATCATCGTCTGTCCCTAATACATCTGATAATAAAAGTTCATTCCCGTCCCAATCGATGTTAAGTGGTTCATCAAAAGAAACTTCTGAACGATTTTTATTATTCCGGCGCAAATGCATTAAGATTTCATTTTCGATACAACGTGAGGCATATGTTGCTAATTTTATTTTCTTTTCTGGATTAAATGTATTTACCGCTTTAATAAGCCCGATTGTTCCAATGCTAATCAAATCTTCAATATTTATCCCTGTATTTTCAAACTTTCTGGCTATATATACGACTAGCCGTAAATTACGTTCAATCAGTAACGACCTTGCCGCCTGATCTCCTTTTGGCAATTTATTTAATAAAACTTCCTCTTCTTCTTTCGTTAACGGCGGTGGTAACGCTTCACTTCCACCAATGTAATAAATTTCATCGGTCTTAATTCCTAATTTCAACAATACTTTATACCAAAGGTATACTAAATAAAATTTTAATTTCATCATATTATCCCGCCTCCCATTATTAAGCAATTACCATTTTTTGCGAAATCAACATTTTTGGATGCACAATACATTGATACTCTCCATTGGTTGACAACTGTTGTGTATTTAATCCAATCAATACTTTATTCACGACAATAGAACTACCTTCATGATAAATTTGTACACTTTCTGGCTTAATTGCCCATAAAAATTGATTCTCTACTCCTACTGCTCGGAAAGGAATTAAGCGTAATTTTGTCGCCCACCCAGAATCATTTTCTGGTATTTGAGGAATCTGTGTTTTGGAATAAATTTGTTCTGTTAACCAAGTTGGCAAACAATGTTCTAATGATGAAATATGCATAATCATAACAGGTGTTTTCGTTAACGGGTCGTAAAGTTGATTCCCACTATCAATTAAACCTGCGAGTTCTAGTTCCTCTTCAGCTAATTGAATTTTCAATTTCACAATTTGATCATAGTGTATTTTTGTAACCTCTACGCTTTCAATTCGCTTTTTAGAAAAATAATAAATGACTGGAAAACCAAAAATAACGAACAACCAACTAATTGGGTCACCGTAAGAAATTGATTGAGATTGAACCAACCCATTTACCATTTCATTCGTTTGCAAAAAGAAATGAGTGCCCATTAACCCTCCGCCAACCATAAAGGTTACAAAGTAAAAAGTAAAAACAGTTTGTGCATAATTTCTAAATGTTGTAAACCCAAATGCTGTATACACAATAAGTAACGAGTACAGTAGTTTCATAATCGGATGTGTCATCATAGAAGCAAAAGGAGTAAAGGCAAAAATAACAATGGTTGAACCTATAAATGCCCCTAACACAAGCCTCCATCTTTTGATCTTCTTTTTTAACACGGTAGCTGTTAATAAAAGTAAAAGAAAATCAATGCAGGCGTTTAACAACCAAACAACGTCGGCGTAAACAACCAAACAATTCACCTCTTTTTTTAAGTTGAGACTAGTATAATGCATATCCAATAGGAAAGTGTGTCAATTTGCGGAGGTGTTTTTTTGTTATTTTGTGCTTTCTAGACATAATCTGTCGGTAAAAAATAAAAGTATATGTTTCATAGAATGTTATATTTTTTTATTTATATATAAAGTGACAATTTAATCACCACGCACCAATCGGGCTGTCCGGCAAAGAGCGGGATAGATTGAAATATATAAAATAAAAAAGACCTGCTTAGCAGATCTTTTCCTTGTATAAAACAAAAAAAGGAGCCTGAAAGCTCCTTTTCTTTTATCGTCTACGACGATTACGTAAGAATGCTGGAATATCGATATCATCTGAATCTGAATGACGCTCATGTACAACCGGCTCTTCACGCTTCATTTCACGTTTTACTTCACGTTGTTTTGGAGGTTGCGCTACTGGCTGTTGCTGTTGTTGCGTGTGATTCACATTCGGACGGATAATTGGTTTTGGTGGTTGAGTTGCAATGCTATCATCAAAACCAGTTGCAATTACAGTTACAACGATATCATCTTTTAATCCTTCATTAATAACAGAACCGAAGATCATATTTACTTCTGGATCCGAAGCTGAAGCTACAATATCTGCTGCTTCTTGTACTTCGTATAAGCTTAAGTTAGCTCCACCCGTAATGTTCATGATAACACCTTGAGCTCCATCAATAGATGTTTCTAATAATGGACTAGAAATCGCTTTTTTCGCAGCTTCAGCAGCACGATTTTCCCCATTACCAGAACCAATACCCATTAAAGCAGAACCTCTATTAGACATAATTGTTTTTACGTCTGCGAAGTCTAAGTTAATTAAACCTGGTGTTGCAATTAAATCAGAAATACCTTGAACACCTTGACGTAATACGTTATCCGCTTCACGGAATGCCTCTAACATTGGCGTGTTTTTATCAACAATCTCTAATAAGCGATCGTTTGGAATTACAATAAGTGTATCTACATTTTCTTTAAATGCCGCAATACCAGATGCCGCTTGCGTTGCACGCTTACGTCCTTCAAATGTAAATGGACGTGTTACAACACCAACTGTTAATGCACCTAGTTCTTTTGCCACTTGAGCAACAACTGGAGCTGCACCAGTTCCAGTTCCGCCGCCCATACCAGCAGTTACGAAGACCATATCTGCACCACGAAGTGCTTCTTGTATCTGTTCTTTACTTTCTTCTGCAGCTTTTTTCCCTACTTCAGGGTTTGCACCTGCACCAAGTCCGCGTGTTAATTTTCCACCAATTTGCATTTTCGTTTCAGCTTTTGATAGATTCAATGCTTGTGCATCAGTATTCACAGCGATAAAGTCTACACCTTGTACACCGTGTTCAATCATACGGTTTACAGCATTGTTTCCGCCACCGCCGACACCGATAACTTTTATATTCGCTAATTGATCTTGAGTAGTATCAAACTCTAACATGTCGAAATCCCCCTAGAACCTCATTTTTCGTGTCCAATTTTAATCCCATAAATAACGGAATACACGTTTTACTTTTGACATCATACGGTCATCATTTTGATTATTATTGTTTTGATTACGAGTTTTTTGTTTCGCAGGTTGCTGTTGTACCGGCGCTGGAGCTGGTGCTGGTACTGGTTCAAAATGCTCTTGCTTTTCCTGCACATTTTTCCCACGTAATTTAGCTTTTTGATAAGAATGTTTAATTAATCCTACTCCACTTGTATATTGTGGCTCACGCACACCAATATAATCAGGAGTTGCTATACGAACATTTTCATGTAAAATATCATATGCAAGATCAAGGACACCTGGCATAGAAGCAATTCCACCAGTTAGTACATAACCAGAAGCTACTTGCTTTACTCCTAACTTACGCACTTCATCTTGAACAAACATTAAAATTTCCTCTACACGAGCCTCTATTATATCCGATAATTCCAACTGAGAATATTGTTCTGTTTGATCGCTTCCCATAATAGGAACCGTAAACATCTCTTCTTCAGACGCTGTATCATAAAAAGCATGTCCATATTTCAACTTAATTTGATCTGCGTTTTCTGTTGAAGTCTTCAACCCAATCGCAATATCCTTCGTTATATGGTCTCCACCTAATGGTAATACGCTCGTCGCTTGTAACTCTCCATCTTTAAAAATAGATAAAGTTGTAGATCCTCCCCCCATATCAACAAGGGCTACTCCTCTATTTTTTTCATCTGAAGATATAGCAACTGTTGCAGCCGCTAAAGGTTGAAGACAAATATCAACAATTTCAAGACCTGCTTTTTCTACACAACGAAGTAGGTTATGTAGTAAAGTTCTCGAGCCTGTAATAAGTGTACCTTCCATTTCTAATCTTACACCGATCATCCCGCGTGGATCGTTAATCTCGTCAAGACCGTCTACAATGAACTGTCGAGGTACCACATCAATAAACTCACGTTCTGGAGCAATTGACACAACTTGTGCTGCATCTAGAACGCGTAAGACATCTTCATTCCCGATTTCACGATCTTCATTTGAAACAGCGACTACTCCGTGACAAGGAAGTAGCTGTACCTGGTTTGCATTGACACCCACTACAACTTGCTCAATGTGGATTCCCACCATACGCTCAGCTTGTTCAATTGCTTTTTTAATTGATCGAACAGTCTCGTCTATATCAACTATCGATCCCTTCTTTAAACCATTTGATTTCACATTTCCAACACCAATAATGTTTAAGCTGTCATTAACCATTTCACCAATGATGACTTTAACATTGGATGTACCGATGTCAAGACTAACATATATTTCATTGCTGTTCATTCTTTGGCACCTCCTTCTTTATTTATACCATACAACTCAATATATGGAACAACAATCGCAACTTTACTATTTATAAGAAAAATATTCAACGTCTTTATACGTTTCCCTTTTTTAACCCTATATTTTTCTTATTTTTATTTAACATTCATTTAAGAATATCGCAGTAAACTATGAATAACTGCTTATCTTGAAATAATTCTATTTCAAGTGTAAAGATTACCGCCAAGTATAAGTCTACACTAAGATGTACTCATAGAAAAGTGAAACTTGTACCAATCCTAGTATGAATCTAAGAATTTTTACATATTTTTCATCAAATGAACCATTCTTGTAAATTCCTATGCATCAAGCAGAACGTTCGTTTCGTTTTTTCTACGATAACGTATTGAAAACTATCATTCTATTCTTTTTTTTCTTCCGCTCCTAATTCTTTCGTATACGCCCCTACTTCTAAGTCAATTAATACCTTTTTACCCGGCTCAATTGTTTTTAAGATAAGCGGATAAGCTTCCATACGTTTTGCAAAATTTTGAATCGTAGTGCTCACTTCATACCCTTCATTCATATATAAAGTAAGATGGTCTTCATTCGCATTCGTCGGTGAATAACGAATTTCAGAAATAGACCTTAAAATAGTTGGTGTTAATTTTTCAAGCTCAGCAATTAACTCCTTCATCTTCTCCTCTTTAAAAGGTTCAAAAATTGGCGCTGCAACAGGAAGCTTTCCGTTCGGGAGTACATCAAGTGTTTTCCCATTCTCTAATAACGGTTGTAATTTCCCATCTTTGTTTATATAACCAATCGTTAAATATTCCTCAATATGAACGTCAATTTTATTTGGAAAACGTTTCTTTACATTTACTGCTTTAATTTCTTTTCGTTTCGTTAAGTTTTCTTCTGCTTTATGTGCTGTCACCCGGAAATAACTTGTATCATACGTCACACCTGATTCCTTCATCACTTGTTCATCTGTCATATAATGATTTCCAAACACACTTATCTTTTTTATATTGCTAAGCGGAGATCGAAAATAAATTAAAAAGAGCACTAATAAAAATAAAATTGATATGTATAAAATCAACCGATGATTAACATTTTTCTTCTTTTTCTTCTGTTGATTTTTTAACTTTGGTACACGATCCTGTAGTTTAATTACTTTACTATTTTTCATGTACGATCCCCCTACGTAACATAAAGAACGGCATGTTCCTCATGCCGTTCTTATCTTCTTATTATAACATAAATGATAATGAGCGGAACGAATAACCGTTATCTTCCAATGATTTCTACTTCTGTATGCATTTCTACGCCAAATTTATCCTTAATTGTTTGTTTTATTAATGCAATTAAAGATAAGACATCTTGCGCGCTGGCTCCCCCAGTATTAATAATAAAATTTCCATGCATTTCAGAAATTTGAGCCCCACCTATTTGATAACCACGAAGCCCTGCCTTTTCTATTAAATCTCCTGCAAAGTATGGAGTTGGATTCCGAAACACACTTCCTGCACACGGATGATTCCATGGCTGTGTCTCACGACGGTAATCTTTATTCTTTTGCATAACACTTACAATTCTCTCACGCTCACCTATCTGTAATTGAAACTCAGCCTCCAAAACAATACCAGGACGTTTCGTTTGCAATACAGATGTACGATAGGAAAACTCCATTTCTCCATGCGTTAACCAGTCAATTGTTCCGTCTTCAAACAAAATAAGAGCTTTTGATAATATGTTTGATATATCCGATTTATGTGCTCCTGCATTCATATACACTGCACCGCCAACACTTCCCGGAATACCACTTGCGAACTCCAGACCGGCTAACCCTTGACGACTAAGTAAAGTTGATAATTTAATTAGGGGATACCCACCACCAACTCTTACTCTATGTTTTTCGACTTCTAAGTGGTCTAATCCTTCTCCTAAACGAATAACGGCACCTTCTATACCTAGATCAGATACAAGAAGGTTCGAACCACGACCAATTACAGTCCACTTTGTTTTATATTTCTTTACTAACTGTAACGTTTTTTCAATACCAGCAACATGCTTTGGCACAATTAAAATATCAGCTGGCCCACCTATTTTCATAGTGGTATAACGTGCTAACGGTTCATCCACTAACACGCGACCAACATTTGCTTCTATAAGCTCATTTACTAATTGCTCCATAAACAATCTCCCCCATACTAAGCATCCTTATTACAGTAGTATGCAGGGCGTTCACCTAACGTTATTTTTTTACAAGCTTATTCATGACTTCATACAGCTTATTTGCTGCATCTGGAATACCTAATTGCCCAGCAGCAAGCTTCATATTTTGTAATGTTTGTGCATCTAATAAAATCTCATCAATATCACGAATAAGTGTTTCAGCTGTTAAATCTTTTTCAAGCAACATTTTTGCTGCTCCTTTATCGACAACAGAACGTGCATTTTTTTCCTGATGGTTATTTGTTACATACGGACTCGGAATTAACACACTTGGCTTACCTAACGCTGTTAATTCTGCAAGTGTTGTTGCCCCAGCTCTTGAAACAACAAGATCTACACCTGTAAGTACTTCTGGCATATTATGAATGAAGGGTTTAATAATAACATTATTCGGATTCCCTTTTTGCTTCACTGCTTCCATCACTTTGTCATAATGAACTTCACCTGTTACATACAATATTTCGTAACTTTTATTTCCAAACTGTTCAATTGCCTCTACGAAAGCATCGTTAATTGGTCTAGCCCCACGGCTTCCACCAAAAATAAGCACGGATTTTTTAGGAAGGGATAAACCTACTGAACGTTTTCCTTTCATTCCATTTTGATCCATTACTTCTGACGCTCGTGGATTTCCTGTCATGACCACTTTTGACTGTGGAAAATGTTCTGCAGCCGCTTCAAAACAAACTGCAACTTTATCAACATAGCGACTTAAAAATTTATTCGTTACACCAGGTACACTATTTTGTTCATGTACAATAGTTGGAATACCTAATTTTGCCGCAGCATATACAACAGGTCCACATACATATCCACCCGTTCCAATTACAATATCTGGATTGAAACGACGAATATATCGCTTACTGTCTTGTACACCTTTTAGGAAACGCATCACCGTTTTCACGTTATCTAACGATATTTTACGCTTAAATCCACTTATAACAATAGATTGAAACGGTATACCTGCTTTTGGCACGATTGTACTCTCTAATCCATTTTCCGTACCAATATATAAAAATCTTGCTTCCGGATTTAATTTTTTTATTTCTCTTATTAAAGCAAGAGCCGGATAAATATGACCTCCAGTGCCCCCACCACTTACTAATACACGCACTACTAACTCCTCCGCTTCTCTTTTTCTTATTTCAGTCGTATTTATTTCTATATACATATTGTTTCTTCACGCACATACGAAAAACCCTGTCTTATAAAACAGGGTTTAGTAGCGAGAATGGCGACTTATATTTAATAATACACCTACTGCCATTAACATTAATGTCAAACTTGATCCACCATAACTTAAAAACGGTAAAGTAATACCCGTAACAGGCATCAATCCTGTTACAACACCAACATTAATCATTACTTGAATCGCAATCATCGCCACAATACCTACTGCTAAAAACGTACCATATAAATCTGGCGCTCCTAAAGCTATACGAATCCCACGCCATAATAATAGACTAAATAATAATAACACAAATGAACCACCAATAAAACCTAATTCCTCGGATAAGATTGCAAATATAAAGTCTGTTTGCGGTTCAGGTAAATAAAGAAACTTTTGTCGACTTTGTCCAAGTCCAAGCCCGAATAATCCACCCGGTCCAATTGCGAGTAACGATTGAATAATTTGAAATCCACTTCCAAGCGGATCTGACCACGGATCTAAATATGATGTAATACGTTTCATCCGATACGGTGCTGATGCAATTAGCCCTACAAATCCTGCTACACCAAGCAAACCAAACATTGCAAAGTGAAAGACCCTTGCTCCCGAGATAAATATCATAATGATACATGTACCGACCATTACCGTTCCTGTACCAAGATCTGGCTGTAACATAATCATTCCGAAAGCAAGAAATACAAAACCTAGAGCTGGTAGTAAACCACGTTTAAAAGAGGTAATTAATTTTTGTCGTTCCGCTAAAAATTTCGCTAAGAAGATAATCATCGCAAACTTCATAAATTCGGACGGTTGAATGGAAAATGCCCCGATTCCAATCCAACTTCGCGCTCCTCCTCGAACAAGACCTACTCCAGGAATAAGAACGAGAATAAGAAGAATGAAGCAAACTAGCAAAATTACTTTTGAATACGTACGCCACACCCAATAATCAATTTTCATAATAAAAAACATAGCCACTACACCAAGACCTGCGAATAGCAATTGCCTTTTCGCAAAAAAGAACGAGTCCCCCATTTTATAAGAGGCCCAAACCGCACTCGCACTATAAACCATAATCATTCCGATTGTTAACAACGCAAGTGTAACGATGATGAGAATAAAATCAGGCGTTTTCTTCATTACCCATAAACACCACCTCTTTAGGCAGAAACTTTTGCCCTATGTAACAAAACATCAGTAGGTGTTAGCCTACTGATGTTTTGATTTACTTTATATAAGTTTATGCACAGCTTGTATAAAAATGTCTCCTCTTTCTTCAAATGTTTTAAATTGATCCCAGCTTGCACATGCTGGAGAAAGAAGAATTACATCGCCATCTGTAGAATGAGCATAAGCTTTCACTACCGCTTCATCTAAAGTATCGACACTTTCAATTGTATCTAGTCCCGCTTTTTCTGCGGCTCTTACTAATTTTGGAGCGGTTTGTCCAAATGTTACAATCGCTTTAACATTTTTGAAATACGGAATTAAATCATCAAACTCATTCCCACGATCAAGCCCACCTGCTAATAACACAGTCGGTTGTGTAAACGCAGATAAAGCTTTCTCTGTCGCTAACATATTCGTTGCTTTTGAGTCATTATAAAACTTACGGTTGTTTATAGTTGTTACATATTCTAAACGATGTTTTACACCTGTAAAACGTTTTAACACCGCCGTAATCGCTTCGTTAGAAACACCCAATAATTTTGCGATACTCATCGCTGCTAAAATATTTTCTAAATTATGTTGACCCGGTAAAACGATATCGTCTACTTCAACAACTTTTTCAGCTTTAAAATAAAGAGCGTTATCTTTTATACACGCACCATCTTCAATTTCTTGCGTTGTTGAGAATAGTACTTTTTGACCTTTACTATAAGCAGATAAAGCCATCACATCTGCATCATCTGCATTTATTACACTATAATCATTTTCTGTTTGGTTTTTAAAAATATTTGCTTTTGCTAAACCATATTCTTTCTTCGTCCCATGATAATCTAAGTGGGCCTCAAATAAATTTAAAAACGCAGCAATTTTAGGTTGGAACAATTCTACTCCCATCAATTGGAACGATGAAAGTTCTGTAACTACAACTTCATTTTCTTTTGCATCCTGTGCAACTTCACACGCTACAGTTCCAATGTTCCCTGCAATTACCGGATGCTTCTGTCCTTCTTTTAGCATTTCAAATGTAAGCATTGTCGTCGTCGTTTTACCGTTAGATCCCGTAATCCCAACAAATGGTGCTTCTGAAATACGATATGCTAATTCAACTTCTGTAACAATTGGAATTTGCTTTTCTTTCGCAGCAACTAATATTGGATTAGAATACGGGATTCCTGGGTTTTTTACTACAAGAGAAATATTTCTCTCTAATAATTCTAAAGGATGACCACCGCATACAACGTCCATTCCTTTTGTTTGTAATTCTGCAGCAAGTACATTATCTGCTAAAGGCTTTCCGTCATTTACAATAACATTTGCCCCTAACTTTTGTAGCAATGTAGCTGCTGCATAACCACTTTTTGCAATGCCTAATACAAGAATATTCTTATTTTGAAATTCAGTTACAGTTTTCAATTACATCCACACCCCGATATAAATTCCTAACACAGCTAATAAAAATCCTACAGACCAAAACGTTACAACAACACGCCACTCTGACCAACCACATAATTCATAATGATGGTGTAATGGGCTCATTTTAAAGACACGTTTTCCTGTTGTTTTAAATGAAATGACCTGAATAATAACCGATAAAGTTTCCATTACGAATACTCCGCCAATGATTACAAGTAGCAATTCTTGTTTTAATAAAATCGCTACAGCTGCAATGGCTCCACCTAAAGCTAATGAACCTGTATCTCCCATAAACACTTTTGCTGGATTCGCATTGAATACTAAAAATCCAAGTACAGCTCCTACAACTGCCATACAGAATATCGCTACTCCAAATTGCTCTTGTGCCACAGCAATAATACTAAATGCTCCAAATGCAATAGCAGCTGTTCCTGATAATAAACCATCTAAACCGTCAGTTAAGTTAACTGCATTTGATCCACCAATAAGCATAAATAGTACAAGTACAAAATACGCCCAACCTAATTCAAACTTAACATCCGTTCCCGGAATCATAATGTATGTGTGGAACGCTTGCCCTTTTCCAATTAAAAAGAACGCAATTGCAATGACAAGCTGACCTACTAATTTTTGTTTTGATGTCAAACCAAGATTTCTCTTCTTAACTACCTTTATGTAGTCATCTAAAAATCCAATCAATCCGTAACCAAATGTTACTAATAGTAATAACGAAACTTCTGCACCTAAATGCTTAAACTTAATTGCCATAATAAGTGAAGTTACCATCATAGATACATATATGACAATACCACCCATTGTCGGTGTTCCTGATTTTTTTTGATGTGACTTTGGTCCCTCATCACGAATACTCTGTCCGAACTTTAATTTTCTTAAAAATGGAATAAACAATGGCGAAAGGGCAACAGAAATTAAGAATGCTACCCCAGCCGTTACTAATAAACCTTGCTCAAGCACATGTAGTCCTCCTCTCACGTTGTTACTCTTCGTTGTTTAAACGCTCTGTAATTGCTTCTTTAGCGACTTCACGATCGTCAAAATGATGAACATCTTTACCAATAATTTGATATGTTTCATGACCCTTACCAGCAATAATAATGATATCATCTGCTTTCGCTTTAGTGATCGCATGGTGTATTGCTTCTTTTCTATCAATAATCACTTCATAATTATTTCCATTTGCACCATGTACCATATCATCTAAAATAGCCGCTGGATCTTCACTTCTTGGATTATCTGAAGTGTAAATTGCGTGAGTTGCATATTGTGTGGCAACACTTGCCATGATTGGTCTCTTCGTTCGATCTCTATCACCACCACAACCGACGATGCAATATACGTCACCTTTTGCAAACTGTTTTGCTGTTTTCAATACATTTTCTAAGCTATCTGGTGTATGTGCATAATCAACAATAACTGTATAATTTTGTCCACCATCAACTACTTCGAAACGTCCAGGAACTCCAGCTAGTTCCTTTATTACATCGATGATTGTTTCCAAACTTACACCAGAAACAAGTCCTGCCGCTGTTGCAGCTAGTACGTTATATACATTAAATTTCCCAATTAATTTCATCGTAACATTTACACTTTCATACGGTGTTACAAGCGTAAATGTAGTTCCACCACTTGTCATAACGATATCTTTGGCCATAACATCACTTGTTGTATCAATTCCATACGTTACAACAGTTGCTGCAGTACTTCTCATATATTCCGTTGTTACAGCATCATCGTTATTCAGTACCGCGTATTTTTCACGATTATGATTATAACTATTGCCAAGTTGTGCAAATAGCAACCCTTTTGCATGTTTATATTCTTCCATCGTTTTATGGTAGTCTAAATGATCTTGTGTTAAATTTGTAAACACCGCTACATCGTAATCACATCCGTGTACACGACCAAGATCTAAAGCATGTGATGAAACTTCCATTACTGTGCTATCCACACCGTGTTCAACCATTTTTGCAAACGTCTGTTGAAGTGTTAGTGCATCTGGCGTTGTATTTTTCACCTCAAATGTTTCATCACCGATTTTCATATTAATCGTTCCAATTAGCCCCGTTTTATGACCATGTGCGCGCATAATCTCATCCATAATATGCGATGTTGTTGTCTTTCCATTTGTACCTGTAATACCGATTAAATGTAACTTGTGTGTTGGTTGACCATAAAAATAATCAGCTAAAACCGCTAACGAACGAAAAGTGTTTTTCACAAGTACAACTGGAACGTCAACATCAATTGGTCTTTCCGCAACAATAGCAGCCGCTCCTTGTGCCGCTGCTTGCTTAGCAAAATCATGGCTATCAACCGTATACCCTTTCATACATACAAATAAGCTTCCCTCTTTCACTTTACGTGAATCAGCTTCTATAGATGTGATTTCTGGATTTTCTTTTGGAACAACTGGAAAATCATGCAAACATGATACAAGTGTATGCAACTTCATTTCACTAAACCCTCTCTACATTGTGTATTTATCTCTTTTATTAATAAGCAACATGCTACCTCCTAATTATGTAAAATAGGAGGTAAGCGCTACTGTGTCTAATAAATAGACCTATTTATAACTGAGACTCTTACGGCCTCAAATTAAGTAACTCTTCTATAAAGAACTCACTTCCACCAATTGTACCATAAAACGTACTAGGTTACCTTTAATTCCCGAAGTAAATTCTAATTTTTGAGCCTTCTTTCACTTTAGCTCCTGCTTCTGGGGACTGTTTAATGACTTTCTCTCCGTCTCCACTTATATCAAGCTTCAAATCGACGAGTTGCGTCTGTAAATCTTTCTTTTTCATACCAATTAAATTTGGAACTTCCACAGTTGGTATATCGCCCCATTTATATTCTCTCTCAACCTGTTCTTTTCTCGGTTTCACTCCCATAACAGGAAGTGCATCCCGAAGAATATTTCCAACAATTGGAGCTGCTACTACTCCACCAAATTGCGTTACACCTTTCGGATTATCAACAGCTACATAAACAACAATTTCTGGATCATCTGCTGGAGCAAAACCGATAAAAGATACGATATAATTATTCTCTAAATATTTACCATCTTTCACTTTTTGGGCCGTACCTGTTTTTCCACCTACACGATACCCATCAATGAAAGCACCTTTACCAGATCCCTTTGCTACAACATTCTCTAATGCATACCGAACTTTTTCTGAAGTTTCCTTGGAAATAACTTTTCTTTTGTCCACAGGTGTCTTTTTACTTACAACTTGATTGTTTTTCGGATCTATAAATTCTTTAGCTATATACGGTTGATACAATGTCCCACCATTTACAGCCGCTGCTACCGCCGCCACTTGTTGGATTGGCGTAACAGAAACACCTTGACCGAATGAAGTTGTCGCTTGCTCGACTGGACCGACTTTATCTAAATTAAATAAAATCCCACTACCTTCACCTTGCAGATCAATTCCAGTTTTCTGTCCAAAGCCGAAATTACGAATGTATTTAAACAACCGTTCTTTACCAAGACGATCACCCAGTTCAATAAATCCTGGGTTACAAGAGTTTTGAACTACTTCTAAAAACGTCTGGCTACCGTGGCCTCCTGCTTTCCAGCATTTCAATCTAGCTCCACCAACTTCAGCTGCTCCATCATCATAAAACGTATCTTTCTCTAAGTCTACTAAATTTTCATTCAAAGCTGCGGCTAACGTAATGATTTTAAATGTTGAACCCGGCTCATACGTACTCCATACTGGTAAATTTCTATTGTACACTTCTGGAGAAACACTTTGAAAATCTGCTGGATCAAAGCTCGGCCGACTCGACATACCTAAAATTTCACCATTTTTCGGATTCATCGCAATCGCAATCATACCATCTGGATTGTATGTCGATTCTGCAATATTCATTTCTCTTTCCATAATTCTATTAATACGTGCATCAATTGTTAAGCCTAAATTCAAACCAGCTTCTGGTTTTTTGAAATCATCACCAACATTAGGCATCCTTTGTCCTTTTGCATCTGCAAAAAAACGCACATGACCTTCATCACCATTTAGTTCTTTATCATAATATTTTTCTAGCCCCATAAGACCTTGGTTATCACTACCTGCAAACCCTAATACGTGTGATAAAAAGTTTCCAAATGGATAGTACCGGATAGAGTCCTCTGCGATATAAACACCTTTCAAACTTAATCCTCTTACCTCTTTCGCTTTATCATGTGATATTTTCCTTCCGCCTTTATCTAACCTTACAATTGATTCTTTTTTTGTAATTCTCTTATAAATCTCATCTTTTTCCACACCTAATACTGCAGCTAACTTCTCTGCAGTCTCTGCTGGTTTTTCAATTTGCCTCGGTACAACAAAGACAGTTGGAGCACTTTTATTCGTAGCAAGTTCCACACCATTTCGGTCTAAAATCTTCCCACGCTCAGGTTCAAAAGTAATATTACGACTCCATGAATCTTTCGCACGATCCGTTAACATATTTCCAAGAAAAAATTGCACATATCCAAGACGAATATCGATGATAGTGAAAATAAGTATACCTGATATAAGTATAAAAATAAGTCGTTTTCTAACCGTTACATTTGATACACGCATATTGGAACAAGCCTCCCTTACGCCTAGCTTGTTCCAATATATGCTTGTACTTATTTAATTAGAACATCTTCTCTTTTACCATTACGGTTTTTCTGCTTCTTGTTGTGGTTCAAGTGGCGGTACAAGTGTTACACCTAACTCTGTACCAGGTTGTAACAATGTTCCTTCTGGCACACTCTGTTCAGTAACGTATCCGGTACCAGTAGGTTTTAGGTTAAGCTTTAATGTTTTTGCTAAATTCATAACATCACGCAGTGCCCAGCCTTGTATATTCGGCATTGTAGGTTTATCTCCCACTAAGAAGACTCGGTCACCCTTCAATGTTTGTTCAGTTGCTTTCGGTACTTGTTGCTGTACTTTCCCTTCACCTAATACGATTGGACGTAGTTTTGCTTTATCAATGGCTTTTTTCGCTTCTTCCATCGTTTTTTCGGTTACATCTGGAACAGCAGTTTGTTGCTCTTTCACATATTTCTTCGGATTTTTCACTTCATTAGGCTTAATCTTTAAATACTCTAAACTATTCTTCGTTACATATTTAAAAATATCAGCTAAAGGTTGTGCACCGCTCTCATCATCTTTCAATTTCGGCTTTTTAACAGCTACATACACAACAAGTTGCGGATCGTCCATAGGTGCCATACCTAAGAACGAGAATATATAATTCTCTCTTCCCGTCATATAGCCACCTTTTCCATCCGGAATTTGTGCTGTTCCTGTTTTACCACCAACTGAATATCCATCGACTTTGTAAGCAGTTCCTGTTCCTTTCGGTGATGTAACAACACGCTCTAATAACTGTCTTACTTGCGCTGCTGTCTCTTTTGTAACAGGTTTTCCCACTTCTTCTGGTTTATGTTCTAATTTTACTTCCTCTGTTATCGGATCTACAATTTTATCAATTGTATAAGGTTTCATCATTTTCCCATCATTTGCTATAGCAGTTGCAGCCTGTACAAGCTGAATTGGTGTTACAGTAGAACCTTGTCCAAAAGCTGTTGTTACTTGCTGTATTTGCTGATCGAATACAATGGTATTTGAACCTTCACCAGGTAAATCAATATTCGTTTTTTCATCTAATCCGAAAGCGTGAATATACTTTCGGAAACGGTCTGGACCAAGTTTTTGATCCCCTAAAATTGCAAACGCTACGTTGGAAGATCTCTCTACCCCTTCATCAAAAGTAATAGATCCCCATCCAGCGCCGCCATTATGATCCTTTATTTTTCGATTCCCGACTGGATATGTACCAGACTGATAATAATCTTGTCCCTTATACACACCTTCATTAATAGCTGCCGCTAGTGTGAAAATTTTCATTGTTGATCCAGGTTCAAATGCATTTGCAATTGCGTCATTATAAAAATAATTATTATTCTCTTGGTTCGGATCATAACTAGGCTTACTAGACATCGCTAATATTTTCCCTGTTTTTGGATCCGCAACAATTCCTATTAAGCTTTCTGGCTCATAATGTTTACTCGCTTCTTTCATTGCATCTTCTAAATAACTTTGAATACGCTGGTCAAGTGTTAAATATACATTATCTCCATTTTTAGGTGCCTTCACATTCACTTTTCCACCGTCAAGAGATACGCCTCTACGATCGCCTGTATAAGCTACCTCTCCATTGGAAGCACCTAAATACTTATTCAAACTCTTTTCTAAACCAAATTGACCTACAGCGATTCCCTTTTCATCAGGTCTCGCATGACCTACAACATAAGATGCAAAATCACCGTTCGGATACACTCTTGCATTTTCAGTAATAAAAGATATACCTGGTAATTTCAATGCTTCTATTTGTTCTTTCTGTTCTTTCGTCAAGCCTTTACCTAATTTCCCAAACTCTACTTGACTTCTACCCTCTTTATTTAAAGTAGCTAAAATCTTCTCTTCTTCTGTTCCGAGTACTCCCGCAATTTTCTTAGCAGTATCCTCTTTATTCTCAACAGGCTTCGCACCTTTTAATTCCGCTACAAGTTTATAAGAGTTTGCATCTTGCGCTAACACATGGGAATTTTGATCATAAATCGTCCCACGATTCGCTTCCAGAACTCCTGTTTTACTATGTTTTTGCTTAGCAAGTGTATCTAAATCCTGATTATGCACTGTTCCTGTCGCTTGTATGTAAAAAAATCGGGCTAATAACAGCAAAAAGAGCAGGAGGAATAAAATCATAAAATACCCTGCTCCCTTATTGGTATGAAATTTAGTCATATTCCTCTTCATTTTCCCTTCACACCTATTGCCTTATTTGAGGCCTTTCACATTATTTGCATTAATTTCTAGCCCGTGTTTTTTTGCAACTTCAGCGATTCGTTCATAACGACTTAACTTCTCTACTTCAGCCTGTAACTCTTGATTTTCTTTTTGCTGCTGTACAATTTTTTGTTCTATTGTCGCAGCTTCTACATTAACTTGATAAAGGCCTGCTTTATTTCCAATAAACGCTACACAGGCATACAATAAAAAGCCAATAAACGCTACATACAACAGTTTTTCGATTCTTGTAATCTTCGCTTTAGCTTTTGGCTGAACCATCTGCTGTGGGGGCGTTTGAATCTGAACCTCTTCTTGCGCTTGTTGTTTGTACTTTACAGCTAAGTTACTCATACCTCTCTCCCCTTTTTATCGTTTTTCAGCGATTCTCAATTTCGCAGAACGCGCTCGATTATTTTCTTCTAACTCTATATCAGAAGGTAAAATCGGTTTTCTTGTAATAAGCTTTAACTTCGGCTTAAATTCATCAGGAATAATTGGTAATCCTGGCGGCAATTGCGGTGTTGTACTATTTCGTTTAAACGTCGTTTTGCAAATACGGTCTTCTAAAGAATGGAATGTTATAACACTAACTCTTCCGCCTGGCTTGACCATCTCAATTGCAGATTCCAACGCTTCTTCAAATACTTTCAATTCATCATTTACCGCAATACGGATTGCTTGGAACACTCTCTTCGCAGGATGTCCACCCGTTCTACGAGCAGGAGCTGGAATACCCTCTTTAATTAGTTCTACTAATTCCCCTGTCGTTTCAATAGCTTTATTCTCACGATACGCTTCAATTTTCCTTGCTATTTGTTTTGAAAATTTCTCTTCGCCATACTGGAAGAAAATTCTTACAAGTTGTTCATATGACCAACTATTTACAACATCATATGCTGTTAATGGGGCATCTTGATCCATTCGCATATCTAACGGTGCATCATGATGGTAACTAAAGCCACGCTCTGGCGTATCTAATTGCGGGGATGAAACACCTAAATCAAATAAAATACCGTCTACTTCCGTTATACCTAATTCCTGTAGTTTTTCAGATAGGTAACGGAAATTACTCTTTACTGTTATGAACTGTTCACCGTATGAAGAGAATTTTTCTTTCGCATTTTGAATTGCTATCTCATCTTGATCAAACGCGATTAATCTTCCGCCTTCAGTTAATTGGGATAATAAATAAGAACTATGTCCTCCTCCCCCCAGTGTACAATCTACATATGTACCATCTGGCTTTATATCTAAGCCATCTACTGTTTCCTTCAAAAGCACTGTTACGTGATTAAACATTGTTGCACCTACTCTTTTTTCAATTAATTATGTTGAATGTATCTCCTCCTCTAAACGCATATTTCACGACTAGAGAACGAAATACTATGAAAGAACGACTCATTTAACTTGCCTACAACGGCAGCATACTATACAAATCGCTATTTTCTTTTATTATATACTAAATTTTATCATCTTTTGCGGGAATTTAAATAAAAAACTGTCGAAAAAGATAATAATACGTTTACATTTTGTGCTATTTTGTCATATATTTAAGTATCCTGCATAATTACGATATTTACCGATTTTTAAATTAATAATTCAGAAAAATTTCACTTCACAGTAAATTCAACAGAATAAAAATAAAATCCTGCTCCTAAGAGCAAGATTCTATAGTTTTATAACGTGATGTTTTCCATTCCAAGAAAACGTTTTTTCCATTACATGATCAACGAAATCCAAACCGAACTGATTTAAATAGTAACATACATTCCACACACGCTCTTGCGGCGCTCCCAATGGACGGAGTGCAAATTGTATGCGACGGAATTTATTTAGCTCCACTTCATGCTTTTTCTCAACATTTCTTTTCAACATTCTTTCCAACAGTTCAATTTGTTCATTAATTTTGAACTCATTTTTCCCTGCAAATGCACTTAATCCAGGATCTATTTCCTTCACAAACTGTTGTAATGACGTATGAATATTCATTATTTCTTTTTTCGCCTCTACAAATCGTTCATCTATCGGTTCCTCTATTTGATTAGATAACCAGTTCTCACGCAACTTATCCACGTTATTTAAAAACGGATCACTCTCTTGCAATTGTAAATCGTGTAAATCTGTCGCTATATCCCTCTCAAGATAAGTTATTGTAATACGAGGAACGACAGGCGGCATTCGGAAACCGATAGTATGGAAGACTTGTTGTAATTCACTCCAGTAAGCTAATTCCCCTGGACCTCCAATAAACGCCAACGTAGGAAATACATACTCTTGCATAAGAGGGCGCGTTACAACGTTATTACTAAAACGCTCTGGGCTTCTTTCCATCTCTTCAATCAATTCCTCATATGAAAAGGAATATGTCCCATCCTTCCCAACAAACTTCCCTTGATTGTCTTCAAGCAACACTCGCTCATTATCAATTTCCATGAATATATGTACTGCATTAGACTTTGTTTCAATAATTGGTTTATATCCTAATTCTTTAATTACTTCCTGTTGGTTAAGAAGTCCCTCTTGCACTTCTTTATACTTACTTACAATTTGTTTAAAAAACGGCACTTCTAATTTTCTTAATTCAGGATGATGCGAATCGACAAGAATTAAACCAGAATTCACGAACATTTTCATAATAAGGTGACCAAAAAAATCTACATACGTATTCGATTTCCGTAAAGAATCATCAACAAATTGCAGTACATCCTTTGTAAAATTCGTTTCAGGGTATGTTTTAAAAATTTCTTCAATCCACTTTCTACAGTCTTCCAAAGAAAGCTCGGACTCTGAAGCACTCGCCTTTTTCGGATTACGATCATGAAAAATAGTCTTTTTTATTTTTTTATTCTTCGTTACAAAAGTATGATTAATTTCATCCATATCATGGTCTTCACCAGCAATCCAGAAAACAGGAACAACTTTAACACCTAAACTCTCTTCCTTTTCCTTCGCAAGCTGTAAAACTGAAATAATTTTATGAATTGTATAAAGCGGTCCAGTTAATAACCCAGCTTGTTGTCCAGCTATAACAACATATGTATTTTCATCTCCAAGCGCTTTTACATTTTGAATTGTAGCTTCTCCCGCTTGTAATTTTGTATTATATTCTAATAAATGCGTTACTAAATCTTGGCGGAAAAACTCCCTCTCACGCAAATCTTGTACACGCTGTTTAAAAGCATCTTCTGTTAACATATAATCAAAACACGACTGTATCTCTTTTTTACCGTTCATATAGTCCGCTACAACACCTTGTTGCGGAACAGAGATTTCTTTTATCTCCATATAATTCTTCCTTTCGTATCCTGTTCTCTCACCAATCCACATTGTAGTCAATGTTTCACGTAAAAGCAAAGAATTACACTTATACTTTTACTTCTAATCCTTTTATTGCATCAAACAAAAATTGAAGTGTCGGAACAGATCGTTGCTGTTTCTTAGCTTCTTCTAATACATATCCAACAATCGCACCAATTTCCGTTTGTCTATTCGCCCTTACATCTGCCAGCATAGATGATGTATTATGAGACGTTCTTTCACATACATGACGTACCATTTCCCATACCATTTCTTTTTCTTCTTTAACGAGAAAAACGACTTCGTGGAATACTTGCTCCATCATCTGATAAAAAAACGGATTCGTAATCAAATCTCCGTTCTTTACTTGCAATAATGCCGTCAATGGATTGATACATACATTAACTACTAATTTTTTATGCATAACATCCTTCCAATTATCTTCTATTCGAATCGGAAAATGAGGGAAGGAAAAGCAATTCAATATTTTTTCAAAATGTATAGACCGACCGTGCACGATTCCAAACTTCGTTACACCTATCCCTGTATGATAAACGGTATGTCTTTCTTCTTTTTTTGCACCATGCTCCACAATTCCGACTGCAACATTTTCATTCTCTATTTTCTGCATAGTATGAAGGTGTGACATGCCGTTTTGCAAAAAGATTAATGAGGATTTCCCTCGCACAAAAGGTAGTATATCAGTTATATGATATTGCTTAACAGCAATAAATATATAGTCTAGCTGCTGGTCTGGCATACTTTCTATTGGGAATACCTGCGGGAATACCGTTTCACGTTTCCCCTCCCTAATACAAGTTACACCCGTTATATTTAATTCGTCAGCCTGCTTAGCTGTCCTTGTAAACAACGTAACATCTTGATTACTTTTTTGTAAATAAAATGTATACAATAGACCGATAGCTCCTGGTCCCACAACTCCAATTTTCATTTTCATACAAGGAACTCATTTGCATACTATACATAAGTCCCTTTTTCCCCCTCCCCTTTTATTCCGTGAACACTCGATTCGTGTGGAATCATAATTAATTAAAGATGAACAAACGCCACAATTACAGCTTCACTTTATCCCCTCAATTACATTAACACAGTTTATAATTTCATTGCTTTTTGACAAATAAATGCCACCTCTTCTTCCAATATGTATATACTACTTATTACTATGCTTCTACTCTTAGTTTAGCAAATCCTCAAAAAAATAATAAAAGAAATATACTATCATCTTCATAAAAATAAAAAAATGAGTTATAATATTATTATAAATATTTTTACTTTTCTGCATTCAACGAGACAAGAAAAGGATGTGATGTTATGGGATTCCCAAAAGTTGAGCGCTTGCTCATCAATTATAAAACATTAGACGAGTTTAAAAAATTTAAAGGTTGCGGAGCTCAAGAACTATCCATGTTAGAAGAATTACAAGCAAACATTATTGAAAACGATAGTGAATCTCCATTTTACGGTATTTATTACGGTGGATCACTAATTGCACGTATGAGTCTATACATGAAAAGGAACGGCGGGGAACCATTCGAAATTACAGGTACTTACCTAGAACTCTATAAACTTGAAGTATTACCAAATTTCCAAAAACAAGGATTCGGAGAAATGCTTGTAAATTATGCTAAGGGACTGCAGTTCCCGATTAAAACGATCGCACGTATCCATTCAGCTGGTTTTTGGGATAAATTAAATTTCCAACCTGTATCAGTACCTGACGGTGATTTTTACGTTTGGCACCCAGAAACAAATTTGAATGCGGTTACAAACGAAGAGTCTGCATAAGAAATAAAAAAACAGCTACATAGCAGCTGTTTTTTTATTTCTTTAATTTCTCTAATTTCCCATTCGAACGAGCACTATTTCTTTCCGCTACCATTACACTTCTTTTTTGATCGATATAATCAAGCAATGTTCTATATTCTTCCTCATAAACTGATAATCGTTCCAGAAGACTTTCTTTTTCTGTTTGTAACGATTCAATTTGCTGTTGCAACACCATTAAAGAGTTTTCATCTTTATAATTTTGTAAGAAATCAATAACATCATTCAATGTAATTGACTTAGGCTCTAATACTTTCGCCTCTTTCACTTCATAATGTTCCACTTTACGCAGTTGCTTCGCTTCTTCAATACGTTCTTTGTATTGCTTTCTAACGTAAGAATTCCATCTAAAGCCGCATGCTGCTGGTGTACGAGATAGATGTCTTCCCACTTCTTTAAAGGCAGATAATTGCGTTCCACCTTCTCGAATATGCCGGAGTACTACTTCTGCCAGAAGCAAATCTTCATCATCAGTCCAAGCATCTTGTCTTGTTGTCGCCATCTCTCTAGTCCTCCCTATGCATTTTTTATTAAACATATGCAGTTACTAGAAAAGATAGAATACAACAAATGAAGAATAAGACAAAAAAAATAAACGTAGAAGATATCTTCTACGTTTATTTCCCCGCAATTACTTGCTGATTACTTCTTTACCTTTGTAAGTACCGCATGCTTTACATACACGGTGAGCTAATTTCGCTTCACCACAGCTTGGGCACTCTACCATACCAGGTACTGATAATTTGAAATGCGTACGACGCTTTCTTTTTACTGTTTTAGAAGTTCTTCTAAAAGGTACAGCCATTCTTCCCACCTCCTTAAAAGAAATAGTTATTTTCATATGAAGGCCTGAACCAGTCTTCCGATTATTTGTCAAAAAACTTTGCAAGTCCTGCCAATCTTGGATCAACAGGCTTTTCTTTGTCTTCTTCCGAAATCACTTGCCAGTCTTGACCTTGCGTCGGTGCTCCACCAGAAACATCATCACTGAAAATTTGCATTGGAATCTCCAAAAGTATATTTTCCTTGATTACGGGCAGTAAGTCAAGTACTTCTCCTTCTAAACAATGAATTTCAGCTTCCGTTTCAAATTCTTCTTGTGAAGTTTGGAACACCTCAGTTGTTTTAATGTCAAATGGTAATGTCACATCTACTAAAGAGCGAGAACATGGTAAAACCATGCTTCCAGTTATATGTAGATGGAACGTAAACTTACCGGAGCCAAAATCAACTCTTCCTGTTACATGAACAGGATTAATTTCACGAATATCTTTCTCGACCTCTTTTAGCTCACTTACATCTACCATCTCATCCAATGTCAATCCTTTATTTCTCAATTTATTCAATTGATGGATGGACCATTTCATATCATATCACCTCAAGGCAACAAACAAAATTATAGCTAGCCATTTTATATTTGTCAATGTTTTTTCTTTACACTATAATGAAGTCATCATAGTAAATAATATATAGAGTATCACGTTTTTCAAAAAGATGCTACATCGAAAGGAGAGATTACCATAAAAGCCAGTGGTATTGTTGTTGAATATAACCCTTTTCATAACGGTCATGATTATCATGTGCAACAAACAAAAAAGTTAACACACTCTGATATTACAATCGCTGTTATGAGTGGGCCTTTTTTACAACGTGGTGAGCCAGCACTCGTATCCAAATGGTATCGTACCAAAATGGCCTTAGCATGCGGTGTAGACCTCGTTGTAGAGCTTCCATATGCCTTTTCAACGCAAAAGGCTGAAACCTTTGCAAATGGCGCTATTTCTATTTTAAACGCCCTACACGTTTCTGAAATTTGTTTCGGCAGTGAAGATGGACAAATCGAAAATTTTTATAACACCGTCTCTGCGCAAAAAAATGAAGAAGAGACTTTTAATCGTCTTGTAAAGCAATTTATGAACGCAGGTAATAGTTACGCAAAAGCTACATCTGAAGCTTTCCTACACATTTTATCTTCTGAAAAAAATATAGATATGTCACAACCAAATAACATTTTAGGCTTCCAATACATAAAAGCAATTCTTATGCAAAATAGTTCTATGCAAGCACAAACGATAAAAAGATTCGCATCTCATTATCATGATGAAACATTTAACGACCAACATATTGCAAGCGCAACGAGTATTCGCAAACAACTTTTTACCGAAAATAGTTCTTTTACAGAAATTGAGTCTTTTATCCCAAAAGCGACTGCTTCTCTTTTAGCGAGTTATAAACAAAACTACGGGACGTTACATAATTGGGAACAATACTTTTCATTTTTCAAATACAAACTTATGACGATGTCTCCAGAAGACTTACGACATATATATGAAATTGAGGAAGGTTTAGAGCATCGTATTTTATCAAAAATACAAACCAGTTCCTCCTTCCATTTATTCATGGAAGCATTAAAAACGAAGCGTTATACGTGGACTAGATTACAAAGAGCTTGTACACATATTTTAACAAATACAACAAAAGAAGAAATACATTGCGCAAATATAGAGCAACATGCACCATACATTCGTCTATTAGGCATGTCACAAAAAGGACAAACTTACCTTTCAAAAAACAAGAAAAAAATAGAGCTTCCAATCCTTACACATACAAAAACATTTGACCATCCTACTCTACACATAGAGCGAAAAGCCAATTCTGTATACTTCTCTATCATGAAAGAACCATTACGAACGCAACTACTAAAACGAGATGCCACACATCACCCAATTCGTTATGATGAAACAACTGCAAAATTCCTATAAAAAAACCTCTCTTTTTCAGAGAGATTTTTTTATTTATTCCCCATTTTTTCCAAATACATTAATGCATCATCCAACGTATCAACTGGCACAACTTTCATTTTCGTTTTAATATCCTTCGCAGCCTCAAGTGCATCTTTATAATTCGATTTCTCCGCACCTTTTTCATTTGGCGCAAAGAACACTTCAGCACCAGCATCACTTGCAGCGACCACTTTTTGCTGAATACCGCCAATCGGGCCAATTTCTCCCTTTTCATTAATCGTACCTGTTCCAGCTATTTCATGTCCTCTTGTTAAATCCTCGTCCACCAGTTGATTATATATTTCTAATGTAAACATGAGACCTGCCGATGGTCCACCTATTTCATGAGAGTCAATTTTCACTTTTGGATCTACCACTAATTCTCTTTCCGTAACGATAGAAACACCTATACCAACGCGTCCATTTCCATTCGGAATAGTCTTTACATTTAAATTTTCTTTTAACTGTTTCCCATCCCTCTTGTACTCAATATTTACTGTATCTCCTTCTTTTTTCCCTGTCATATATTCAATAAATTGTTCCGTCTTTTCAAATGTTTTTCCGTCGACAGCAATGATGACATCTCCAAGTTTAAGCTTTCCTTCTGACGGCATCCCTTTCGCTACACCAGCAACCAACACACCTTTATTTTCAAAAGAAACAGTACGATTTGCACGTTTATAAGCATTATAGATCGCTGCATTTTGCGAATCTTTCATCGCATAATTTTGGCGAAATTGATATTCTTCATCACTTTCACCTTTTTGCAATATTTCTTCCGCTTTTGAAATATGTGTATATTTATTAAACTGTGCCGCTATTAAATTCACTACATTTGCTGGTCCCATCGAAACCGTAACAAGCATAAAATCACCAGACTCTTTTGTTCCCCCCTCCACTTGAACGTAAGGCTCTAATTTGGCAGCCATTCCTGGTTTCGTTATATAATACGGCAGGCGTACGTAAACAAGTAACATTGCCAATATAACCCCTATTAAAATTGCATATATAAACCGAAAACGCTTAAACATTATGTTTCTCCTTCCACTGCTCAATTAATAAATGAATATTTGCAACATGCTTTTCTGCTTCTACCTCTCCAACTCGAATAATGTCTTCAATGTTTGTAAAAGCACGGGAACTAAATTGTTCTACAGCTGGGCGCATCATTAAATCCGATGCAATTTGCCGATTCATCACAAGCTCATGTTGCATAATTTCAATACTCTGCATAATTACATCATAAATAGACGTAACCTCTCCATTTACTTTAATCGGGGATACATCAACAGCAATAACAATATCGGCACCTAACTCTTTCACAACCGATACTGGGATGCGGTCAATTACTCCGCCATCTACCAATAATCGTCCATCTATTTTCTCTGGTACAAACACTCCAGGTACAGAAATACTAGCTCTCACTGCCTCTGCAACTGGCCCACTTGTAAAAACTACTTTTTCCCCCTTCAAGATATCAGTAGCCACAACAGCCGTCGGGATATCCAACTCTTCTAAATTTTTATTATATGTAAACATTTTAATCATATCTTTGACACGTTTTCCAGCAATAAATCCCATTTTTGGAACCGTAAAATCTAAATAATATTTTCTCTTAAAAACATTTGCCAGTTTATACAGTCTTTCAACGTTTGAACTAGCTGCATAAAATGTACCTACCAAAGCCCCCATACTACTTCCTGCAATCAGATGAATCGGTATATCATTTTCCCTTAAAACCTTTATAACACCAATATGAGCAAAACCTTTTGCGCCCCCAGATCCAAGAGCTAAGCCAATTTTCGGTTCTTTCATTTTTCTCACCCTTTAATTTTTTTCATTCCTTTTTCATACTTATGGTCTAAATTCACTACGTATCCACGTATACTGAAATGAACGTTTTTTGGGACAAAGGGGGATTTACTTACATGTATGAAAAATGGAAAACGGCTTTCCTTACCATATCAACACTGTTTTTAACCTTTTCTCTTGTACTCCACCCCCAAGCTGCTTTACAAGCTTCCATTCGAGGGTTAAATATATGGTGGGAAGTTGTATTCCCTTCACTTTTACCGTTTTTCATCATTGCCGAACTTCTTATTAGTATTGGTGTTGTAAAATTTATAGGCGTTATATTAGAACCACTTATGCGACCACTTTTCCGTGTTCCAGGGATAGGCGGATTTGTTTGGGCAATGGGAATGGCTTCAGGATTTCCCGCTGGCGCCAAATTAAGCGCTAGACTGCGCAAAAGCAATCAGCTAACACAAATTGAAGCAGAACGCCTCGTATCTTTTACAAACTCATCCAATCCACTTTTTATTTTCGGGGCTGTTTCTATCGGTTTTTTCAATAATCCGAAATTAGGAATCGTATTAGCTGCTGCACATTATGTAAGTAATTTTGCTGTCGGGTTACTGATGCGTTTTTACGGCAATAACAACAGTTCCACGCATGATAAACATGCTACTAAAAAACGCCCTTTTCAAAACCCTTTTTCAATTCTACACGAGACACGTATGCAAGAAAAAAGACCAATAGGAAAATTACTTGGGGACGCTATCGTTTCTTCTATCCAAACATTACTTATGATTGGTGGATTCATTATTTTATTCTCTGTTTTAAATAAAATGATTACTGTATTTCATATTACAGCAGCCCTCTCTTTTATTATGCAACATATTTTATCATTCTTCCAACTAACTACCGAATTTAGTATCCCAATATTATCTGGCATTTTTGAAATGACACTCGGAAGCCAAATGATTAGTCAAATAACTGAAACACCCCTCCTGCAGCAAGCTATGGTAACAAGCTTTATTTTAGCATTTAGCGGCCTTTCTATTCAGGCACAAGTCGCTAGCATATTAGCTGAAACAGACATTCGATTTAAGCCCTATTTTTTCGCACGAATTATCCAAAGTATTCTTGCTCCTATTTTTACTTTTATATTTTGGAAACCGTTTTATGAAAAAGTAAGCTCTTTTTCACCTATGCAAAAAGATATCCCTGTCTTTTTATCGAATCATTCTTCTATACTGCATGAAATTTGGACATCTTTTGTACACTACGGACCAATATTTACATTATTTTGTTTATATGTATATGTCATCTTATTATTTTTTCGGAGCAACAAAGAAAAACCCCGTTCACTTTAACGGGGTTTGAAACTTTTCTTTTAAAGCACGTTCTACAACAGGAGGGACAAGGTCTACTACACTTCCTCCATATCTCGCCACTTCTTTCACAATGCTCGAGCTTAAAAATGAATATTGATTGTTTGTCATAATAAAAAAGGTTTCAATGTTTTCATCTAATTTTCGATTCATAGAAGTAATTTGCATCTCATATTCAAAATCAGAAACCGCTCGTAACCCACGTAAAATCGCATTCGCATTACGCATTTTCGCATACTCAACTAGTAGTCCACTATGTGAATCTACTTTTACATTAGGGATATCCTTTGTGGCTTCTCGAATTAAATCTAAGCGCTCTTCCACTGAAAAGAACGGTTTTTTTGACGAGTTGTTTAAAACTACTACGTATACCTCGTCAAATACTTTTGCTCCCCTTTTAATAATATCCAGATGCCCAAGGGTAATTGGATCAAAACTTCCCGAAGAAATAGCTATACTTGTCATTCCGTCCCCTCACCTTCATACTTATAGATCGATATTGCTGTAATGCCATATTTTTCAGCTCGCACTTTTACAAGTCTTCCTATAGATTCTGGTAAAACTACATCATTACCATGTTCCGCCATAATTAAACCAGCGTTATGTAGCAATCCATGTTGATCCATTACACTAATTAAAGATACAATTTTTTGATCTTTATATGGAGGATCAATTAGTATAAGATCGAATGACATTTCACGTTTTATAAGTGCTTTTATCGCACGTTCTGCATCATTTCGATATACTTCAGCTTGTTCCTGTATTCTACAACTTTCTAAATTTTGATGGATTGTCTTTATCGCTTTATTATCTCGATCAACAAAAATCGCTTTATCAATCCCTCTACTTATCGCTTCAATTCCAAGACCACCACTACCGCCAAATAAATCAAGAGCGATACCACCATCAAAATAAGGACCTATCATATTAAAAATTGATTCTTTTACTTTATCTGTTGTTGGACGTGTTGTATTACCTGGTACCGCTTTAAGTGGGTGCCCTTTACATTTTCCTGAAACTACTCTCATCTGCTGTCACTACCTTTATTTCAATCTAACGAGCAATTATAGAAAACTCTTCTCCATTCAGTAACCGCTACCAAACCGTACTAGTCCGTTCATCTTTCAACGAACACTAGGAGAACTTAGCTTAAAATAATCACTCTGCATTTTTATGTATTCATCTCACTATTCGCTAACACGAACCCATTATGTATATTCGTATCACTTTACCTTTTTTATCCTATCATAAAATAAAAAAAAGAAAAATAAAAAGCCCAACATAAAATTTAATTTCATCATGTATATCTTCATTTAGATTGGACATAAATAACTATAACAACATCACCTTCGATGTTGTTGCCAACCGCGGAGAAGACTTACGTTTCCCCATAAGTTCTTCCTCCGGTTTCTCCTCTCCCTTTGCCTTCTTACTAGTACATGCTAGTATAAGAAGGGCCCTGCTTTGCAGGGTTTTTTTTCTTTGTCTACTTTTCATTTAAAAAGTGAGATGGTACAGTAAAAGAAAGAGGAGGAAAAAATATGATTCAACGCTTTATAGAACTCGGAGAGGGCTACTCTGATTTATATGAATTACTTGAAATTGCCAAAGCAAATCAAGAACGTATAACACATATGTTACAATTTGAAACGATTAAAAATGAAAAAAAAGTGTGCTCACTTGTTGTAATATTAAAACCAACTACTACTGGTGATTTCCAACCATTATACATATGTCGTGAAGGCATTCCTGTACTTGAAAATAAAAAAAGTAAACGCATCATTTTATTTGAAGAAACGGCAGAACAACTTGGAAAAAAAGTGACTACCTTTACGGTAAAACCATCTACAACTTTCCCAGAAAAAGAACTGTTTTTCAATCATTTAATTGGTATTTTACGAATGAATAATTTTATTCCCCCAATGAAATAATGTGTTATTTCAAATAAAAAATCCCCTGCTAAAATTAGCAGGGGATTTTTATATTAGCTATAATCGTATTCTTTTGCCCGATCAGGACGCGAATTTTCAAATTCCGTTTTTAAATACGGACGGTACGACTGTTCTATCTTTTTCACAAAAGGAAGTTTGTTCAACTTTTGCATCATATGCTCAATTTGTTCCATATCACAATATACTACTGCGTATTTTAAGCGTTTTGATATGTAATGTATGTTACCATATTTCCTTAAAATCTTGGCATGTTTCAATGAATGTAAATAAACAATCATACTTTGTCGTTGCCCGAACATAATCTTCTCCATCTTCTCCTTTTAAAAACATTTATTTTATATTTTATGAAAACCAATCAGAAATTTATGACATTACAGGACAAACTCTGTATACGTTTTCTTCTATCTTCCAAAAAACGGGGTGATTTACCCCGTTTTTTTACAACCACAACCTCCGCCAGTACCACAACCGCCACCACAGCCACCAGCATCAAAAAATGGATTTCCTGTTGGAACTTTGATGGAAGAGGACACCTCAGAACCGATTGCTACACTAACTTCATCTAGCAACTTTTGCAAAGCCGTTTCTACTCGTTTAAAAGCTGCAATCTTATCATGTAAGTCTACAGAACGCTTTAACTCCCTCATCTTCGTCGAAACGAAAGTATAGTCAGGATGATATTTACCGAAACGTTGTACTTCCTCATATCGTTCTTTCATCGCTGTAAATTGCTGAATTAACGTCTGAACTTCCATATCTTCTTGCAATTCTTTATAACATTTACGGTAATCTTCTGCTATATCTGAACAGATGATCGCTTTTGCAAGCTGCTCTGCCTTATCTAATATTAATACGCTTTCTAGCGTCGCTACAATCATGAGAGACACCTCCGAGTATTCATCATACCACATTTAGAATAGAACTACTAATTGAAGTGTCTCACTAAATAGAAAGATATCCTTCTAACTATTTTGCACATTATGTCAACACACACTTATACATGAATATGTTCCGCAATGTTATATTTAAGAACATCCCACTTCCCACTATTCTCGTTCACATAACTAATACATGCGTTTTTTAACGGTGTTTTAAATGTAATATCTTCTGGCGCAATTGCATGTAAAATTGCTTTTATCGCATGCGAATGGGCTACAATGATAATACGTTTACCTGAATGAGTTTCTGCAACATCTTTTACCGCAGCAAAACAACGAGCTACAATTTCTTCATCTTGCTCCATACCTTCTACTTTACCTTCTGCAATTAATTCCCTAACAGTCGCAACCGGCTTCCCAGAAGCTTCACCGAAATTACGTTCAACAAATCGCTCATCTAATAAAATGGATTGTAATCCAGTGGCTTCTGCAATTTCCTTAGCTGTTTCTTGTGCTCTAATTAATGGGCTACTTATAATTACATCCCATGCCTCCGCTTGCAAAGCAGCTGCACTTTGACTCGCTTGCTTCTTCCCTACTTCATTAAGCGGAATATCTTCACGTCCCTGAATAATCTCTTGAAAATTCCAATCAGTTTGTCCATGTCGTACTAAACAAATTTCCGTCATGCTCATGCTGCAACTCCTTTTTAAATAATCCGCTTCTATTGTATCAAAAGTTGTGCATGACGGACATAGTTTTCCCTTCCAATTATGTTGTATTTTGCTGCTTCATATACTGAAACATATCAATCATAATGGAAGCAACTGCTAATTGATTTTGAAATTTCTCAACTTTATCTGGTATCGTTTTTTTGAAATGTTGCATAGCCGCTAACTCAAATGCCTCTTTTTCTTCAGGGTTTCGCGTTAGTTTTCTATACCAGTACGGTTGCTCCCTAATGTAGCGAGATAAATCCTCATCAGCCTTTATAAACTCCATAATTTCTGCTCTCATCCGCTTTCCCCCTAATCCTTCTGAAAGAAAAATGGATTATTTTCGGAAGTACTCTCCTCTTGCTGCGTACGTTTTCCTTGAAATTGTTGAAAAACTTGTTGCACACTACCAATAGCACTCGTCACATTAGCTAAATGATGTTGCATTTGTTCCACATCTAGCTTTTTAAAGAAAGAAAGCATTTGTCCCATCACATCTGCAGTTTTTTCCTCTTCGGTTCGATTATCTTTTTCTTTTTTATTTTCTTTTACCGAAGAATAAGCAGGCGCTCCATCAGGTCTAAAAGTTGCCCATATCGGATCTTCTTCGCCAAGTAAGTACCATTCCTCATAAAACTGTTGCCAAGTTTTATGACCACTTCGAACTTCATGAACCATTTTAGGGTGATGGTTTACAAACTCTTTAAACTGTTGAACCGATGGATGTAACGGTCCTTTTGTTGTTGGCATAATCCTCACCTCTTCATATATATCTACCTACTATATAGTAAGAAAAAAAAGGCGCATGGTTCGCCTATTTTCAGACGATTCATGCACCTTTTTTTCTTACTATTCGCATAGGGTAAGATTCCCCTCGACAATTTACAGTTTCACTTTATTTTCGAATAAAGTTTTGTGTATAAAACTTATCGTATACTCCAACACCCAATCCGGTAAATTGTTCATTCAATAAATTCTTTCGATGTCCCTCACTATTTAACCAACCTTGTAATGCCGCAACTCCATCACTATGTTGCGCCGCTATGTTCTCACCCGCAAGTTGAAATCCTACTTTCCCGCGCTGCAAACGATCTCCTAACGTACCTAATGTGGGTGAATCATGCGAAAAGTAATTATTATCCTTCATATCTTTACTATGACCGATTGCCACATCTGCTGTTTGTTGATCCCAAGCTAATAACGGTAAATTATGACGACTTCGAATAATATTTGTTAAATCAAAAATTTGTTGCATATTCCCATTCTCTATTTGTTTCATTTTATCTGGAGTTAATGGTTGTTCTGCTAATAATTCACCTGAATAAACGAGCTGATACGGTCTTTGACGTAATAACGTTTCGTCATCCATATAACGAACACCGACAAGCTCATGCGTAAAATGATCAAAATATAATTGTGCCCAGCCATCTTCTACTGGTACTAATGGTTGTTCCATCACTTCGGTATCGGATAACTCAAATTGATAACTACTCTTCCCTCTTTTTAATGAAATCTCATGCGAGAGTGGATTCTTTTTATACACATCTTCATACTTTTCATTTATATAATAAGGTGGCACCTTAACTTGCTCACCAGCAACATACGCCGTTACAACTTTACGTTCAGCAACCCCAAATTGAACATACTGAGCTAAATCTTGATTGTATACCCACCACTCATATCCATAAGCAGATGGCTCTATTCGAGAAGGTTCGCCCCATTTTGCTAATAAAATTTCAGAGTCCCCACCAATCATATTTAAAACAGTATCGGAAGAATCTTCATTTATTTGTTTTTTCTTTTTCACAATTTTATTTTCTTGCTTTGATTGAGATGGGGTTAATATATATTGTGAAACGAGCAATTTCCCATATAAATCAACAGCTAAAATTAAAATTGTAATCATTACGATACGCAATAATTTCTTCAATCGATATACCTCCTGCACAAAACATAAAATTGAGATATACACAAATCCTTTTCTTTCCTTTTTTGTGTGTACCGTACTCTTTTCACTATATCATATTTTCACAAAAAAAGTCTGGATTATCCCTTTTCTCTCAATATGAATTGCACTTTCTTATTATTCATACTATTATAAAAATAATGGCGTAACATGAAAAGAGGAGGTATTATATGCAATTTACAAACACGAAATTTAATGGGGTAATTGTTGATTTAACACTATTAACAGAGATTATGGAAAAGAACCATTTTGTACTCGCTGGACAGTGGGATTATGAACGAGTTACATACGATTATAAATTCGAAATATTAAACGATGTTTATTATTTACGTGTACAAGGTTTAGCTGTTGAAGGTGACATTGGTAGTAGACACGCTGAAATAAAGCTACTTCCTCCCTTATTAGGTAAACACTATTATCCTCATGGTGTTGAATATGGGGATGGTGAAATTTTCCCAACGAATGTACTTCAAAAAAGCGAACAACTCCTACAAAATATCGAAAAAGAGTTAAAAGAATTCCAAATCATTGAGTAAATAGAACAAGCGCATCAATATGATGCGCTTGTTCTATTTATCTTATTTAAGAATGAATCGTCTTTTTGACTGGATACCCATAAATAGTTCCATCCTTTACTTTAATCTCATCTTCCCAAGGAACCTTATATCTACCTTCAGCTAAATCTTTTACAAACGTATACGGGTTTTCTTTCACCCCACCAGGAGTCGCTACATATCCCCTTGAACCTAAATTATATATATTATTTTCGAGACCCCATCCTAATCTAGCTTGATCTGCTAGCTCTGGATATACTTCAGCAGTAACAATTTCCCAAGGATTTCGGTGTCCCTGCACTAAAGTAGTCCCATCAAAATTACATACTTGTCCTTCACCAAAATAATAAAATACACCATCATAACCCGCTAAGTTCACCGACAATGTATACATTAAATTTTGCCATGCATTCGAACGATTAGTTAACATCCATTGTTCACTAACTTGTGTGCTATATCCAGAAATACGAATCAAGACATTTGCACCTTTATAAGCTGCTTCACGAGCTACTTCAGGAAACATACCATCATGACAAATACAAACAGCTAATTTACTTCCTCCCGGTCCATCACAAACAGGTAAACCTAAATCTCCAGCCTTCCAAGGTTCAACTGGCACCCAAGGATTTAGCTTACGATACTTCAAAATCATTTCACCTTGTGGATCAATAATTATTGCTGTATTATACGGTTCTCCACCATCAGGATTTCTTTCCATTATAGAAAAAACACCATATACTTCAGACCCTTTACATGCCTCAGCAAACAAGTCTGTTTCTGGCCCAGGGACTGTACATAAAAACTCTTCTGTAGTCCATTTTTTTGTATTAAGCCCTTGCGTACTATATTCTGGAAATACTATCAATTCCAATCCAGGATACCCTGCTTTAGTTGAATGAATTGTTTTTATGATCTGTTTAATTTGTTTATCAATGTCTGCACGGGACTCTACTACCGGTACTGGATATTGTATTAATGCTGTTAAAAACCCACTAATTGGCTTTACCATACTTCCACTACTACCCATTTAAATTCCCCCTTAAAATAGTCCTTGTTTTATTAAAGATAACAATATAAATTTGTAACTCTCTAAAAAACTTGTACTACACATGGAATTATTATGTATTAAAGCTAGTAGTAAATCTTATATCCACTTTTAGTACATGCCTACACTAACTTAACATAAATAATTAGAAAATTCAATTTATTAAAGTTTAGTAAAACTAAAAAAGTGTATGGAAACCCATACACTTTTTACTTCGTCTGTAAATATGGCGGTAATTGTTGCAACTGTTCTTTATCTTTTTCACGCTCTCGACGGGCCCATCGGAAAAATACATAACCGATAATTGTACCATACACTATTTCCTGGACAATTTTCATAATAATGCCACCAGTTTGTTGATCTTGTACGACCGGCATCCAATGCAAAAATTCCGGTCCAGTTATATTTAAATCTGATAAAGTTCCCGCTGGCACACATAGTTCCATCGCTTTCATCCAAGCAGCAGAATCCGTATACGTTGCAAATAACGGTGCAGTCGCAAAAATGATTAACGCGCAAGCTGGCGTTAATAATATACCATTCGCAAACATATAACCAAGTTTCTTTATATCACTTAACGTTTGATATTCTGGTAATGGATTTAGCATCGGCCACCACATCATGATTGCTGTAAAGAACAATATAGCGAGACAAATAGGATGAGCAATTTGACTTTGTTTTACTGTATCAAAAACAACTGGTAAATGATAAAAAGAAAACAGGCCATTAAATACAAACAATGCGATAAGAGGCCTAGCAAATACCTTTAATATAATTTGAACGAACTTAAAAGAAGTAATATAACGATATAACCAAACTGGTATACCAAGTAACAATAACGGCGGAACTGCAATATACATGACTGCCATTTCGAACATATGTGCACTAAATATAATATGACCAATTAAATCAATAGGACCTCCCTTTACAAAATACAAAAGAACAATTCCGGTCGTAAAATAAAAAACTTGCTTCTTACTTACCTTCGTCGCATGTTCAAATCGCATTCTATATGGCCCAATAATTAAAAAGTACCCAATAAGGATCGAAAGCATAAATAATAAAAAGATTGGACTCCATAGAGCTTGAAAACCAAATATCCACAAGTTACTCATTGTCACACCTACCTTCTTAAGGTTATCCTTTCACATAATATGAAGAGGGAGCTGTGACAACACAAGCTCCCTTATTCTTCACTTTTCAAATCCACACAATTGTCATAAAAGCTAAAATTGTAATCAACCCGATTAACAGACCCGAATAAAGAAAGAAACTTGCGGCTTCATGTCCTTTATGACTCATATGCATAAAATAGTACAATTGAAAAATTACTTGTACCACAGCTAATAGTAAAATAAATGGTACTGAGAAAGTCGGACTGAAAGTTTTCGGATATGCTACTGCTACAAATGCAACTAATGTTAAAAATATCATTAATGCAAATGTAATAACTTGATGCTTCATTTCCTCCGCACTTTTTCTCTTCCGGTAAATAAGATCAACTTTAGGATTATTCGTTTGCTTTATCGCCATTGTTTATCCCACCATTCCCATTAAATATACTACAGTGAAAATAAACACCCAAACTACGTCAATAAAGTGCCAATAAATCGATGCAACATAAAACTTCGGTGCATTGTATAAATTTAGACCTCTCTTCGCATTTCTAAAGATTAATGTTAAAATCCAACACAACCCAAACAATACGTGGAGTCCATGTGTACCAACAAGAGCATAAAACGCGGAACCAAACGCACTACTTCTCATAGTATGCTTAAATTCATGCGCATAATGATAAAACTCATATATCTCAAACCCTAAAAACCCTAAACCTAGCAATACTGTTACCAGTAGCCAAAGTTGCATTTTCTTAAAATTAAAGTTTTTCATATGATACATCGCATATACACTCGTTAAACTACTCGTTAATAAAAGCATCGTCATAATAAAAACGAGTGGCATTTGGAACATCTCTTGAGATGTTGGTCCACCATTTGTAGAATTCTTTAACGCTAAATATGTGCCAAATAAGGAAGCGAACAATACTGTTTCGCCTCCAAGAAATAACCAAAAACCGACAAACTTATTTTTCCCTTCAAGGGTTGCTTTTTCAGGCTCTGCTGGAAATGTTTCATTCGTTAATTTTTCATCTACATGCATTACGCCTTGCCCCCCTTATCTTCTAAATCTTCCTTATGAATATGATATCCATGATCATCGATTACTGAACGCAGGAACATTGCACCAAACGTAATGATTAAACCAATAATTGCTACTAATAACCAAAACTTATCTTTTCCACCCTGCATATACATTGCACCAAATGCCGCTATAAACAATCCTAAAGAAATGATAAATGGTGAAAATGATGGATTTGGCATATGAATATCACCAACTGGTTCTGCCGCTGTCATCTCTTTATTCCCTTCGCGTTTTTCAATCCAAAACGGATCCAACCCGCGAACAAATGGCAATTGTTTAAAGTTATATTCCGGTGTAGGCGCTGGCATTGTCCATTCTAATGTGCGTCCATCCCATGGATCACGCCCTGCCTTTTCTTTTGAAACTGTCGTTTTAATGACATTGAATAGAAGAACAATCGTTCCAAGAGCCATAAATACCGCTCCAATAGAACTAATCATATTCCCCATCTCTAATCCTTGTCCCTCAAGGTATGTGTAGTAACGACGCGGCATACCAATTAACCCAAGGAAATGCTGAATGAAGAACGTTAAATGGAAACCGATAAAGAATAACCAAAATGTTATCTTTCCTAACGTTTCATTCAATACTTTATTAAACATCAGTGGCCAATAATAATGCGCTCCTGCAAGTAGACCAAATACAACACCGCCGACGATTACATAATGAAAATGAGCTACTACGAAATAGTTATCATGAAATTGATAATCAGCTGGTGCAGATGCTAGCATAACACCTGTAACTCCTCCCATTACGAATGATGGAATGAAGGCTACTGCCCACATCATAGGTGTCGTAAAGCGAATACTTCCGCCCCACATTGTAAAGAGCCAGTTGAATATTTTAATACCGGTCGGAACCGCAATAGCCATTGTTGCAACTGAGAAAATAGCATTGGCAACTGGACCAAGTCCAACAGTAAACATATGATGCGCCCATACCATAAATCCTAAAAATCCAATTAATACTGTCGCAAACACCATCGACGAATAACCAAATAATCGTTTTTTCGAAAATGTAGCGAAGATTTCTGAGAATATTCCGAAAGCTGGAAGTATAAGAATGTATACTTCTGGATGACCAAAAATCCAGAATAAATGCTCCCATATAATTGTATTCCCGCCCAGCGCTGGATTAAAGAAACTTGTTCCAAATAAGCGGTCTAACATTAAAAGTCCTAATCCGACAGTTAACGGCGGAAAAGCAAATAATATTAACGAAGATGTTACAAATGTCGTCCATGTAAACATCGGCATACGCATATACGTCATCCCTGGCGCACGCATATTAATAATGGTTACAAGGAAGTTGATGCCTCCAATTAATGTACCTATACCGGAGATTTGCAAGCCGAGTACATAAAAATCAACACCATGGCCTTTAGAGGCTAAAGCTAAAGATGCATAAGATGTCCATCCTGCATCAGGTGCTCCACCTAAAAACCAACTTAAATTTAAAAATACTCCACCAAAGAAAAATAACCAAAATCCGAGTGAATTCAAAAACGGGAACGCTACATCACGTGCACCAATTTGAAGTGGTACAGCGGCGTTCATAAATGCAAACACGAGTGGCATAGCTGCGAGGAAAATCATTGTTGTACCGTGCATGGTTAATACTTGATTATAAGCATCCCCAACAAGAAAAGCGTTGTTAGGAATCGCTAATTGAAGGCGAATAAATAGAGCTTCTATTCCGCCTATTACAAAAAACAATCCACCTGCAATTAAATAGAGAATGGCAATCTTTTTATGGTCTACTGTCGTTAAATAATCCCATATGACAGCACCCATCCCCTGTTTTTTTGCTACAGAACTCACGTTTTCAACCTCCCCTTCGCGAATAATCCCTCTTTACTTTTCAACTTTTAACGTTTGTAAGTATGCATTTAATGCATCAATTTGATCGTCTGTTAAGTTGCCATATTTACCAGTCATTTTATTTCCTGGTTTCATATTTTCAGGATCTTTCAGCCATTTTTTTAAGTTTTCTTCATTGTTTTCGGCGATGCCGGCAACTGTATCGCGATCCGCAAAGTTTGCTAAGTTTGGTGCGATACGAGCGGAAGGTGGTCTACTATCATTAGATCCAACTGCGTGACAACCAATACAGCTTTTATTAAATATTTCTTGGCCCTCTTGCGCCTTTGTTGAAGCTACTTCTTTCTTCCCATCAATTTTCTTCATATCAGCAAGCCATTTTTTGTAGTCGCTTTCATCTAAAGCTTTCACTTTGAATTGCATTAAAGAATGTGATGGGCCGCAAAATTCTGTACAAAAACCATTATAAGTGCCCGATTTATCTGCCTTTAACCACATTTTGTTCACATTATCTGTATTTGTATCCATTTTCCCAGCTAAAGATGGAACCCAAAACGAATGTTTAATATCGGCACCCTTCAAATTCAAATACACTTTCTTACCTGTGGGGATAACTAAATCTTGAGAAGTTACTATCTTTTCTGATTTATAAGAAAATTCCCACCAATAAAGATTCGCTGTTACATCAACAACGATAGTATCTTTATCAATATTCTTTTTCTCCATCGCACTTACATCAGCAAGTTTGAATGTATATGTAACCGTTGGAACAGCTAAGATTAACAAAAGAATAATCGGAATAACTGTCCATATAATTTCTAGTTTGTGATTTCCTTCAACTTGCTCTGGAATATAATCTTCCTGACCTTTCTTTTGTCGGAAACGCACAATTACATATAAGAAAATAATAGTAACTACTAGTACTACTCCTACCATGATTGCACTTGCTAGTAAGAGCAGATCATATTGCATTTTTGCTACTTCTCCTTGCGGAATTAAAGTAGATTGAAAGGCTTTACCGCATCCCCCTAACAGTAAAGCCAGCAGTGAAACGAACGAAAGCAGTCGCCACTGTTTCTTCATACAAACAACCCCCACTTTCCTTGTGAATTAGATTGTACTTTATAGTTAAGTAAAGTAAATCTCAACGTAAAGAAATCCAATTATGTCGTTGTCTTAGAAGAATGTAACTACAATCATTGATACAAATAAGATTGTTAAATAATTTAGGGAATAAACAAACATTTGTACGGACCATTTGATGTCATCTTTCTTACGGAAGCCATAAAATCCTAAAACGATCCATCCGATGTTAAGCAGCGTTGCAATTACCATAAATGTTATCCCTAGTCCACTCATATAAAATGGTAGTGGTAATAAACATACTGTCCAAATCATAATTTGGCGTTTCGTAATTTCAAATCCATGAACTACAGGAAGCATTGGAATTCCTGCATTTCGATATTCATCAACACGTTTCATTGCTAATGCAAGGAAATGTGGGATTTGCCAAATAAACATAATCAAAAATAGCATCCAAGCAATTGGATGACCTAAAGATGGATCGATTGCTGCCCATCCAATTAAAGGTGGAACTGCACCAGAGATACTACCTACAACAGTATTTAGTGTATACTTTCTCTTTGTCCATAAACTATATAGAACAACATATGTGAAAGCACCAATAAACCCCATTAAAACTGCCATTGGTGTTGTTAATAATAAAAATACAAACCCAAGAAGTAATATAACTAATCCAAATGTAAGTGCAAATCCTGGTTTATACTTTCCAGTAACCGTTGGACGGGTCTTTGTTCTTTCCATTAATGGATCGATGTCTCGATCAATGTAGTTGTTTAAACAACATACCCCTGCCATAACTAATCCAGAACCAACGATTGTAAAGAATAACTTATCCAGATTGTCCATCACACTTAATCCATTAAAGTGTAATGCCAACCAAAATCCTGTAAATACAGTAAGTGTATTTGAGTTTACAATCCCCATTTTAACGAGTGCTTTTAAATCTTGTAACCGAGTTGTTTCCGGTATACTTGTAACAGCAGACTCATCATGCAGCTCACTTGTTGCATGGTTCATCACTTTAACCCCCTCTTAAAACTTTCATCTTTCTTTTTGCGCCTATTTCAAAATGAAATAATTCGCTTCTATATAGCAATATTATTACAGTAGAAACATTGTTAACCCATCCTACTACTAATCTACGCCCATACTCCAATATATTAAATCATATTTCCCGAACATTTTGTGAAGAAAACATGAACTTTTTGTGTCGAATATAAAAACTTAATTCTTACTTATCCATATCATAACATGATGTTACCTTCTATAATAAACTTTTTTGTCATATTTAACACGTATTCTCCTCATTTCTTTTCAAAACAGCCTATTTTTCACCTAAAAATTTCCTTATAAACCTTATTTCCACACCCGTTTTCTCTCCCCTGTCTTCCCCCGGCATTTCTTTGCTATTTTATTATTTTTTATATATCATAGGAACTAGCGCGTTTTATTCTATACATAATGGAATGAAAATATTTCGCAATAACTTCATAGCAGAAAGATGGTGAAAGAGATTGCAACGCTTTATTAAATGGTTAGCAGTCATTACAAGTCTTGATTTATTAATAGTTTTATTAGGAGGCGCCTTAGTTACAAAAACAGGTTCTGGCCAAGGATGCGGTAAATCATGGCCACTTTGTAACGGTGAATTTGTTCCATCTAATTTATCAATGGAAACTATTATTGAACTAAGTCACCGCCTTACATCAGGATCAGCAGGAATTCTTGTCACTCTCCTTTGTATTTTGTCCTGGAAATATTATAAACATGTGCGCGAAACAAAAACGTTAGCAATTTTATCTTTCGTATTTTTAGTTGCACAAGCATTAATGGGAGCCGCTGCAGTTGTCTGGGGACAAATGCCAGCTGTACTTGCTATTCATTTTGGTATTTCCTTAATTTCATTTGCTTCTGTCATTTTATTAACGTGTCTTATCTTTGAAATTGACCAAAAGTTTGATGCACGTTCACTTATTATGGACAAAAAAATGAAATTCCATATCTATGGTGTAACAATTTACTGTTATCTCGTTGTCTACACAGGAGCTTTAGTACGTCACGAACGAGCTAGCCTAGCTTGTCCAGACTTCCCTTTATGTAGCAAAAATAGACCTATGCCGACTCAACTACATGAGTGGGTTCAAATGGGACATAGATTGGCAGCCATGTTAATTTTCGTTTGGATACTATATGCGATGATTCTCGCTATTCGCCATTATAAGCAACAGCCTGTCGTATACTGGGGATGGATTATTTCATTTATCCTTGTTACACTTCAAGCTATAGTAGGAATTTTAGTCGTATTTACAAATGCTAGTTTAGCAATGGCATTATTACATTCCCTATTCATTTCTTGTTTGTTTGCTGTACTATGCTATTTAGTTATGTTAGGAACAAGAAGTAAAGTGAATGCAAAAGAAGCTGCATCAACTTCTAAACAAACAAAATAAATGAAAATACCTTGCCGAATTGGCAAGGTATTTTTTCGCAATAAAAAAGAGCTGTGTTTTCACAACTCTTTTTTATTTTAGTGATCTAATTCAATGAGTAAGTCACCCGTTTGAATTGCATCTCCGTCATTAACATATACTTTTTTCACTTTACCATTGAACGGCGCTTGAACTGTCGTTTCCATTTTCATCGCTTCTGTAATTGCCATAGAATCGCCTTTTTTCACTTCATCGCCTTCTATTACAACTACTTTAATAACCGTTCCTGGCATTGTTGCGCTAATGTGGTTTGGATTTTCACGGTTTCCTTTCACGCGTTGTGCAACTGTTGCTTTCACACTTTCGTCTTTCACAACAATCTCACGTGGTTGACCGTTAAATTCCAGATAAAGAACACGATTTCCATCTGGCTGAGGCTCTCCGATTGATACTAGTTTAACCATCAATGTTTTACCTTGTTCAATTTCCACATCGATTTCTTCACCAAGTCTCATACCATAGAAGAATGTCGGTGTATCAAGCACAGATACATTTCCATAAAGCTCAGCAACTTTTTCGTAATCTATAAATACTTTTGGATATAATGCATATGCAACTACATCAAACATCGTCACTTCGCGTCCAAGCTTATGGAATAGCTCTTCTTTTAACGCGTCGAAATCTACTGGCTCTAATAATTCACCCGGTCTTACTGTTAATGGTTCTTTCCCTTTTAAAATAATTTCTTGTAACTTTTTCGGGAAACCACCATATGGTTGTCCTAAGTCTCCAGAGAACATTTCAACAACAGATCCTGGGAAGTCCATAGAATGTCCACGCTCTAAAACATCTTGTTCTGTTAAGTGATTTTGAACCATGAATAATGCCATATCACCGACAACTTTAGATGATGGCGTTACTTTAACAATATCACCAAACATATCATTCACACGGCGATACATTACTTTCACTTCATCGAAGCGATCGCCTAAGCCAACCGCTTTCGCTTGTTGTTGTAAATTACTGTACTGTCCGCCTGGCATTTCGTGCATATATACCTCTGTATGAGGAGCGTTCATACCACTTTCAAACGGTGCGTAGTATTTACGTACATCTTCCCAGTAATGAGATAGTTTTTCTAATGAATCTATATTAACATCTGGCTGTCTTTCGTTTCCGCCTAACGCATAGTATAGCGTGTTCGCACTTGGTTGTGACGTTTGACCAGCCATAGAACTTACTGCTACATCGACAATGTCAACACCTGCTTCAATTGCTTTCGTATACGTTAATATACCATTTCCACTCGTGTCGTGTGTATGCAGGTGAATCGGAATCGATACCGTCTCTTTTAATGCTGAAACTAAATCATATGCTGCGTTTGGTTTTAGTAAGCCCGCCATATCTTTAATACCTAAAATATGAGCTCCTGATGCTTCTAATTCTTTTGCTAAGTTTTTATAGTAATTTAAATCGTATTTACTACGCAATGGATCGTGAATATCCCCTGTGTAGCACATCGTTGCTTCTGCAATTTTACCAGTATCTCGTACAGCATCAATCGCAACTCTCATACCTTCCACCCAGTTTAAGCTATCAAAAATACGGAACACATCAATTCCAGCTTGAGCAGAACACTCCACAAACTTTTGAATTAAATTATCCGGATAGTTTTTGTAGCCAACTGCGTTTGAAGAACGAAGTAACATTTGGAATAAAACATTTGGCATTTTTTCACGAAGATCTAGTAATCGTTCCCATGGATCTTCTTTTAAGAAACGATATGCAACATCAAACGTTGCACCGCCCCACATTTCCGCTGAGAATAAGTTCGGTAACATTCTCGCTGTTGGCTCTGCAATTTGATGTAAATCTTTTGTACGAATACGCGTTGCAAGTAATGACTGATGCGCATCACGGAATGTTGTATCCGTTAAAAGGACACGTTTTTGATCTTGTACCCATTTTACTAATCCGTCTGCTCCACGCTCATCCAAAATTTGTTTCGTTCCATTTTGGATCGGCTCTGAGTGGAATACATTCGGTATACGAGCATCCGGGAAAATTGGTTTCTCTTTTTTCCCTACTCCCGGGAAACCATTTACTGTTACTGTCCCGATGTAATTTAACATTTTCGTTCCGCGGTCTTTACGTTTTGGGAACAAGAATAGTTCAGGTGACGCATCAATAAATGAAGTGTCATATTCCCCTGATAAAAAGTTTTTATGTTTTACTACATTCTCTAGAAATGGAATATTAGTTTTAATACCACGAATACGGAATTCTTTTAAGTTACGTTCCATTTTTGCAGCAGCTTGTTCAAAAGTAAGCGCCCATGTTGTAACTTTTACAAGTAAAGAATCATAGTACGGTGTAATTACTGCACCTTGGAAACTATTACCTGTATCAAGACGAACCCCAAAGCCACCGCCTGATCGGTATGCCATAATTTTCCCTGTATCCGGCATGAAATTATTTAGTGGGTCCTCAGTCGTTACACGTGATTGGATTGCAAAACCGTGCACAACTACTTCTTCTTGCTTTGGAACACCTACCATTTTACTATGTAATGCATGTCCATCAGCTATTAAAATTTGCGATTGAACGATGTCAACTCCTGTAATCATTTCTGTAATTGTATGTTCTACTTGAACACGTGGATTTACTTCAATGAAATAGAAATTATCATCTTTAACAAGGAATTCAACTGTTCCTGCGTTTAAATAATTTACATTTTTCGTTAACTTTACAGCAGCTTCACAAATACGCTGACGCAAATCATCTGAAAGCGACACACTAGGTGCAATTTCTACTACTTTTTGGTGACGACGTTGTACAGAACAGTCTCGCTCGTATAAATGAACAACATTGCCCTCTTCATCTGCTAAAATTTGAACTTCTATATGTTTAGGTTTTTCAACGAATTTTTCAACGTATACTTCATCATTACCAAAGGCTGCCTTTGCTTCTGACTTCGCTCGATTATACGATTCTCTTAATTCTTCACTAGTACGTACAATACGCATACCACGACCGCCACCGCCAAGGGAAGCTTTGATTATAATCGGGTAATCATACTTTTCAGCAAATTCTTTAACTTCTTCTAACGAATCTACCGGCCCATCACTACCAGGAATAACTGGAATTTGTGCTAGCTGCGCTTGTGTTCTTGCTTTTACTTTATCTCCAAACATATCTAAATGCTTACTTTTTGGACCAATAAAGATAATCCCTTCTTCTTCACAACGTTTTGCGAATTGAATATTTTCTGACAAGAAACCATATCCAGGGTGGATTGCATCTACATGATTACTTTTCGCAATCTCAATAATGCCCTCAATATCTAGATAAGCATCAATTGGCTTTTTTCCTTCCCCAACTAAATAGGATTCATCGGCTTTATAACGATGATAAGAACCACTATCCTCTTTAGAATAGATTGCAACTGTTTTTAATCCCAGTTCCGAACAAGCTCGAAACACACGAATTGCAATCTCTCCACGGTTAGCTACCAATACTTTTTGAATACGTTGCAGCTTTGTCATGATTTTCCCCCTCTACTTTCCTACCACTCTAGAGATAAAATATATACACACCCTAAAGAGCGTGAAGTTCTTCACTTTCTACATTATATTATACTTGGAAAGCTTCACTTTATTTTTATCCATCATACCTTATTTTTTAACAAATGATAAGTTTTCTGAGCAATTTGTCTCACAAAAATAGTATAGCATACCTCTTCCTTATGTAACAACCTAATTGTATATCACATTTATTCGAATGTGATATATCTTTTCGTTAAAAAACAAAATGGTATATCCTATTTAAAAAACAAAAAACACATCGCGCTCTAAAGCACAATGTGTTTTTATTTTACAACTACAAGACGTGGTCCATCTTGTTCTCTTTCTTTCATTATCTCATTTTGCTCTTTCTCTTGTCGTTTTACATGACTGGCAATATTTAATAATATACCCATCGCAATTAAATTAGCCAATAAAGAACTACCACCATAACTAATAAACGGTAAAGGTACCCCTGTAAGCGGTATTAATCCAGACATACCACCGACATTAACAAAAGTTTGTATTCCAATTAAACTTGCAATTCCGATTGCAATTAAACTTCCAAATGGATCTTTACATTTTTGCGCTACTCTAAACGAACGAATAATAATAAGTAATAAACAGATTAAAATAATAGCTACCCCTATAAAACCTAGTTCTTCAGATATAATTGCCATAATAAAATCTGTTTGCGGCTCTGGTAAGTAGCCATACTTTTGTATACTATTCCCTAATCCTCTACCATTTAACCCACCTGAGGCAATTCCAATAAATGAATTAACTAATTGGAATCCATCATTTTGAGGATCGTTAAACGGGTCAAGAAAAACTGAAAATCGGGCTTTTTGGTAATTATTCAATTTATAATTCCCAATAAAATACAATGCAGGAACCCATACGATAGATGTTAATATAAACCTTTTTATCCACAGGTTAACATTAACTCCTGAACAGAAGAACATAATTAACACTGTTCCACCTATTAATATGTCAGTCCCTAAGTCATTTTGTAATAAAATTAATACCATCGATCCACCCACCACAAATAGGGGGGGGATTATCCCTTGTAAAAAAGGGGTTTGCCTCTCTTGTTTCTTAGCAAAAAAACTTGCTAACGTAATAATTACTGCTATTTTTACAAACTCAGCTGGTTGTATACCTAGTATCCATCCTTTTGCACCATTGATTACCTTACCGAAAAGGAAGGCTGCTGTTAGTAAGCCAATACCCCCTAACCCCATAGCTGCAAGAACTATTTTCTTCCTCCAAAATTTGTAAGGTACTACAGCGACAATCACTAGCATTACCGTTCCAATAGCGAGAGAAACTAATTGTTTTTTAAAAAAGTGATCTGCCGGCCAGTTATATTTCGATGAAATCGCAACAATGGAACTAGAACTATATACCATTATAACTCCCAGCACACATAAGATAACAAGAGGAAGTAATAATGAATAATCCATTGATTTCCATACTCTTTTCATTTCATTTCCTCTCTCTGTTTCAATTTAATTATTGTTGTATTCCATATGTACATTGCTTCTTCCTGCTTTATTATACAAATAAAAAGCCCAAACTTTTTCAGTTTGAGCCCCCTTATTTGAACCCGTTATTGTTGTTTGTTTGTAAATGCTTCATGAAGTGCAGATAACTCACGTTCAAGCTCTCCTAACATTGCTTTCCCTTGTTCTTCTGCAATAAGACCAAGGCGAACTGCAAAATCGACTTCGCGGGATAGTCCAAACATTTGTGTGTCTAACACTTCTTCATATAATGGACATTGCGGCATTGTAAGATGGTCCATTTGCACCTTAATAAGTCTTAAAATCTTCTCCGCATCCGCTTGTAGAAGGGCTAGTGCCTTTTCCTGATGATTTGATACTGTCTCAGACGCCAAATTGATTCCCTCCGTTTCCGTCCTACTCTCTCCTATCTATTAATATTAGCGATAGTTTTAATAAATTGCAATAGAAACATTTTTTGTGACAATAGTGTCTAATACTATTATACTGAAAAGTGGGAGTATAACACAAATGGGGGAACAACAATGAGCGAAATTTTATTTATTAATGGAAAAGTTCGTTTTCCAATCACTATCGATCCAACCGTTTGGATCTTTGATGATCGAAAAGTAGATTTGACAACTTACTTTGATGAAACGAGAGAAAACACTTCAGAACTAGAAGCTTATTTAAAAAACACTTCAGAACATTGGGATCGCGAAATCCGTGATGGTGCTGCTTTCCCGCCGATACAACAAAGTGTAAAGAAATATAAAAAAGAACAGCTAATTACTGGAACGTTCGGTATACCATTTCATCCTTTTCTTGCTAATGCCGAAATTTCAGATGACGCTACACAAGTCGCGATTGAAACAGTAGATGATACAATAACGCTTCCATTAGAAACCGTCAAAAATGCTATTCTTGGTTTTTCAAAAGAAGGAAAACCATTAAAAGAAGATGGCCCTGTTCATTTATATTACAATGATGGATCTAATAGACAAAGTCCAATTCGTAACATCCGTAAATTTACAATTATTTAAAGAAAAGGAGTGAGCTTCGGCTCACTCCTTTTTATAGTAAATCTGCGGCTAGTTGAGCTAAATTAGATCGCTCACCTTTAACAAACTTCACATGACCACTAATACGTTGCTCTTTAAACTTCTCTACAACATATGTTAAACCGTTATTATATTCATCCAAATACGGATGATCAATTTGCTGAGGATCGCCCATTAATACAATTTTACTTTTTTCCCCTACCCTTGTTAGTATCGTTTTCACTTCATGTTTCGTTAAATTTTGTGCTTCATCAATTATAATGAACTGATCTGGAATACTTCTTCCGCGTATATACGTTAGAGCTTCAACTTCAATCGAACCCATCCCAGCTAAAATAGCATCTAACTCTCCCGGCTTTTTCGTATTAAATAAATACTCTAGATTATCAAAAATCGGTTGCATCCACGGTCTTAATTTTTCTTCTTTTTCTCCTGGTAAATAACCGATATCTTTTCCGACTGGAACAATTGGCCTTGCAACGAGTAGTTTTTTGTATAGTCCTAAATCTTCCGTTTGCATGAGCCCTGAAGCTAACGCTAGTAATGTTTTTCCTGTACCAGCTTTCCCCGTTAACGTTACTAATGGAATATCTTCACGAAGCAACAATTCTAACCCCATAATTTGCTGCACATTTCGTGGTCGTATCCCCCATACTTGTTCATTATGAAAAATAAGTTTCTTTACCTTCTTACCTAAGTGATCTACAATGCCCAGTGCCGAACTAGATCCCCCTAATGCGTCTTTCATTACTACAAATTGATTGGGATAAAAAGGATGATTTGCAATTTCAGATAAAGGCAACTCACCTTTTTCATAAAAATAATCCAATTGCTCCTTTGATATATACCCTTCTAAAAATCCGGAATATATATTTTCTACTTCAATGACGCGATCACTTAAATAATCTTCCGCCTTCAAGCCAATTGCATCTGCTTTTACCCTTACGAGCACATCTTTACTTACTAAAATAACAGACTTCCCGTCCTCTTTTTCTTGTTCTTCTAAAGATAGATTTTTTGCTACAGCTAAAATTCGATTATCATTTGTTTTTTCTACAAAAATATCTTGTAGTTGAACAAATGAACGATGATTTAATTCAATACGAAATGTACCGCCGTTTTCTAGCGGAATACTTTCATGCAGCTTTCCTATTTCACGAAATTTGTCTATTAACTTAGATACATAACGAGCGTTTCGTCCTACTTCATCCATATAACGTTTTTTCGAATCAACCTCTTCTAATACAACTGCTGGAATCACTACTTCATTGGTTTCAAATGAAAAAATAGATAAAGGATCCTGCAAAAGTACATTCGTATCTAACACATAAATTTTATCCAACCTGTTACCCCCTGACTCCACTTTTAAATTTGTAGAACAAGGGTTTCATCCATAACAATATGGACGAACCATTGTTATAATTATATGTACCGTATAAACGAGGTAGAATCGAAATTTATAGCCATTAAACCTTTTATTTATTTTTTATTCATTTCTATTCAATATATTACTTTTAATTATAATTATTAACATAAAATCACAATAACTGATTACAAAAGTTACTAACTGACTTTCTTATTTATTAAATTTATAATTCTTTCATTCCTACTAACACTTGGTTATCTAGCTTTTTTGCTGCCCGAAGATCGTATGTTTTTTCATATGTTGGTTCAGTTGCAAGTTTCGCACCATAAAACATAACATCACGTACTTCTTTCACATTTACTTCTATTACAGTTAACTTTAGAGGAATGCTTTCCATTCTATCAGTCAAAATTTCACCTGCACCACTTATGGAAAATACGGATTCATTTGCCATTATAGTCAATACCACTCCAGTACTATGCCGTATATTTTCCACAATACGTGAACGTTGATCTACTGCAAATCGAATACTAGTTTTACTCACTGCATACACCCAAGAAATAGCACTTACGTTAGGAACTTGTTTTTCAAAATCTGTTGTTGCTACCATAACAATACAATCTTTACGCAACGTTTGTACTAAATCATCTGTTAATGTAGGCTCTACTACATTCGCCATATTTCCACCCCCAAATATACTTGATGTATCCTTATCATAACCTATTTTTTGAATTGCGAAAATATTATTTTTTCCCACTATTATTCAAAAACATTATACTTCCATGATATACTTATACTGATAGAATTCGTATTGAGGTGACGAAATGAGAGTCAAATGTATGATTTGTGATAAAAAAGATATGTTAGATGATGAAAATCCTATGGCAAAAAAACTGCGTAATCGCCCTATTCATACATATATGTGCATGGAATGTTCGGAACGAATTGCAGAACGTACGATGGAACGTCATGCAAGTGGTAATTTCCGATTATATCGTGATAAAAAAGTCGAAGACGATTGGTAAAATGTAAATAAGTCCTTAATCATATAGATAAGGACTTATTTATATTTTTCGGGTTCACGATTCATCTGATCCAAGAAACAATCAATAGCTTCTAATGGAAACCTTGCAGATTTTCTTTCCCCATCGATTTCATATGTAACTAAATACATTTCCTCGTTCTTTTTAACTTCCACATTCTTCAATTTGTGTTCTTCATATATCATATTTTGAAATAACAAATACGTTTCTTTTGCAGCACTATCATCCGGACGTGCTTCGGCAACTGTTTTAATTGTTAACCAATTATATAATGCATCTTGTACTGAACGCATAAAACTTCGCCCCCTCACCCTGCTTTTTGTTGTCTCGCTTGTCGTAATCGTAACCTATACATCCCAAGTACAATCGCCGCTACAACAAGCCCCTCTCCAACAGGTAAAAAAACTGCAAAGAAAGTTAACACTGTACACCCAATCGCTAACGATATATATATCACTATATTTTTTATTATGGATAATTTTCTTGCAAAACCTAAATTATACACAATTGCACTTAATATAATAATGATGCCATACAGTAACCACATCCCTAGTTCTGGATTTTCATCAACTTTACATAATTTCGCAAAAAACGACATTCTTTCTAACATTATTTATCCTCCCTTCTCATAAAAAATAAAATTTCTTTATGCACTTAATACAAGAGTAACCCGCAAAAAAAATACTGTCCACTAAAAAGAGTAAATATTCTAAAAAATAAACATAAAAAAAACAGCTACCTTATATTAAGATAGCTGTTCTATTTTTTACGCTTCTACAGATTTCTTTTTCTTAGCAGCTCTTTCACGTTCGCTCTTATCAAGAATCTTTTTACGTAAACGAATTGATTCTGGAGTTACTTCACAGAACTCGTCATCGTTTAAGTACTCTAATGACTCTTCTAAAGTCATTAAGCGTGGTTTTTTCATTGTTGAAGTTTGATCTTTTGTCGCAGAACGAATGTTAGTTTGTTGTTTCATTTTCACAACGTTAACTGTTAAGTCATTCTCACGAGTGTGTTCTCCAACAATCATACCAGCATATACTTCTGTACCTGGTTCAACGAAGATTACACCACGGTCTTCAACTTGCATAATACCGTATTGTGATGCTTTTCCTGTTTCAAGTGAAACTAGAACACCTTGACGACGTCCACCAACTTGTCCAGCGTGTACTGGTTGGTAGCAATCGAATGTATGGTTTAAAATACCGTAACCACGAGTTAATGTTAAGAATTCTGTTGTGTAACCAATTAAACCACGTGCTGGAACCATGAAAGTAAGGCGAACTTGACCGTTTCCGTTATTCACCATATCTAACATTTCACCTTTACGTGCACCCATAGATTCCATAATAGAACCAGTGTATTCTTCAGGTACATCAATTTGCACACGCTCTACAGGCTCACATCTTACGCCATCAACTTCTTTAATGATTACTTCTGGTTTAGATACTTGTAGTTCATAACCTTCACGACGCATGTTTTCGATTAAGATAGATAAATGTAGTTCCCCACGTCCAGATACAATCCACGCATCAGGAGATTCTGTATTATCTACACGTAAACTTACATCTGTTTCTAATTGTGAACGAAGACGCTCTTCAATTTTACGAGATGTAATGTATTTACCTTCACGACCTGCAAATGGGCTGTTATTTACAAGGAATGTCATTTGTAGTGTTGGCTCATCAATACGTAATAATGGTAACGCATCTTGATGTTCAACTGGACATACTGTTTCACCTACGTTAATGTCTTCCATACCAGAAACAGCTACTAAGTCTCCAGCTTTTGCTTCTTCGATTTCTTGACGTTTTAATCCCATATAACCAAATAGTTTCGTTACGCGGAATTGTTTTACACTTCCGTCTACTTTCATTAAAGCAACTTGTTGTCCAACCTTCATTGTACCGCGGAATACGCGTCCAACCCCGATACGTCCAACATAGTCGTTGTAATCAAGAAGTGCTACTTGGAATTGAAGTGGCTCTTCGCTGTTATCAATTGGTGCAGGAATATGTTCAATGATTGTATCAAATAATGATTTCATATTCTCTTCTTGATTTGCTGGGTTTGAATCTAAGCTTGCTGTTCCGTTCATTGCTGATGCAAATACAACTGGGAACTCTAATTGATCTTCGTTTGCACCAAGTTCGATGAATAAGTCGATTACTTCATCAACTACTTCATCAGGACGAGCGAAGTCACGGTCAATTTTATTTACAACTACGATTGGAGTTAAGTTTTGCTCAAGAGCTTTCTTTAAAACAAATCGTGTTTGTGGCATACAACCTTCATATGCATCAACAACAAGTAATACACCATCAACCATTTTCATAATACGTTCTACTTCTCCACCGAAGTCAGCGTGACCTGGTGTATCTAAAATGTTAATTCTTTTATCTTCATAGTGAATCGCAGTATTTTTCGCTAAAATTGTAATACCGCGTTCTCTTTCTAGATCATTTGAATCCATTGCGCGTTCTTCAACGTGTTCGTTCGCACGGAAAGTCCCCGCTTGACGTAATAACTGGTCAACAAGTGTTGTTTTACCATGGTCAACGTGGGCAATAATTGCTATATTACGTAAATCTTGTCGTTTTTTCAACATGTCCAACTCCTAATGTCTTTTTAATCCTTCTCTATTATAAGAGCGAAGGGGATACAATAGCAATTAAAATAAAATCAAGAATGAAAATATAGTTGTATTCTTACTTTTGTGAAAGTAAAATGAGATTGGAGGGTGAAGAAATGGAACACATTCAATATCGCTTTTTATTAACCGCAATTATCGGTGTTATTTTCTTAATTGGTATCGGCATTATGATTGCTGAAAATAGTCCCATCGGTATTATTATTTGCATTATCGGCACATTTGTTACAGTTGGATACGGTTTTGTAACAAAAAGAAAAATGCGTAAATCGCAATAACGTCAAAAAGTAAGAAGCCTATTTACAGCCTCTTACTTTTTTTGTTACTTCGATATAAACGATAACACTTCTTCATACACCCCTGGCTTCGCAACTAACACGCTACTCTTCTCTACGATAGAAAGTGGCGTTCCGGAGAATGTTGTTACCTTACCTCCAACTTCTTCTACAATTATCTGTCCCCCGCCAAAATCCCATGGTGATAATCTTGGCGTTACATATGCATCGATTCTTCCGGTTGCAACGTATACCATCTCTAATGCTGCACAGCCATATGATCTCGTACCTCTTGCTTTCTTAACAAGTGCCATCATACTTTCCATATTAAGCAATGGATTGTCGGTAAGCCATATCGCATTTAAAGCTACAATACCTTGCTCTACAGTACCTCTTTGTAATAAAGGTATTGGTACTTCATTACAAAATGCTCCAGCCCCTTTTAACGCATGATATAATTCATCATGAACTGGATCATAAATAAGTCCAATCTTTCCGATACCGTTCTCATAAATCCCAATTGAAATCGCAAAATTTCTTTTTTGGTGAACAAAGTTCATCGTGCCGTCAATTGGATCAATTAACCAAACAACCCCGTCAGAAGAAGTTACCTCGTCTCCATAGCCCTCTTCACCTAAAATATTATGATGTGGGAATGTTTCTTTAATTTTCCCAATTAAAAACTGTTCTATTTCTCGGTCCATATTTGTTACTAAATCAGCTGCATTTGATTTTGTTTCTATAATAAGTGCTTTTTTCATTGATGCCATTAAATGCTCTCCTGCATCCCGAATCCACTGTTTGGCGTGTGCATCGATGTCTTTCCATACTTCTTGCATGTTTAAACACTCCGATCTATACTGTTCACAGAAAAAACGAACCCTTTATAAGGTTCGCACCAACTAATTTTTTATACATATACTATTATTACGCTTCTAAACGAATCATTTCAAGTCTTAACACTTCTAACTTTTGTACACACTCTTCTTTTTTCTGTTTATCATTTTCCATCATCGCATCATATAAAGTTGCTAATTCATAATCTAGCTCCAAACGTAGCACCGGTATTCTCTTTTCAGCATCTGTTCTCTTTAACGCATTAATCACCTGTCTCATATTATTTGCCTCCTCCCAATATTCGTCTGCCCTCGGACTAGAATTGATTCAATTTTCTGATTTTTTGTTTTATACTATACTATGTTGGATAAATCATCTATGCAACAAAATTATATTTTTTTATTTAAATTTTTTTGTGCTGTTTTTTTTATGAATAGTACAAGCTATGCTAAAATAAAAGCAAAATAGGAGTTGGAGGAACAATCATGACACTACAAACATTCAAATCAACTGATTTTGAGGTCTTTACAGTTGATGGTCTCGAAGAACGAATGAGTGCAATTAAAACGAACATTCATCCTAAGCTAGAAGCTTTAGGGGAACAGTTTGCAGCGTATTTATCCAAACAAACTGATGAGAACTTTTTTTATCATGTAGCAAAACACGCACGTCGCAAAGTCAATCCACCAAACGATACTTGGGTTGCTTTTTCAACAAATAAACGCGGATATAAAATGCTACCACATTTCCAAATTGGATTATGGGGTACTCATGCCTTCATATACTTTGGTTTAATCTATGAGTGTCCACAAAAAGTGGAGACGGCTCACGCCTTCTTAGAACATTTAAATGATTTAAAAACAAATATTCCAAATGACTTCGTTTGGTCCATTGACCATACTAAACCAAGTGTAAAATTACATAAAACACTTGAAACAGAAGACTTGCAAAAGATGATTGAACGTCTAGCCACTGTGAAAAAAGCAGAATTATTAGTTGGTATTCATATATCACCAGAGGAGTTTTCAGCAATGACCAACGAACAATTCCTTGCTAAGATTGAATCTACGATGCAATCACTCCTTCCTTTATATGCACTTTGTAATCGATAGTAGAAAACGGACAATTTATATTGTCCGTTTTTAGTTGTTATCACATTATATCACTTCAGTTTTTATTTTTCAAAATATTTTTTACATTTTCACAAGCTTTTGTTCTTCGATTTCTTTAGCCTTTTGAATCACACGGTATATAGAATACCCACTTACTTCTTGAAACTCTTTATCAATTTTCTTTTCTTCTGCTTTCGATGGAACAATCTCTTTAAAACGACGATATAATCCCATTAACTCTTCTCTTATAATTCCTTTTTCATATGCTTTCTCAATCGCTTCATAAAACTTCACCATTGTAACCATTTCCTCATTTGACCAATCATAATCTAACGGATATTGATATTCCATTGTGCACCTCATTTATCATTTCTTCTTATTTCAACTCGCTATTTTAAAGAGATTTTTTCTTCTTCAGTATAGCCACTTTGCATTATACACTATTTATTCATTTTAATGGAATTGTCTTCCTCTAGAAGTTAGTAGGGATCAACTATTTAACATACTCACCGTAAAAATATTTTTTGCTATACATCTATAATTATTGGTGATATAATGCTTTTGTTTTATAGGAAATAAAGTGAAGCTCCCATCTCAAAAAAGCTTTTGTGAATGGCAGAAAAACAAGTCTCATTCTAAAAAAGAACTTAACTTTTTTAGAATGAGATTATATAAAACAAACTCTAATAAATATTAAAAAAAGAAGGGGTGTATAGATTGTCCCAATACGAAACACCATTGTTTACCGCTTTAGTTGAGCACAGTAAGCGAAATCCAATTCAATTCCATATTCCAGGTCATAAAAAAGGGCAAGGCATGGATCCTGAATTTCGCGAATTTATTGGGCATAATGCATTAGCAATTGATTTAATTAACATTGCGCCGCTCGATGATTTACATCATCCAAAAGGTATGATTAAAGAAGCACAAGATTTAGCAGCCGCTGCATTTGGTGCGGATCATACTTTCTTTTCTATTCAAGGTACAAGTGGCGCAATAATGACAATGGTGATGAGCGTTTGCGGTCCTGGTGACAAAATACTAGTGCCACGAAACGTGCATAAATCAGTAATGTCAGCTATTATTTTCTCAGGTGCAAAACCTATTTTCATGCATCCTGAAATCGATCCAAAACTTGGTATTTCACATGGAATCACAATCCAATCTGTCAAAAAAGCACTTGAAGAGCACTCAGATGCGAAAGGCTTACTTGTTATTAATCCAACATACTTTGGCTTTGCTGCGGACTTAGAACAGATTGTACAATTAGCACATTCTTACGATATCCCTGTACTCGTTGATGAGGCTCATGGTGTTCATATTCATTTTCACGATGAACTGCCGATGTCAGCGATGCAAGCCGGTGCAGATATGGCAGCAACGAGTGTTCACAAATTAGGTGGATCTTTAACGCAAAGTTCTATTCTTAATGTAAAAGAAGGCCTTGTGAACGTAAAACATGTTCAATCTATTATTAGCATGCTTACGACTACATCAACGTCTTACATCTTGTTAGCCTCCCTAGATGTTGCTAGAAAACGTCTTGCTACAGAAGGAAAGGCGCTTATAGAACAAACAATACAATTAGCGGAACAAGTTCGTAATGCTATAAATGATATTGAACATCTTTACTGTCCAGGGAAAGAAATGCTAGGTACGGATGCTACTTTTAACTATGATCCTACAAAGATAATTGTATCTGTAAAAGATTTAGGTATTACAGGCCATCAGGCTGAAGTATGGCTTAGAGAGCAATATAACATTGAAGTAGAACTCTCAGATTTATACAACATACTATGTCTTGTCACTTTTGGGGATACAGAAAGTGAGACGAATACACTTATTGCAGCATTACAAGATTTATCAGCAACATTTAAAAATAAAGCTGATAAAGGTGTTCGAATACAAGTAGAAATTCCAGAAATACCTGTGTTAGCACTTTCTCCTCGAGATGCTTTTTATTCGGAAACAGAAGTCATCCCATTTGAAAATGCAGCAGGTCGTATTATAGCTGATTTCGTTATGGTTTATCCGCCAGGGATTCCAATCTTTACTCCGGGGGAAATTATTACACAAGACAACTTAGAGTATATTCGTAAAAACTTAGAAGCAGGTTTACCTGTACAAGGTCCTGAAGATATGACATTACAAACATTACGCGTGATCAAAGAGTACAAGCCTATCAGTTGATAGGCTTTTCTTTCACCCTTTTTCCCTTTTCTCATACGATATTATGTAATGTAACGTATAGGTGGGGATACTACTATGATTGTAATAGGCCGTTCTATTGTACATCCTTATATCACAAATGAATATGAGCCATTTGCAGCTGAGAAACAACAAATTTTATCTATAATGGCAGGAAATCAAGAAATCTATTCCTTTCGAACCTCTAATGAACTCAGCTTTGATCTAAATTTGCGCGTTAATATTATTACTTCTGCATTAGAACTTTTTCAAAGTGGTTTTCAGTTTCGCACATTTCAACAATCTTTTTGCAACCCTCAATATTGGAAAAGAACGTCTCTTGGAGGATTCGAGCTCCTTCCAAACATACCCCCTTCCATTGCCATACAAGATATTTTCAAAAACGGAAAACTATATGGAACTGAATGTGCCACCGCTATGATCATTATTTTTTACAAAGCTTTACTATCATTGTATGAGGAAGAAACTTTCAACCGTCTCTTTGCAAACCTTTTACTTTATACGTGGGACTACGATCAAGATTTAAAGCTCATAACAAAGACAGGTGGCGATCTTGTCCCAGGTGATCTCGTTTACTTTAAAAATCCACAAGTGAATCCAGCTACAATCGAGTGGCAAGGAGAAAATACAATCTATCTAGGAAATTTCTTTTTTTATGGGCATGGCGTAGGTGTAAAAACGAAAGAAGAAATTATATACGCATTAAATGAGCGACGAGTCCCTTACGCTTTCATTTCCGCTTTCTTAACCGATACTATTACCCGTATTGATAGCCGTCTCATGAGCTACCACGCTTCTCCTAGTACACCACAGACATCCATAGGATTTATTCCGATTAGAGATGATGCAATCGTTGCAACAGTTGGCAACACAACTACAGTTTATTAAAAAAAGCACCTACATATGTAGGCGCTTTTTTCATTTAAGCTTTTGAATGTTCTTTATGGTCACAGTCGCAATGAGATCCACATTTCCCGTATAGTACTGTTGATTTTTCATCTTCAAAATGTCCGATTGTTCCTTCACATACTTGGCATACGATTGTTCCCATTTTTCATTTCCCCCTGAGTTTTAATAGTAATCTACTTATTTATCATTAAGCTTTCGCATTATCTTTACTAGCACAGTCACAATTTGTTCTGCATTTTCCGTAAAGTACTATCGTTTTTTCATCTTTAAAATGTCCGATTGTTCCTTCACATACTTGGCATACGATTGTTCCCATTTTTTATTTCCCCCTAAGTTTATGGTCCTAAAAACTTTCAGCTGTCCATTTCCTATCAATTATTGGGCTTTTGTATGCTCTGTGTGATCACATCCGCAAGATCCACATTTCCCGTAAAGTACTGTTACTTTCTCATCCTCGAAGTGTGCAATTGTACCTTCACAATCTTGACATACGATTGTTCCCATTTTTCATTTCCCCCTAAGTTTATAATCCCAAAAACTTTTTGTAACCGCTTAACTTTCTGTCTTTATTTTAATATGTTATACTTTTTACGTCAATAGGTTTTTAGTATAACACATTAAATATTTTAAATTTAAATTAGTATGCGATATTCAAACAAAAAAACAGCCATATTTATACGTACGACTGTTTTACATTATTTATTCTTCGTATTCCGCATGCAAAGATGTAGATGGAACTAGAAATGAGAAAAACTGAGATAACTCAGCTGCTTCCTCTTCTGAGCCTAATTTGAAAACTTCCTGTAAATATTGAATATTCTCCACATCATCTCGTCCAAGTAAAGTTGACTTCCCTGTTTGCATGCAAACAATAAGTGGCTTTCCAAAGAACATATTTGTATAAATAACACCAAAATCATAACGAGTATCATGTGTCATAAACCCCAAAAATCGTACCTTCACACTTTCATGCTCATCATACAATTTTTCAAACATCGGTTTCCACCTTTCCACATCACCTTTCATTAATATATTAAACAAAAAAAGGAATACTCCTTTTAATTGTCAAAAAATTCAGTAGGATGTAGAATGGTAGTATTCTACTTAGTTAGGGGGAACTTATATGCAACATGCCTTTATTACGCTTGTACCTAAATCCAATCAACAATCTGTTTCAATAGATGATATAAAACAACTTTTTCATTATTATAAAACAGTTACTTCCAAAACTGGTGTTCAAATTAATTACGCCTATACAAATACGGCTTTTCCTTATGACATTTTAGATACTTCAACAACAACATTAAAACTACAATCTTCTCACGATCGATATGACTCCATCTATGTTGGTGTCGGTATAGAAAAGGAACAATCTTATATTCAGATTTCTTTGCCACCAAATGCAACATTTGGTGATAAAGGAAAAGCAAATGAATTTTGCCGTTTTCTAGCGAAGAAATTAGAAGGAGAGTTACAATTATTTAATGGAAGAACAATGTATTTCTATAAACGTTAATTTAAAAAATAGAAAATATAATTAAGAAAAGTATGCAATTTGAACATGTAAGGAATAATGCCTGCTTTCTAATTTGCAACACAAAGTATGCAATCACATATGCCAAATACAGAAATACAAAAAATAGAATGACTTTATAATGCAACTTATCACCATTGGACAATGATAATACAATGGAAAAACCACTCCATAATAAAAAATGATAAAATATAACATGTAATATTCTCATGGAACCTTCTCCTTTGACATGCTCTATTTTATTAATATATGGGATTAAGTTTGAATCAATTACATATTATACGAAAGCATATATATGGCTTTTGGATTCATATATGTTCTAACGATCAATTAAAGTATTATATATTCATTCGACAAGTACATATCAAGACCTTGTAAGCCAGTTTATTAAAATAAAAAATAGCCCATCTCTTCTAAAGAGATGGGCTATTTTCATTACTTAAATTATTTTACAATGTGAATTGGCATTCCAAGAGCAACTTCAGCTGCTTCCATTGTGATTTCACCTAATGTTGGGTGAGCGTGGATTGTTTGAGCGATATCTTCTGCTGTCATTCCAGCTTCGATAGCTAAACCAATCTCAGAAATAATATCAGAAGCGCCTGCACCTGCAACTTGAGCACCTACAAGAAGACCATCTTCTTTACGTGTTACAAGTTGTAAGAAACCGTCAGTGCTGTTTAATGATAATGCACGACCGTTAGCAGCGAATGGGAACTTAGATACAGTTACAGTCATTCCAGCTTCTTCAGCTTGTTTCTTAGTGTAACCAACAGATGCTAATTCTGGATCAGTGAAGCATACTGCAGGAATTCCGATGTAATCGATAGCTGATGCATGGCCACTAATTGCTTCTACAGCTACTTTACCTTCGTAAGAAGCTTTGTGAGCTAATGGTGGTCCAGGAACGATATCACCGATTGCATAGATGTTTGGTACGTTTGTACGACATTGCTCATCGATTTCGATGATGCCGCGGTCAGTCATTTTAACTCCAACTTGCTCAAGACCGATTTCTTGAGTGTTTGGACGACGACCTACAGTTACTAATACGTAATCTGCTTCTACAGTTTGGATTTCACCTTTAGCTTCAAAGCTAACTTTTACGCCAGTTTCTGTTTCTTCAACGCCTTTAGCCATAGCTTTTGTATGGATATTTACGTTACCTTTTTTCTGTAGAGCACGTTTAACAACAGAGCTCATAGCTTTTTCGAAACCAGCTAAGATTTCGTCGCCAGCTTCTACTACAGTAACTTCTGTACCGAAGTTAGCATATGCAGTACCTAATTCCATACCGATGTAACCGCCGCCGATTACAACAAGTTTTTTAGGAATTTCAGGTAAGCTTAAAGCGCCTGTAGAGTTGATAACACGTTTAGAGTATTTGAATCCTGGAATTTCGATTGGTGTAGAACCAGTTGCAAGAACAGCATTTTTAAACGTATAAGTTTGAGCTGCCTCTTCAGTCATAACGCGTAATGTATTAGCATCTACGAAGTAAGCTTCACCGCGAATGATTTCAACTTTGTTACCTTTAAGAAGGCCTTCAACACCGCCAGTTAATTTCTTAACTACGCCGTTTTTCCATTCTTGAACTTTTGTAAAGTCAACTTTTACGTTCTCTGCAGTGATACCCATGTCATCAGAATGCATTGCATTCTCATAACGATGACCTGCATTGATTAACGCTTTTGAAGGAATACATCCAACGTTTAAGCATACGCCACCAAGGTTAGCTTTTTCAATAATTGCTACCTTTTGACCTAATTGTGCTGCACGAATTGCCGCAACGTATCCACCAGGACCTGCACCAACAACGACTGTATCTAATTCAATTGGGAAATCTCCTACTACCATTGTTATTACGCCTCCATTACTAATAATTGTGGGTCATTCAATAGACGTTTAATTTGGTTTAATGCTTTTTGAGCAGTTGCGCCGTCAATTAAACGATGGTCAAAGCTTAGAGATAATGCTAATACTGGAGCTGCAACGATCTCACCGTTTTTCACAACTGGTTTCTCAGCGATACGGCCGATACCAAGGATTGCTACTTCTGGGTGGTTGATAACTGGAGTGAACCATTGTCCACCTGCAGAACCAATGTTTGTAATTGTGCAAGAAGCGCCTTTCATTTCAGCAGGAGCTAAACGACCTTCACGTGCTTTACCAGCAAGATCATTGATCTCGTTAGAAATTGTGAAGATAGACTTGCGATCTGTATCTTTAACAACTGGTACTAATAGACCTTTGTCTGTATCAGCTGCGATACCGATGTTGAAGTAATGTTTATGAACTACTTCTTGAGAAGCATCATCTAAAGAAGTGTTTAACATTGGGTATTCACGTAATGCAGATGTTAAAGCTTTAACAACGTATGGTAGGTAAGTTAATTTAATACCTTTGTCAGCTGCCACAGCTTTGAACTTCTTACGGTGAGCAACAAGTTCAGTTACATCTACTTCATCCATTAATGTTACGTGAGGAGCTGTATGTTTAGAGTTAACCATTGCTTTCGCAATTGCTTTACGGATACCACTCATTTTCTCACGAGTTTCTGGATATTCACCAGCTGGGATTGGTTGTGCTTTTGGTGCTTCTTCTTTCGCTGCTGCTGGAGTAGCTTCTACTGCTGCTGGAGCCTCAGTTGCTGCTACTGCTTGTCCACCATTTGCAAATGCATCGATGTCAGCTTTTACGATACGACCGTTCTTACCAGAACCAGCTACTTTATGAATGTCTACGCCGTTTTCACGAGCATATTTACGAACAGATGGCATAGCGATTACGCGCTCATTTACTACTTCTGCAGTTGCTGCTGGAGTAGCTTCAGCTTTAGGAGCTTCTTCTTTTGCTTCTTCAGCTTTAGGAGCTTCGTCATGATCGTCGCCTTTAAATTTAAGGTTTTCGTATCCTGGAGCATCAAATTTAATTAATGTATCTCCAACTACTGCAACCGTACCTTCTTCTACAAGTACTTCAAGTACTTTACCTTTAACAGGAGAAGGAATTTCTACTACTGCTTTATCATTTTGTACTTCAAGAAGTACGTCGTCTTCGTTTACTTCGTCGCCTGGTTTAATAAACCATTTTACGATTTCACCTTCGTGGATACCTTCACCGATATCTGGTAGTTTAAATTCAAATGCCACGGAATTCAGCCCCCTGATTCATTTCTTTATTATGGAATATGGCAAAAGAAATCAGCATGTGCTGATTTCTTTTGCACATGAATAAGTAAAAATTAGAAGTTCATTACTTTGTTAACAGCTTCAACAATATCTTTGTGGTTCGGTAACCATACGCTCTCAGCTTGAGAGAATGGGAATACTGTATCAGCAGCTGCAACACGTACAACTGGAGCTTCTAAGTTTAAGATTGCACGGTCGTTAATTTCCGCTACAACGTTAGCTGCAATACCAGCTTGTTTTTGAGCTTCTTGAACTACAACTACGCGGCCTGTTTTTTCAACAGAAGCGATGATTGTTTCGATATCTAATGGTTGAACTGTACGTAAGTCAACAACCTCTAAAGAGATACCTTCTTTTTCAAGTTCTTCAGCAGCTTTTAATGCAGCGTGAACCATAGCACCGTAAGCGATAACAGATACATCTGTACCTTCACGTTTGATATCAGCTTTACCTAAATCAATTGTGTATTCGCCTTCTGGTACATCTTGACGGAATGAACGGTACAATTTCATATGCTCTAAGTAGATAACTGGATCGTTGTCACGAATCGCAGAGATTAAAAGACCTTTTGCATCGTATGGAGTAGACGGAATAACAACTTTTAGACCAGGTTGTTGAGCCACTAAACCTTCTAAGCTATCAGCATGTAGTTCAGGAGTATGAACGCCACCACCGAATGGAGAACGAACTGTTACTGGAGCAGTCCAACGTCCACCAGAACGGTAACGCATACGAGCTAATTGACCAGAAATTGAATCCATTACTTCATAAACGAAACCGAAGAATTGGATTTCTGGAACTGGACGGAATCCTTCAAGTGCAAGTCCAACTGCAAGTCCACCAATACCAGACTCTGCAAGTGGAGTATCCATTACACGGTCTTCACCGAATTCAGCTTGTAAACCTTCAGTAGCACGGAATACACCGCCGTTTACACCAACGTCTTCACCAAACACAAGTACGTTAGGGTCATTTTTCATTTCAACGCGTAAAGCATCAGTGATTGCTTGAATCATTGTCATTTGAGCCATGGCTTACTTCGACTCCTTTTCTTTGTAAATTTCATATTGTTCAGCTAAATTGTAAGGCATTTTTTCGTACATGATTTCCATTAAATCAGTAACTTTTTGTTTTGGAGCTTGGTCAGCCTTAGCAATTGCTTGTTTGATATCTTCTTTAGCTTCTTCGATTACTTTCTCTTCAACTTCTTGAGACCATAGGCCTTTGTTTTCTAAGAATGCACGGAAGCGTACGATTGGATCTTTTTGTTCCCATTCGTTCTCGATATCTTTTGTACGGTAACGAGTTGGGTCATCACCAGCCATTGTATGTGGACCGTAACGGAATGTTAAAGTCTCGATTAAAGTAGGACCTTCACCATTTACTGCACGCTCACGAGCGAAAGCAGTTGCTGCGTATACAGCTAATGGATCCATACCGTCTACTTGAATTCCGTAAATACCTGCTGCTACTGCTTTTTGTGCTACAGTTTTAGCTGCAGATTGCTTTTCTACTGGAGTAGAGATAGCATAACGGTTGTTTTGTACAACGAAGATTGCTGGAGCTTTGAATGCACCCGCAAAGTTCATACCTTCGTAGAAGTCACCTTGTGAAGCACCACCGTCACCAGTGTAAGTAATTGCAACAGATTTTTTGCCACGTAATTTCATACCTAACGCAACACCAGCAGTTTGGATGATTTGCGCACCGATGATAATTTGTGGAGCAAGTGCATTTACGTTCTCAGGCATTTGGTTACCCATGAAATGTCCACGAGAGAATAAGAATGCTTGGTATAATGGTAAACCGTGCCATACTAATTGTGGCACATCACGATATCCTGGTAAGATGAAATCTTCTGCTTCAAGTGCGAAATGACTTGCTAATTGAGAAGCCTCTTGTCCAGCTGTTGGTGCGTAGAAACCTAAACGTCCTTGACGGTTTAAAGAAATAGAACGTTGATCTAGTACGCGAGTATACACCATACGGCGCATTAATTCTTTTAATTGATCATCAGATAATTCAGGCATAGCTGCTTCATTCACAACTTCGCCTTTTTCATTTAAAATTTGTAATGTTTCAAATTGAGCTGCGATAGCTTTCATTTGCTCATCAACATTAAATAGGGTCTTTTTTGTTTTAGTACCCATTCCGTTCACCTCTTCCTCTCTTGAACCATATTCTGAAACGCTTTCACTATCTATTAGCTAGGTGGAAAACGCAACAATGTAAACCAACAAATTTATTTGTCAGTTGAGAATAATTTTGTGTACCTAACAATCTGTACTAATGTTTTTTCAGAAACATATTAATACAATCTTGATCACGTTTTTTAGTTTACAACTATTCTAATTACGATGTCAATTACTTTGAATACGTTTTTTTATAAATAATCTGCAGGTTTCTTCTACACAAACGTGTTTTTATTTTTCACATCTGTATTAGTAAGCATTAACCTACTGTTATATTATTCCCTTTTTAACTTGTTTTTTCTCTTAGAATAATATGTAAACGATTTAATTCTCTTTAGTTTTTCTCTCTTCTTAGCAAAAATATACAAACTCTTCTTCCTTTTATAGGTAATTACCCATACATTTCTACCCTTCCCTCCATACATTATAGTAACCGCAGTATTAGCGGGAAATGATAAAGGAGGTCATCTCATGTACGGATACTCATATTGCTATCCAACTTGTTCATATCCTTCCTACGGTTATGGCGGTTCTTGTGGCGGGTCTGGACGCGGCTTCGCCTTAATCGTTGTGTTGTTTATTCTTTTAATTATCGTTGGTGCTGCTTGCATTCGCTAATGTAAAATGAAACAACTATGGAAAGAAACAGACGGCTCTGCCGTCTGTTTCTTTTTATTCCTACATAACCGACCTATCTTTCCCTTACTTGTCGATGACTTTTTCCATCTCCTTTGGTAGACTAAAGGAGAAAGGAGAGATTACATATGCTTACAATGAAAGATGTAATTCGCGAAGGAGATCCTATTTTGCGAAACGTTGCAGAAGAGGTAGTAATACCAGCGAGCGAAGAAGATACAAATACCCTTAAAGAAATGATTGAATTTGTAATAAATAGCCAAGATCCTGAAATGGCTGAAAAATATAGTTTACGCCCTGGAATCGGATTAGCAGCTCCGCAAATCGGTATTTCAAAGAAAATGATTGCAGTTCACGTAACAGATACGGACGGTACGTTATATAGTCATGCATTATTCAATCCAAAAATCATTAGCCATTCTGTTGAACGTACATATTTACAAAGTGGTGAAGGTTGTCTATCAGTGGACCGTGAAGTACCTGGTTATGTACCTCGTTACACAAGAATTACAGTGAAAGCAACTTCTATCAACGGCGAAGAAGTAAAATTACGTTTAAAAGGTTTACCAGCAATTGTATTCCAACATGAAATTGACCATTTAAATGGTGTTATGTTCTATGACCACATTAATAAAGAAAATCCATTTGCTGCTCCTGACGGTTCAAAACCTCTGGAGCGATAATAAAAAAAAGGCGGAAGATAATCCTCCGCCTTTTTTTATTATGAAATGGGTTCCATATCCACTTATAATAATCCAGCCCATTTTAATCCATGATATATGCCGTCTTCACTAACATCCTTTGTCACATGATTTGCAAGTTTTTTCAAGTCTTCATGACCATTTCCCATCACAATACCTGTTCCAACCGCTTCAATCATTTCTAAATCGTTTAAGCCATCCCCAAATGCATACACTTGTTCACGGTTAAATCCTAATTTTTCAATGAATTTCTCAATCCCTTTTGCCTTAGAACCACCATTTGGAATAATATCCATTGAATACGCATGCCAGCGAATAAAATGAAAGTCTGGGTACTGATTTATAAACTTTTCTTCTTCATTCACTTCACAGAAAAGAAGCGTTTGATAAATATTACGTTTCTCATAAAAATTAGGTTCATATGCTGGATGCTCAAAGTTTAAGCTACCAAAGCCTTCTTTCACATAATCATGATATTCCACTGATGCTCTCATTTCTTGATGATCAAGATATACAAGCGGATATCCTTCTTGTTTTGCAAACTGAGTAAATTTATGTAGAGCAGCTGGATGTAATGGATTATTAAATACTACTTCATCTTCAAATACAACGTACTGTCCATTAAAACTAACATAATTGTGGATATTAAGTTCCTTACGAATATCTTCGAACATAAATGGAGCACGTCCTGTCGCAATTGCTACATGTACGCCCTTCTCTTGTAACTGTTTTACTGCATCTCGTGTAGATTGCGGAATTTTTTTATCATGATCTAATAATGTTCCATCAATATCAAAAAAGACAATTTTATCATTCATTTGTCAAAATCCTTTCTGTTACTGTATATTCCTATTTTGATTATCGCTTTTCAAATGCTAAAAAAAAGTATAACATATTAAACATCTGTGAAGAAAGCGTTCACTTTCTGACCTTATTTATGAAACCTGCATATATATATTAGTAAAAAAATGTGGATACTTGTTCGTATGAATTTTCTTTTCTATTCTTTCTCATACTATATCTATAACTAACGGCTACTAATCGTTACTATAAGAATAACTTTCCCTGTATGAGAAAAGACAAGATTCAAGATTCAACATTCACTTTTGTCTTCTTTCTTATATCAGAGACGGCGTTTTCACTAGTAATATGCATGTTTAAAATAAGGAAAGGAAGGAGTAATCATGCTGAAGAAGCTGAAGAAAAAGCTTAAGCGTTATTTAAAAGATCTAGTCCGTAAAAAGACGATCGCTTAAATTGTGCCCATTTCGGGCTTTTTCTTCATTCTCATTCGAAAAAACATGAAAATCGTGACTGTTTGCTTTATAATAAGTAACAGATAATGCAAAACATAGACAAGGAGAGGTTTTCCAAATGATTTTTAAAGTATTTTATCAAGAAAAAATGACTGAGGTTCCAGTACGTGAAAATACAAAAGTTTTATATTTAGAGGCTACGTCTGAGAAGGATGTTCGTACAAAATTAAATAAGTTCGCATATAATATCGAATTCGTTCAGTCTGTGACTGGCAATCATCTTGAATATGAAAAAGCAAACGCTGATTTAACATTAGCGGAAATCGTATAGTCATATGAAATTTCTAAAGAATGATCAAGCAGCCGTTTTTGCTTTAGGTGGCCTTGGTGAAATCGGTAAAAATACATATGCTGTTCAATTTCAAGATGAAATTATTATAATTGACGCTGGAATTAAATTTCCAGAAGACGAACTCCTCGGAATCGATTATGTAATACCAGATTACACTTATTTTGTGCGAAACGAAGATAAAATTAAAGGATTATTCATTACACATGGTCACGAAGATCATATCGGTGGAATTCCTTACTTATTACGTCAAGTGAACATTCCAATTTATGGCGGAAAATTAGCAATTGCACTAATCAAAAACAAATTAGAAGAGCACGGATTACTTCGTAAAGCAAAACTTTATGAAATTCAAGAAGATGATGTTATTAAATTTAAAAAGACATCTGTTTCCTTCTTCCGTACAACTCACAGTATCCCAGATTCATACGGAGTTGTTGTGAAAACACCTCAAGGACAAGTGGTTCATACTGGAGATTTCAAATTTGATTTCACACCAGTTGGTGAACCAGCGGACTTAACAAAAATGGCTGAAATCGGAAAAGACGGTGTACTTTGTCTCCTATCTGACAGTACAAACAGTGAAGTTCCAAACTTTACAATGTCTGAGCGCCGTGTTGGTGATAGTATTCAAGATATTTTCCGCAAAGTAGAAGGTCGTATTATCTTCGCAACCTTTGCATCAAATATCCATCGTTTGCAACAAGTTGTTGAAGCGGCTGTTGAAAATAATCGTAAAGTGGCTGTATTTGGCCGAAGTATGGAAGCAGCGATTGAAATCGGACAAAACCTCGGTTATATTCGCTGTCCGAAAGATACATTCATAGATGCATCTCAATTAAATCGTCTACCAGCTAATAAAGTTGTTATTTTATGTACAGGTAGTCAAGGGGAGCCAATGGCAGCACTTTCACGTATTGCTAATGGTACTCATCGTCAAATTCAAATCATTCCTGGCGACACGGTTGTTTTCTCTTCTTCACCAATCCCTGGTAATACAATTAGTGTAAGCCGTACAATTAATATGTTGTACCGTGCGGGTGCTGATGTAATCCACGGAAAACTGTCAAACATTCATACGAGTGGACACGGTGGACAAGAAGAACAAAAACTAATGCTTCGTCTAATTAAACCGAAGTATTTCATGCCAATTCACGGTGAATATCGTATGCAACGTATGCATATGAAGTTAGCAAATGATTGTGGTATTCCAGAAGAAAATTGTTTCATTATGGATAATGGTGATGTTCTTGCCTTACGTTCAGATGAAGCAAGTGTAGCTGGTAAAATACCATCTGGATCTGTCTATATTGACGGAAATGGTATTGGAGATATCGGTAATATCGTATTACGCGATCGTCGTATCCTTTCTGAAGAAGGACTTGTTATTGTAGTTGTAAGCATTGATATGAAAGAATTTAAAGTTGCAGCAGGGCCTGATATTATCTCACGTGGTTTCGTTTATATGCGCGAAAGTAGTGATTTAATTAATGATGCTCAAACATTAATTACAACTCATTTAGAAAAAGTAATGGAACGTAAAACAACACAATGGTCTGAAATTAAAAATGAAATTACAGACACATTAGCACCATTCCTATATGAGAAAACGAAACGTCGCCCAATGATTTTACCAATCATTATGGAAATATAAGAAAAAGGACAATACCTTTATGGTATTGTCCTTTTCTCTTATCTTAAAAAGTGCTTGAAACGATCTACTTCATCGTCATGACCAATTACAATTAATATATCTCCCGCTTGAATATTTTCCGTAGCTCGAGGAGATACAATAACTTCTTTTCCACGTTTAATTGCTACAATATTCAATCCAAACTTCGCACGAATATCTAATTCAATTAAAGAATGCCCATCAATTTTTTTATTTGCAATAATCTCTACAATACTATGCTCATCTGAAAGCTCAAGGTAGTCTAACACATTACTTGATGCAATATTATTAGCAATCCTTTTTCCCATATCACGCTCTGGATGCACAATGTGATCTGCCCCTATTTTACTTAATACTTTTTCATGGTAATCATTTTGAGCTTTTACAGTAATATTTTTTACACCTAACTCTTTCAGAATTAATGTTGTTAAAATACTTGAATTTAAGTTATCTCCAATAGCAACAACTACATGATCAAAATTACGAATACCAAGACTTTTTAATACCATCTCATCTGTTGAATCTGCAATTACAGCATGCGAAGCTATATTTGCAAACTCATTAATTTTATCCTCATCAGAGTCAATTGCCATTACTTCCATACCTAATTGAGCAAGTTCCCGGCAAATACTTCCACCAAAACGCCCAAGCCCAATGACAGCAAATTCTTTCTCTTTTTCACCCACAGGAATTCCTCCAATAACATCGAATACTATGTATTTTTATTGTAACATACTTTAGATTTGCTACAAAAACCTGTATATCATTCTTATTTTTGTTTTTGCATATAGAAATACTGTTGTAAATAAAATGCGATACTGAAAATTAACATACCAAATACAAATATGTTTCCAAATGAACTAAACGTTTCAAAAACGAATAATAACGTTTCTTGTCCGAAGAAAGCAAATAATAGTTGTGTAAATGCGAATAGCAATGCCAATATATAATGGTGTTGATGGAATAAATAATGCGTTGCACCTAAAAAAGCGATAAACGAAAGAATAAAAATCCACCAATTTTCTAAAAATAGTTGCCAATTCGTAAATTGATACCCATTTACTAATATCGCAATAATCCCTATAACAGCCATCGTTGGTACGCTCCATAACAATGCACGCCCTCTAAAGAAGTGCGTACCTTTTACATCTCCCTTTTCATTTGCAATGTATGTTAGCACAACCGTACTTATATATAAAACAGAGAGAATTGTTAAAACAATTATGAGCCAAAAATGCAACTGATAATATTCATGTTCTATATTCGTGACGATAGCAGCTAGCATACACGGGATTAACATTCCCGTCCAACCATCTACTTTTCTCTCATTCCAAAATACTGTATTACCAATCCGTATTCCTAACAGCATAAAAATAATGATACCTAGTACAAATAATGTAGTTTTATTTCCTACTAAGCTCGTTGAAAAAGCAATTAATCCAATAAATAAAAAAAGAACAAACCCATTCATAATTTCTAGTACAGGTGATAAATACCTTTTCACCCAGTTGTATGTCTCTTCATATTCATTATTATTCGCTAAACGATAGGCGTAAAAACTTATCCCAAAATAAACCGCCGCAATAATAACATATGCATATAAGACAAAACATAAAATTGCACTGCTAATTTGCACGTAATTCCCCACCCTTTTTTCTATGTTTCACCTTGATTTTACACACTTTCCACACAAAATGTAAACATATATAAGCTAGTTAACTAATCATCTTCTCAATAAGCGATAATGAATAATGAGCAGCGGCTCAAAACCACTGCTCATTATTTTATCCATTTGTATGCCGATGTGTATCCAAAACAAATATGAAAGATGTTTTCACCTTGAAACTAACAAATACCAACTTTAAATTGTTACATAGTTGGCGAGCAAGTTTACTTTCTAGTTCCCTTCCACTTCACATATTGATCTAAAAATACGATAGCTTTCTCAATAGCCTCTTCATCTGGTCTTAATTTTGCGTGATGTAAACCATATTCTGAATTTACCCCAAGCCAAAACATAAATCCAGGAATCTCTTGAAGCATATAACCAAAATCTTCACCTGTCATTGCCTCAGTACATGTAATTACTTTCATATCAGTTTGTTCACTTACAAATTGCATAAACTCTCTCGTTAATGCTTCATGGTTGTATACTTGATGGTACATCGCTCCGTAGTCAATAACGGCCTCACATTGGAAGGAAGCTTCTATACCTGCAACAATTGCCTCAATCCTACTTTTAACACGGCTCATTGATTCCACTGATAACGTTCGGATTGTTCCCTCTAATCGAGACTTTTCTGCTATGATATTTTGAACTGTACCGCCTGTTATTTTCCCAATCGTAATTACTGCACTATCAAGTGGGTTTACATTACGACTAATAACGGACTGAAGCTGTGTAACAAGGTGACTAGCTGCGACAATCATATCATTTGCAGTATGAGGGTAAGCTGCATGTCCACCTTTCCCCTTTAAATCAACATATAATTCTGATGTATTTGCAAATAATAGCCCCTCTTTTGTAGCAATTGTTCCTACAGGGTATTCAGGTGCAATATGAAGACCGAGAATTATATTCGGCTTCCATTCTTTTAACTCTTCGCTCTCTAACATAGGAAGAGCCCCTCCAGGCCCTTCTTCAGCTGGTTGGAATAGAAATACAAGGTCATCATCTATTCTTTCTGTTACAGCTGCTGTTAGAAGGCCTAAACCAATTGTTGTATGTAAGTCGTGTCCGCATGCATGCATCATTCCTTCATGAACAGAAGCGAACTCATATCCAGTTTCCTCTGTAATTGGTAAACCGTCTATATCTGCGCGATACCCTATAACTTTTTCTGGATTTTTCCCCTTTACTTTAACAATGACACCCGTTCTCCATACCTTCACTTCCACATGTTCGTTCGAAAGCGTTCCTATGTAATCTAAAATATACTGTTGTGTTTTCCACTCTTTAAATCCAATTTCCGGTATTTTGTGTAAGTCTCTACGAATTTGAACGAATTTGCTTACTGCCATTTTTGCACCTCTATCTATAAAAAGCGTAAGAGCCTGTTTATGCTCTTACGCTTTTATGTTTTTATTTCTCTGGGTTTAATTGACGAAGCTCTTGTTTAATTTCAGTTTTTGCTTTTGTCTTCTCATCAATTTCTTTAATTACACGTGCTGGAGTACCTGCAACAACTGTATATGGAGGTACATCTTCTGTTACAACAGCTCCTGCTGCTACAACTGCACCTTTCCCTACTGTAACTCCCTCTAACACAACTACGTTAGCACCAATTACAACATCGTCTTCAACGATAACTGGTTTTGCTGAAGGTGGCTCAATAACGCCTGCAAGTACTGCACCTGCACCTACGTGACAGTTCTTACCAACAGTTGCACGTCCACCAAGTACCGCGTTCATGTCGATCATAGAACCTTCACCAATTACAGCACCGATGTTAATTGTTGCATTCATCATAATAACAGCGTTGTCGCCGATTTCAACGTGGTCACGAATAATCGCACCTGGCTCAATACGAGCTTTAATACCTTTTAAATCAAGCATTGGAATTGCAGAATTACGACGGTCATTTTCAACAACGTAATCAACAATGTATTTGCTATTTTCATCTAGAATTGTCTTAATTTCAGACCATTCTCCAAATAATACACCAGACTTTTTATTTACAAATGCTTGTACTGTTTCAGGGAATGTTACTTCTTTTAAATCCCCTTTTATGTATACCTTTACAGGAGTTTTCTTTTCACTTTTTTGAATAAACGAAATAATTTCGTTAGCGTCCATCATTTTCATTCTTGTTGCCTCCTAAATCCATTTATAATGTTACTCTACCAAACGATAGAGCGAGTAGCAAGATAATAATCCTATTTTTCCATTTGAATTTCTTCTATAATTTCTAAAAATGCTTGTACTTGCTTCAATTGTCTAGCTGATTCACTCGTCAATAACCATGTTTCTCTCGTTAATTGAACAGGTGTTTTATACATATTTTCTTGTACTTCTTTTAAAACAGTAGAAGGTAAAAGCGCGTAGCCTATGCCATTTAAAACGAGTTGTTTACAAGTCTCAATTTGATCAACGACAATTGTTCTCTTAGGTGGATTAGAAAATAAACCATACCACCAATTTTGTATTTGTCCATAATAAGTTGAGTCACTTTTAAATTGAATAAATGGTCTATTTGTTTCTTTTAACATCGAAATATCTTTTATTTCTTTATCCACTAAATAAAGTTCATCTTCAAATAATTGTTGCTTCTGGCCTTTATATTCTTGTGTTCCTCTCAATATAGCAACATGAACGTCTCCTTCATAAAATTGCTTTTGCACTTCACTACTCCAGCCAGTAAACAACGATATTTTCACAGAAGGATATTTATGCACAAACTTCTTCAAAACAGGAGGAAGCCAATATTGACCAATAACTGATGCGACAGCTATTTTTAACGTCCCGTGAGTTTCTGTTCTAAAAACAGCTAGCTCACTTTTAATATCCTCTTCCCTTTGTAGCATTTCTTTTGCGTAATTTGCAACTTTTTCCCCTTCAGGTGTAATTGTCAATCCTTTTTGCGAGCGAATAAAAAACTTCATTCCCCATTGTTTCTCCATAGATTGTAATCGTTGACTAAGCGCAGGTTGTGAAACAAATAAACGTTCCGCCGCTTTTCTCATATTTGATTCCTGTGCTAACACAACCATCATTTGAAAATCATCAATTTGCAACTTTCTCCCTCTTTCCTTAGCTTCCATACACCTTATCTCAATAAGCTTTTCATCCTTAATTTAACTACATACTCTTATATTTTTTATCTTTTTAAATATAATACATACACAACTGATATGCACGAAAAAAAAGTGACTTCTCCGTTTCTATGAAGTCACTTTTCTCACTTTATCGATTATGTTGCCTTACTTTTTTATTCAATAATTTTAAAATAGCTCGACGTGTTAAAATCCCCTCAAAATACCCATCTTCATTGACAGCGCAAATAAATGGATGATCAATCGTCATTTCTAAAGCTTTTGCAAATGAGTCTTCTAACTTAAGAACCGGAATATCTTGCTTCATCACCTGCTCTACTTTCATCTCTTCAAGTCTTTCGAACTCAATGCGTTCTAGCCCTAATATACCGTCTAAAATCATAGCAGTACTAATTAACCCGTGCAATTTGTACATCGGGTCCAAAACAGGTATCGCCGAATATCCAGATTTCACAAGTACGAGTAAAGCATGCTCTAAACCATTCCCTATTTGAACGTGTGCTACTTTTTCTGATGAAATCATTAAATCTTTTACAAAAATTTGTTGAAACTCGTCTTTTGGAATACTAATCATATTACATCCCCCATTTTCCCTTTTTCCTGCTTATAATCACCGGCTCTATTCACATTTTATGACAGCGTTTTCATATTATTATTTTGTCCTTACATTCTTTCAGTAAAAAACAAAATTACACAGTTATTTTAGCATACAACATAAAAAAAAGACTACCATTCCGGTAGCGCTTAATACCCTTTATTTTTTAATCTGTAAAATAACCTTGTGATTTTTTTATATTGCATCACATCTGTCTTTTTTAAACCATTCTCAATATCTGTAAGTTCCACAGCTAAAATTTCACTCGCATAATTTTGTTGAAATAAAATATCTAGTAACAAACTTTCCTCTTCTTCCGTTAAAACAAATTCCCTTTTCATATACCCCTCTCCTTATACTCGCATCGTTACTCCTATTATATAAAATTTTTTGCCTATTTAATAGATGTAATATTCAGTTTTTAATGAAAGATATATAAAAATGTTTTTTTATTTCGTATAACGATTTGCATAACTAAACGCAGCATAAGCATCCGGCTTAATCTTTGCAGTTAACCCCATCGCTTGAATTTTCGCTGTCATATCTAGAATAAATTCTTTTGTTAAACCATCATTTCCGATATCTAAGTGAATTTCCATTATAAAACCAGCCCCATCTTGAGCATACGGATGTAATAAATCCCATATCGTTTGTATATGATTTGGAGTAAATAGGCATGCAATTTCTTGACTAAATTGGGTCTCTAAATATATTTTCTCACGTAAAGTTGCTGGTTTATCTTTTACTGATTGATGGTGTAAACACCCCCAGGCTCCTTTTCCAACACGATGAATATGAATTGCCGTAATAAACCTCGTGTCCTTTTGATGTGCTTGTGAGTCTGTCCCAATAGATAAGCGATATAAATTCCGTGGATCCCTTTCAATGAAATTACAAATACGGGTAAAGACCATATCAAAATTCAAATGTCTCTCTGAAACATTATAAAATTTATGTTCACCGGTCACATAGTCACGTCCTTTCAATTAGACAGACTTTTCGTATTTTCATTGTATGGGACAAAAACAAAAATTATAACTTCCTACCCTTTATTCGTTTCAATATTCCGAATTACATATTGGCAAACTTGGCACGTATAAATTACATTTTGATTAGATTGAGCCGTTAATACATGAATAATCTCAGCAGAATTGTGACAGTTAGGACAAATCACAACTGGTAAACGTTCCATATAACACACCTCCTCACTATTTTCATCCTGCTATTTACTATGCGTCCTCAATTGGCGATAGCTAATAAGCAGTATAAGACGCAGAAATACGACTGATTACAATTTCGCTTTATTACCATTGTAGGAAAAATAAAAAATCCCTATACATATATGTTAAAAGTAATAAAACTAAAAAAGGTGTTGCCATATGGCAACACCTTTTTTATATGTATCAAGAAATGATATCGTAAATCTCAATTGCAACCATGTCGATATTATCGAATTGATACACTTGAGGTTTTTCACCTTGTTGATACACTTCTAACTCATACATTTCACTTTTATCGAAAAATTTCACGCTACATTTGCGTTCACCGTTCACTTCAAAATAGCGTTGTGCTACTTCACCGCTTTCAGCTTGTTCTTGTAGACTAACAAGTCGAGTTAAAATTCCTTGGAGTAGAGACATGAAATCTCTCCTTTCTCTGATCTTCCTACCAATAGGTTTTACAGCTATACTCATTCTATCCGTCATAACAGAAAAAATGTTCCACACTCTAGGATAAAGGTTATTGGCCAGAAACTCAACTAAAAATTTGTCGAAATACGAAGGAAAAAACAGAAAGAACATCTTTTCCCTTCTTTATTGCGATTTTTATACTGGAAGAATATAATAAAAAACAGTAAAAAGGAGGAATTGCAATGAAAAAAATTGAGGTTTACACACAACCTGATTGTCCGCCATGTGTCATTGTGAAAGAATTTTTAAAGCATAATAACGTTGTATATGAAGAATTTGACGTAAAAAAAGACGCCGCTGCGCGCAATCGTCTTTTATATGACTATGATTCTTATTCAACTCCAACAGTTGTAATTGATGGTGAAGTCGTTGCTGGTTTTCAAATTGAAAAATTACAACAACTACTTAATATAGAATAGGAATAGGTAAAGACCTATTCCTATTCTTATCCCGCTATATTTTGGAAGTATACATCCGATTGTAGCGAGTTAATGTTCAACGGGATATGTCCCTCTATTGATTAAAGTTTCACTTTATAATTGTTGTAACCTTTTTATTTCAGTTAAAAGTTCTTGACTTTCATGATATCCGGCCAATTTCCATTTCCCTTGATCTCTTTGCAATGTTACAATTTGATATTGCCCACTTTTCGCCCGCTCATAAACATATAAAATTTTATGCTCTTCATCATATGACATTTTCGTTTCTGAATTAAAAGAGAATGGTGCTTCTTTTGCTGGAAGTAAATATTCACCACTTTGTTTATCACTTCTACTATTTTCATCTGTAAATACTTGAAGGAAATTCTCTGTAAAATATGGTGATAACGTTTCTATCATCTTATTCATCGGCAAATGCTTCCCGCGAATTAAAAATTGGGTTTCATAACCCTTTTGTATCGTTGTAAACACTTCTTTCCGATCAATTTTCACTTCCTCTTTTCCTAAAACCGTTGTAACACTATACCCAACTAGAAAGGCAACGCACACAAATAGAATTAACCATATTCCATATTTCCTCATTTTTTCACCTTCCTTTTAAGAAAACTTGTCTTTGTAGTATTCATTGTAACAATGATTATGCAAAGAAAGGGGGCGTTTCGTTCGTAAAATCTTTACAACGATAGACAGCATTTTCAGCACCATTTTCACTATTACCAATTTATGATAAAAACAAACAAAAAATGCACGAATCTCTTCGTGCATTAAAATAAAACATCTTCCTCATATAAATATTCATACGATAAATCTATAAATAAAAAGTTTTCATCATCAATTGGGAAAGAAAATGTTCGTACCATCTCACCAGTTTCAATATCAGCATATAAATCTGAAAGTCTTGCCTTATTCTCAAAACGCATTTTCATAATATTTTCTAGAAAATACGGGCGCCAACTCCAGTTCTTCATGTAATACTCAGGCATCACAATCCATTCCCCATCTTTTTTCATAACGTTTCCTGATTGTTGGAAACCATCTTCGTTACAAATAAATATGCGAAAACTACACTGTGATACACTTTGGCTAAATTGTAATAACCAATCATTTATATCTTCATTCTTTTTCTGTTTCGCTAGAACATCACCAATTCGATCGCGTAACATTTCTGTTAAATTATAAATTTTTTGTAACTTCTTCTTCTCATGTTGAATAAATTGATGACACTCATTACCAAGTCGCTCTTTCAAAACGTTCGTTTCAATAAAATCAGGTAAACATTCTTTTAAATAATTTCCTTGATAGTATCTACCACCGTTTTTCCAAGCATATTGTAATTGATAAAAAGCATCTATTTCTTCATATAACAATGTCGCACCAATTCTTCTAGCAAGTAATGATAAAGAATATAAAATATCTTGATAAGATTGTAAAAGTGCAGTTTGCCTTAAATTTGTTAAATCTACTTTTAAAATATCAGGTGCTAACACGCTAATACGCTCTAAATTACTTGTACCTGTTCCGACTTTATTAATCGAAATTTGAATACCATATGTACGATAATACATAAGCAAATGATTAAATTGCTCTATATCTTCTTTACATTCATGTTCTGTAATTTCTAAAACAATGTTTTTCAAATTTAAACCTTGTTTTTCATACATTAATAAAAGTTGAAGTAAACTTTCATCATCATCGTTCATTAATACGTTAGCATTCCGATGTATAAATAATAATAGTTTTTGATCACTTTCTAAATAACGATTTAAAGCTTTTTCTACTATAATGTTATCCGCTTCTAGTTGAAACTCACTTGGAATAGAGTCATCATGAAAGAAAGAAGCTAAACTTTGTATGCCCTCTTCTGTTTGAATACGCCCTACTACTTCATATCCAATTACAGTATGTTCATCAGCACTAAAAATTGCTTGATAATAAGGAAGGACTTTATCCAAGTTACTCATTACATCTAATGCATCTATCAACGTGCTTCCCTCCCTTTACTTTTCAAAAATTATAACATGATATTTACGGAAAAATAATAAAAAATCCCTTCAGTTTTCCTGAAGGGATTAGAGGGGTAAAATGCTAAGGGGAATTAGCAATTCTACTATGAAGAAAAAAGAGGTCTTAAATATAACGTATATATGACCTCTTGTAAACACTTTTCTTTCATATGTCACAATTCCGTCACATTTAACCGTAAAAAAGTGAATGAAACATTCATTTTTTTATCCCTTTTAAAATGGATATTGATGTAAATGTTGTCCTCCATCCATTGTCATACAAGTTCCATTTATGTACGCAGCTTCATCTGAACATAAATAATAAGCTAGACCTGCAATTTCTTCTGGCGTACCTAGCCTTCCAAGCGGAACACTTTGTATCGTGCGCTTGGCCATTTCTTCTGAAATCCATAATTTATCAGCACCGCCCGTACGTTCAATTGGTCCTGGCGCGATCGCGTTAACTCGGATTCCATATTTGCGTCCCCACTCAACAGCGAGTGTCTTTGTCATTGCTAATACTCCAGCCTTCGCTGCAGCCGAATGAATCACTCCTGGACCTGCATCCCATGCATATGTTGCTACCATGTTAATGATATTCCCTTTTATACCTTTTTCAATCCAATATTTTCCGACAGCCTGACTACAGTAAAATGTACCGTTTAACACAATATTAATGACCGAATTCCACCCGTTCACGGATAAATCTTCTGCTGGACAAATAAAATTCCCAGCTGCATTATTTATTAAAATATCAATTCGTCCAAACTTCTCATCAATCTGTTCAATCATTTTCTGAATGTCATCCGTATTTCTCACATCCATTTGTACAGTTAATATTTGCCCTGGAAATTGTTCAATTTCTAACTTGGCTTCCTCTAATTTTTCCTTTGTACGTCCTGTAATAACAACTCGTGCCCCTTCTTTTGCAAAACGAGTTGCCATTCCTTTTCCCATTCCGCTCGATCCACCTGTTATAATAACTACCTTTTCTTTCACATACATCCCCTCCAAAAAATGAATACATATTCATTTTATCATTTTATTTAATAGAAATCTTTATATTTTTAAATTTTTCTGATATTTTAACGTAAAGAGGTTTCTTTTCATTCGTTTTTTCGTAATTCATACTACTTTTTTATTATTTAAAATATATTTCCAATAAACTGAAAGGAGGCTTGAGTAACCTGTAAATAGAACGAACATATGTCATATAAGCCAAATAGGTATACTCATATTTTTATGAAGAAAATTACAAGAAGAGATTTTTTAAAAACTGGAATGCGAACTTGTCTATATTCATTTATAACGACTAGCATCGGATACTATTACGCTAAATATATTGAGCCTCATCTACTCTCTTTTACAGAACATACACTTAAATCACAACTTATACCAAAAAGTTTTCATGGTATGAAGATTCTTCAATTTAGCGATTTACATCTCGGGTACTATTTCTCTCTCCAGCATTTATCTAAAATCGTTTCTAAAATTAATGCTGTAAAACCCGACATTGTTCTTTTTACTGGCGATCTCATTGATAATTATCAAACGTATACTGACACTCCTTTCGTTGCATCCATTTTAAAAAATATACAAGCACCCTTCGGTAAATTTTCTATTTATGGTAACCATGATCACGGCGGATATGGAACGGAGTACTACGAACACATCATGCGTGAATCTGGATTTGAACTATTACTAAATAGCGAAAAGAGAATCCGTCTACTGGATAATAGTGAAATTTCCATTTTCGGTCTTGATGATATACTGCTAGGCAAACCTAAAATAGAAAAGACACTGCAACGCGCTCGGCAAACCACTTATAATATTGTTCTTGTTCACGAGCCAGATATTGCACCACAAATTGCTAACTATCCAGTTAACTTACAACTTTCTGGTCATAGCCATGGCGGACAAGTACAAATTCCTTTTTTAGGTGCTGTTGTTACTCCATCACTTGCTCAAAACTATGTTGAAGGATTCTATACAATTGGGGATTTAGCGCTCTATGTCAATCGAGGCCTCGGAAGAACTCGTGTCCCCTTCCGATTTATGTCAAAACCTGAAATTACGATTTTCACGCTCCAACATTCGTAATAATTCGCCTATTTTCTTACATATCCTTTCTTGTACGCGCTCATCCATGTTTCGTTTACCATATGATAAAAGTGAGTCCAATAAAGGAGGTTTGTTCATGTATCCATATTATCAACCAATCCCAGTCCGTTCAGCACCTATTGGTCCAGTAAGCGACTCACGCTTCTTTCCGTTTTTTGGTGTTCCATTTCTAGCTGGCATTGCTGGTGGACTGCTCGGCGGGGCATTAGCTTTCGGTCCTAGACCATTTTACCCACCATATCCACCACCTTTCCCACCGCCAGCACCTTACCCTTGTTATGGTGGACCTTGTCAACAACCATACTATTATTAATGTACCGCAACAATTCTACTAATGTTATTCCCTCTCTTAACCGATCCATACTCCATTAACATGCTTACAATAAAAACTATTCTCTCTACTCTTGCTTCTATTTTGAGAACATACAATAAGTAGAGAACAAAGTAAAAACCTCTTTTTAAAAAGAGGTTTTTACTTTGTTCTCATTATTCAGCATCTGTGTTTTGATACGCCATCTTAAACAACTTCACTTGACTATCAATCTCTTCTGCACCGCTATTAATAACATAATAATAGTCACCGTCTTTATTTTGTTCGCGCGTTTTCACATTATCAGCTAAAGTAAGCTGTAAAATCGCCTTAATTCTCGCCTTCATTTCAATATCTAATATCGGGAAAGATATTTCTACTCGCTTCTCCATATTCCGCGTCATCCAGTCAGCTGAAGATAAGTATATTTTCTCTTCCCCATTATGATGGAAATAATAAATTCGACTATGTTCTAAATATCTCCCAACAACACTAACTACCCGAATATTTTCACTTACATTTGGAATACCAGGTCGTAGGCAACATGTTCCTCGAACGATGAGTTCCACCTTTACTCCAGCTTGTGATGCTTCATACATTTTTTTAATGAGTGGTTTATCAGTTAATGAATTCATCTTAGCGATAATATAGCCATTTCCATATTGTCTATGATAACGGATTTCCTCATCTATTAAATCCATAAATTGCTCTCTTATATCAAATGGCGCAACCGATAAATGATGAAAATGCGGTTTTGTTGTATAACCACTCAAATAATTAAAGAAATTTGTTGCATCGACACCAAAGTCTTTTCGTGATGTAATATAGCCAAAATCAGTATATAGCTTTGCAGTTGCATCATTATAATTTCCGGTTCCAAGATGTACGAACCTTTCAATTTTTCCGTTTTTTCTTCTTACAACTAGTGTAATTTTACTATGTGTTTTTAAATGACTTACACCGTAAATAACATGACATCCAGCCTGTTCTAATTCTTTAGCCCAATGCACATTATTTTCTTCATCAAACCTTGCCTTTAATTCAACTAATACTGTCACTTGCTTTCCTTTTTCAGCCGCTATCTTTAGCGCCTGAATGATCGGCGAATCCCCACTTACTCGATATAATGTTTGTTTAATTGCAAGTACATTCGGATCGTCTGCCGCATCACGGACAAAATCAACTACTGGCTGAAACGATTCAAAAGGATGATGTAATAAAATATCATGCTCAATCGCTTTTTCAAATACATCTTCTGCATCCCCTAAGTCTTGAGGCCGTTGCGGAATAAGAGCCGGATATACTAGATGTTCATATAAAGGAGCTAGTTTTTTATATAAAGAAAATAGACATGTTAAATCTAATGGTCCATCCATTATATATACATCTTCATCCTTTACTTCCAACACCTCATATAACAATGCTAATACTCTTTCATCAATATGCTCTTTGCCAACTTCTAAACGTACAGCAGCTCCCCACTTACGTTTTTTTAATTCTTTTTCAATTACCTTTAATAAATCTCTCGCACCTTCTTCGTGAATTGTTAAATCCGCGTTGCGTGTAATACGGAAACGAGTAACAGATGATACTTTATATCCTGTGAATAATTTATGAGTAAAACTACTAATTACGTCTTCTAATAAAATAAATTTATGCTTTTGCCCTTCACTCGGTAAAAATATGAAACGTTCAAGTAGTGAAGGAACTTGTACAATTCCTAACTTCGTGCGGTTTTCTTCTTCCACTTGTTTCTCATCATATAAAAGAGTAGCTAAATTTAAACTTTTATTTAATAACATCGGAAATGGACGATATGCATCGATAGCCACAGGTGTTAAGACTGGGAAAATTTGTTCATCAAAATACTCTTCTATAAATTCTCTCTGTTCTTTCGTCAAATCATGAAATGTTAAACGCTCAATCCCTTCTAACTCAAGCGCTGGCAACACATAATTTTTAAACGTACCATATTGTACTGTCATTAATTCATGTGCTTTTATCGCAATTTTATTTAATTGCTTTTTTGGTGTTAAACCGGCCTTATTTTCTGGTTGGTTAAAACCAGCACTTACTTGATCCTTCAATCCTGCCACGCGTACCATAAAGAATTCATCTAAATTTGAGCTAAAAATGCTAATAAACTTCAATCTTTCTAAGAGTGGATTCGTTTCATCTTGTGCCTCTTGTAGTACACGTTCATTAAATGCCAACCAACTTAACTCTCGATTGTTGTAATAAGCTGTATCATTTAAATTTACTATATTCCCCTTCGATAATTCCATTCTCTTCACACTTCCCCTTGAAACTTTTTTACTATAATTTAGTTACTTTCATTTTAGCAAATTACAATATTATAAAGTGTAAATTTTTCGTAAAGACATCCGTACAACTCAATTCTTTAATTTAAATAACAAGATAATATTTGTTTTCAATACTCTTTCTAGCTGTTTCTTCTGCTTTTCAGCTTGCACTTTTTCCGCTAACGCCGATTGTTCACATACAATTTCAAATGTTAATCCTTCTTTACTTTCTGTTATAGATATGGATTCAACAAGCGATCTTTGTCTTATATTTAGAGCTGCTGAAAATTGTAAAACAGCCCCTAATAGGCGGATTTTTTTTTGTTCGTTTTTATCAAACCAGCCTTCAAATGGAGACAAATGTTGTTTGAATAACATTTTTGATTTATAAGACGCAATAAGCGCTAATCTAACTCGCTCTTTATGCATCATACCATCAATTGTTTTATTCGCTAATAAATAAAACGTATGTAAGCGGCTCGCTTCTTCGTCTATATATTTGCCTATATTAAATACTTTCGCTGCTTGATGGAATACTTCCCAGTCTTCTACTGACATAGAAATCAGCCCTGTTTCTTCAAGCTGTTGACAAATCAATCTCCCATGTTTAATAAGCTGCATTACAAATTCCATATCCATTTCATATTCATGTGATAATAAATACAAACTTTCTTCGACTACGTTCGGATAATATGAAATCCCCAAATCTTTTGTCAACTCTTCATAGAAAACACCTTCTCGTAATCCTTTTCTACTTAATACAAATGCTGGCGCCTCTATAACATTAACAAGCATATGAAATACTTCGACTGCTGGAACAATTGTATCTGCTCGATCTTTTGCCAATCCTTCTAATTTTTGAAGTTCTATGAACGACAATGCTTCCAATTCTTCTTTCACATTTTTAATATCTTCTTCTTTCATCTTGTATAAATGTACTCCTGCTATAGGATAACAAATTAAATTTTGATGGATTTTCACTAAGTTCCTCGCACTACCACCAATTGCAATAAGAGGCAATTTCTTATCAATTAACCATGGTAATGTTCGAAATTGATATTCTAGATACGTTTGAAGCTTTTCCAACTCTTCTTCTGTAGGTATATCGTCTTTAATAAATTGTTGCTTTAAAGAAAGTGCTCCAAAAGGAAAGCTATGATACTCTAGAATCTCTCTATTTCGAAAGTATGTAACCTCCGTACTCCCCCCACCAATATCTACTGTAATCCCTTCAGAGAACGAAGTTGAATTCATAACTGCTAAATAGCCGTAACGTGCTTCTTCATATTCTGATAATACTCTAAGAGTAAAGTCTGTTTGTCCTTCAACAAGTTTTTTAATTTCCTCTTGATTCTTAGCCTGTCTAATTGTTGCTGTTGCAACACAAAGTACATGGTGCAACTGATGGAATCGTGTACTTTCTTGAAATTGAAATAATGTTTGTAACAATACCTCTATTCCTTCTTCAATCAACACGCCATCGACTAAGTAATTCCTTAACCTTGCAACCACTTTCGTATTTTCAATCTCTTTATAAAAACCCCCGTTTTGTTTTTCATAAATAACTAAACGCATTGTATTAGATCCAATATCTATAATGGCATATTGCTGTTTTAATATTTCTTTCAAACTTCTCACTCTTTCATTATCAAATTTCTAAAACACATTCTATTACTATTATACAAAATAGTTGTTTTTTGTAACAATATTGCTTTAATATTGAAAATATATACAATCACTTTTTGCATATAATAAAAATCGCTTTTACTTATGGTATAATAATGGAAAATTGAAAGGAGATTCAATATGAAACCTTCACAACCACAATCTCAATTACAAAACCAACATTCTATTAATCGACTAGCTCAATCTATTTTCGTTGTGAATCGTCATGCTAAAGCTGCAACTAATCCGAAGTATTTATACTGGTTAAAAAAAACAGCTTTAGAACGCTTAATTACTGAAAAAAAAGCTATTAAAGAAGGATTACATTTCTCAAGAAATCCACGTTTTAGCCAACAACAATCTGATGTTCTTATACGTTTAGGTGATTACTTTTTCCATATTCCTCCTACAAAAGAAGATTTTCGAATCCTACCACATCTCGGTCATCTTGAATCCTCCTATCGAAATCCGAAAACAACCTTATCTTTAACAGTAGCAAAAAAAACACTTCAAGATTATATTGGTCCTGAAGCGCTAAAACAAGAAAAAAAATTAAGTGAACCTGTTCCATGGTATAGTCGTACTTATACAAAAAAATAAAACAGTTTGGCCAATTGTAGGCCAAACTGTTTTATTTTTTCTCTTCTTTAATTTTAATATTTGCTTGTTTATAAAAAGCTATTTTTTCTGTATTATAAGATTTCGTGAATTCATTAAACTTATCTTTTTCTGAATCAATATCCTTATAAGATTGATTTACTGCTTTTACTTTTTCACTAATATCTTTTAATTTTGTACCTTTATCTTGTAACATTGTATATAATTCTTTTTCTTGTTTTAACGATTTATTATAGCTGTCATACATTTTATTAAATGAATCATGTCGTTTCTCATATGTACTTTTTACTTTATCCGCTTGACCTTTCAATTTCTTATCTTCAATTTTCTTCACATATTTATCTGCTGATTTCACTTCTTCTTGCGCCTTATTTAAAGATTCTTTTTCTTTTTTAAGCACTTTTTCTCGTTCATCTGTATTTTTCACTGCTTGGTTCAGTTTTTCCTTAACAGTTTGATTATTATCTTTTCCTTCTTGAACAATCTGGTTATATAACTCTTGTCCCTCTTTCTCTAAAGTTTCAAGTTTTTTTGCATCTTCAAACATTGTTTTTTCTTGCTTTGCAGCATTTTCAAACGCAACATATAATTCCTCTTCTGGTTTTGGTCCGAAACAACCGGCTAGTAAAGTCATTGATAATGCAGTTACAATTGCTAATTTACTATATTTCAACATCTTTTTCCTCCTACTTATATACGATCATCGTGTAAAAAGCTATGAAATTATATATCCTTCTATAAACAAAACTCCACACTCGCACCTTTTTTACGAAAATCATTCATATTGTTTATAATACTTGTACAAATTGTATTACTTGAAATTACATTTTCCGCTTTTAAACTAAATAGCAGTTTCATATCCATCTGTTACTTGGCACTTTTTAAAACCTATTCATACTATGTATTACATAAAGTGAAACTTTAATCAGTGGGGGGGTTCTTCATCCCCCACTGATTATTAGTTGAACCAATCGGACTTTTATGGGCAGTTGATCCCCCACCTAACTTCTTTGCTTTCGCTGAATTTTGAGGTGGGGGTCTTACTGCCCATTAAAGTCGGATAAAAGTACAACGGAATTCATCACAACCATAATAATTTGAAGAACAACAGTAATCATTTACCTGATAAAAGATGTTCGTTGTTCTCTCACGTCTATCATTCTATCATTCCCTTTCCCGCTTTCTATCAAATAATCTCTTTGTTCATTTTACACAGTATAAATGCTATCTTGCAACAACTTACAATTATTCTTGCCATTCCCTAAAAAGGAAAAGTGTAGAGTATGCTTTCCTCTACACTTTTAAAATGAAACACATTGTGCAAAATGCATTGACACATCCATCATAATTATATGCCTATTTCATATATTTTTAAAGACTTTTATTACAAAAAAAGTCCCTTTTGTAATAAAAGTCAAAAAAATGTTACAATCAAAACTTCTTCATATCATATTTCTTCAAATCAAAGTTTTACTTATTTCCTTACGAATTTCTATTCTGATACAATTGATTTTGTGCTTTTCTTAACAATTCTTCAAAAGTTTTTCCTTCTATTGGATAACTAGCAGCTCCAAATAATAGCGTCATACTTAACAAACCATTCTCTATTTCACTTTCAATATTTTTCATTAACCGGTTTGTTATTGTCGACTTTTCATGTCCGTTATCAATCGCCACAATCACATACTTATTTTCATCCCACCTAGTAACAACATCCCCTTTGCGAATTGTCTTTACAATTGTACTCTCCAGTTTCTGTATTAACACCTCCATTTTCTTTTCTTGCACTGTTTCTTTTAGTTCTTTCCATTCTTTCACAGAAAGAATATACACTGTAATATTATGAGAATCCCGTTCTGATAAAGCAGCTACTTTCTCAAAAAAATCAACTACAAAATCATTACTTGCCATTCCTCCTACTTCCGTATCCACCTGCTCACTCGCTTTTTTATCATACCAATGTCCAAAATAATAGCTGAGTATCATTTGCAATATATAAATAATAAAGACGGTATAAAATGATCGTGAATCCAGTTTTGTAATTACATCCTGAAGCGCAATCCATTCTGTAACTGCCACTGTATTCCCAAGTAGTAATCCACTAATTTTCCCTTTATGTTTCATACTTTTCCTCCCTTCTATACCAATATATGTTTCTATAACAATTATGTTTTTCTACAAAATAAAAAATGTACATATTAGGTGTACATTTCCGCTTAAACTTGTCTACCTTTTCTACTTCATTTCATATATATACTATATATCGTTTTTAAAAAGGAGCGACCTATATGCTACAAAAAGAAAATCTATCAGATATTATACGTTTACTAGCGGGCTTTCTATTATCCTTAAAATTACTATTCAATTCTTTCGGAATAAACTTTATTACAAACGATCAAATCGATGCTATTGTGAATGTTGCTTCATTTTTATTTATTCTATACTTTGGCTTCAAAAATAACTATGTAGGAAAAAAAGGAATAGAACAAAAGAAAGTACTCAAAAAGCACAATCTTCACTAAAAAAGGAACCTTCCATACAGGTTCCTTTTTATCATTGTCGCACCACAACTTCATTTGTTTGCAGTGGACCATATGATACTCCGTTATATTGAAATGTATATGTAGCCTGAAATAATGCGTTTTTGAGTGCTTTATCTTTATTTGCTTTTATTTTACAAATTAATTCTACCTTCTCATCCGGTAATAAATTATCGATTCTCCACCTTACAAGCTGAAACAAAAACTCGCTCATCCCCTTATCAGCCTTTAATGAATTTGGAATATAGGCAAAATAATCTCGAATCATATGGCTTACTACAACTCGTGAAATCATTTCCATTCCTTTATTTTCAACTTCAATTCGAATAATAAGTATGTCGTTTACATCATAGATCAGTTCATATGAAAATTTTTCTTTATACATACTACGGATTTGTAATGTAACTGCTATGTTAGGACATTCGTTTTCCTTTTTTGAGCCATCAATCCATAATACTGGTTGTAGAGGTATTGAATGCCTTCCTTGATCCGAAATTCGTTTCCATATTTTCATAATAATATTCACCCCATTTCAGATGCATCATATCCATACGACCTTATTCTGCCTCTCTACACAATATTAATAAAGCTTGTTGCAAAACGATGTATAGTTACTACCCTTCCTTTTATCCTATTCGACAATATAAAGAAAAAACCATTTTTCATTTGTTAACAGACGTATTCTTACTGAAATATTTTTTTACAATTTCCTTTATTGACTTTATATCAATACTAAGTATTACTTACTCTTTCGCTGTCCATACAACAGAATATTTTGACGGAAGAAAAAGTTTGCCTTTTAGTCAAATTTGACTATAATATTCTTTATGGCTTGTCAGTGCACTTGTATAAATTGATTAAAAAAACTATACTTTTAATTTTTATGCGCTGCACTCAAAACTTAATATAGTTTACTTATTATTAAAGGAGGGTTATCTTTGGAATCTCAATTATTAAAAAAAGACTCCAACAAGACAAAATTTGTTGTTGCTGGTTTACTACTTGGTATTTTAATGGCGGCAATGGATAATACAATTGTTGCAACAGCAATGGCAACAATCGTTGGAGATCTAGGAGGATTTGACAAGTTCGTTTGGGTCACGTCTGCATATATGGTAGCAACAATGGCAGGGATGCCTATCTTCGGAAAACTTTCTGATATGTATGGACGGAAACGCTTTTATATTGGTGGCCTTATTCTTTTCTTGTTCGGCTCTGCACTTTGCGGAACAGCATCTAGTATTGAGCAACTAAGTATTTATAGAGCAATTCAAGGAATTGGTGGCGGCGCTCTTATGCCTATCGCCTTCACAATTATGTACGATATATTCCCACCAGAAAAGCGTGGAAAAATGACAGGGCTATTCGGTGCTGTTTTCGGGACATCTAGTGTATTCGGTCCTTTATTAGGTGCGTATATTACAGACTATATAAGTTGGCACTGGGTCTTCTATATTAATATCCCATTAGGACTTATCTCCTTCTTCTTCATTACGAAATACTACAGTGAATCTCTAGAATTTAGAAAACAAAAAATTGATTGGGCTGGCGCTATTACACTTGTTATTAGTATCGTTTGCTTAATGTTCGCCTTAGAACTTGGTGGTAAAGAATACGCATGGAATTCCACTGTAATTATCGGCTTATTTACAACCGTTGTTATTATGCTTATTATTTTCTTCTTCGTAGAACGAAAAGCAACCGAGCCTATCATTTCTTTCCATCTATTTAAAAAACCTTTATTCGCAGCTAGCCAAGGTGTTGCCTTTTTCTATGGTGCCGCTTTTATCATCTGTACAGTTTATATCCCAATCTTCGTTCAAGGTGTTCTCGGTGGTTCAGCCTCAAATGCTGGATTGATATTAACACCTATGATGGTTGGCTCTGTAATTGGAAGTCAAACAGGTGGACAGTTAGCTTCTCGAACAAGTTATCGTAACATTATGATGGTATCTGGAGTTTTCTTCGTTCTTGGTATTTATTTACTAAGCACTTTAACAATGGACACACCTCGCCTACTCGTAACACTATTTATGGTTCTCGCTGGGCTTGGAGTTGGCTTCTCATTCTCAGTTTTAAGTATGTCTTCTATCCACAAATTAGAAATGAGAGACCGTGGTTCTGCTACATCAACAAACTCATTCTTCCGTTCACTCGGTATGACTCTTGGTGTAACAATTTTCGGTACAATTCAAAATCATATTTTTACTGATAAACTAAACACTGTGTTCCCTCCTGAACTAGCAAAATTAGCTCCAAAGGGTGGAGACACAAGTTTCTTATTATCACCAGGTGCTACCGATAAAATACCAGCTGAAATATTAACCGGTATTAAAGAAGCTCTTGCTACATCTATTGCCAGTACATTCTTCTGGGCACTTATCCCGGCTGTACTAAGTATTATTTGCATTTTACTTATGGGAGATGAGCGCCTTTTTACAGGTCCAAAAACGAAACAAAAACAGAAGCAGGTAAGTTAATATATAGAAAAGAAACGGCATATCCCTTTATGAAAACGGATATGCCGTTTATAATATGTATAAAGTTTTTATATATAGGAGTTGAAACAGCATGAGTATGAAATTAGTCATTCTCGGCTTGCTACTCGAAGGAGATAAACATCCATATGAAGTGCAGCACATCATGAAAGAACGACAAATGGACTGTTATATTAAATATGCAAAAGGATCACTTTACTATGCCTTCGAGCAATTAGAAAAACAAAGGGCCATTCGTGTTACAACTATTGTTCGAGATACGAATAGACCAGATAAAACAATCTTTCATATAACAGAAGAAGGTAAACGATTATTTCACACGTTACTATTAAAACAATTCGAGGCAAAAAATCAAATATATAAACCAATTTATTCGGCACTCTCTTTCGCTCATTTTGGTAATGATCAAGAGTTAGTTCCTATTTTAGAAAAGAAGAAAAATGACACCATTCAATATTTACATAATATGCAAACTATTTATGATTGTAGCAAAGGAAAAATTCCACGTGCCCAACTATATATTTTGCAAAGCGTTATTGAACATATTACAGTTGAATTGCAATGGTTAAACACCCTCCTTACAGATGCAGTTGAAGGGCGACTTTCAGAAATTGATATAGATGAAGGGTGAACTTATAAAGAAAAAACTATAAAAAGACAATAAAGTTATTTAATTTTAATACCTAAAACAAGCATACCCCCGTTCTAATTTAGGACGAGGGTATCATATAGCTGTTTAATTTTCGATACAAGATACTTCACTGTGCTCAAAAATATAACAATACATTTGTTTGAAAATCTAATATTTATTCATCACTGACTTCCCATAATGGAAAGTTGTTTCTTAAAATTCTATATAAAAAGGATGTTGGTTTTCATCCAAACTGTATTCAATTCTTTGTTTGAAATTCATATAATTCCCCATTTCTATAAACTTAGTATATTCATCTTTATACAGTAACCTTGTTCTTTTTTTTGATAACTTACTATTTCGAAATGAACCATCTAATCCCCTTCCTTATTCCAAAATATAGACCAATTGTTAAACAACATAATTAGCGTCTTACCTCTGTACAAGTACACACTTTTTTATAAGCTTAATCCAATTAAATCCTTTTTATTAATCAGAAAAATAAGAATAATAAAAATAAAAAACTTTAGAATTTTCTTATTTCAAAACAGTAGACAAAATTCCAAAAATTGTGTTAGAATTTGTTTCAATATCATATCGCTTGTTAAATTCCTTTCAAAAGGAAAATAGGTACACGAACATTTCGTTTCGTGTTTAAAAGGGAAGCTTGGTGAAACTCCAACACGGTCCCGCCACTGTAAATGCTGAGATTTCTTTGTAGTGCCACTGTGAAAACGGGAAGGTAAAAGAAATTATATGAAGCATAAGTCAGGAGACCTGCCTGTTTTAACAACACTGATAGATTCACGGATGATGATGAGGTGTTAAAACAAAAAGGAAGGCTTATTTTCTATGCCTTTATGCTTTTTGTTATAGGTATTTCCTAGTAAACGGAAGTGCTTACTTTTAATTAGGGAGGAATTTGAAATGGCAATTCAAACAAGTAACTTAGGTTATCCACGTATCGGATTACAACGAGAGTGGAAAAAAACATTGGAAGCTTTTTGGTCCAATAAAATCAATGAAGAACAATTTTTAACAACAATGAAAGAAATTCGCCTTCAACACGTAAAAGTACAGCAAGAAAAAGGGATTGAACTCATTCCAATTGGCGACTTTACATATTACGATCACGTTTTGGATACTGCTTATATGCTAGGATTTATCCCATCACGTTTTTCTGAGTTTACATCTTACCTAGATGTATATTTTGCAATGGCGCGTGGCTCTAAAGATCACGTAGCTTCCGAAATGACAAAATGGTTTAACACAAACTATCATTATATCGTTCCTGAATATGAAGAGGGATTACAAATCTCTTTAAAAGATAATCGTCCACTTCGCTTATACGAAGAGGCAAAACAAGAATTGGGTGTAGATGGAAAACCTGTTATTTTAGGACCATATACTTTCTTGAAATTAGCTAAAGGCTATACACAAGAGCAATTTGCTACTATTTTAAAACAGTTAGTTGCACCTTACGTACAACTGCTTTCAGAACTACATGCAGCTGGTGCACAAATCATTCAAGTTGATGAACCGATTTTCGCTTCTTTAACGAAAGAAGAAGTTCAACAAGCAAAAGAAATTTATGAAGCTATTCGTAAAGAGGTTCCAAATGCGACTCTTCTTTTACAAACATACTTTGATAGTGTAGAAGAAAACTATGAAGAAATTATTACATTCCCAGTATCAAGTATTGGATTAGATTTCGTTCATGGTAAAGAAGGTAATTTAAATGCTATTTCAAAATATGGATTCCCAGCTGATAAAACTTTAGCTGTTGGTTGTATAGATGGCCGTAACATTTGGAGAGCTGACCTTGATGAAGTTCTTACGTTATTTACAACGTTACAAAAACAAGTCCAAACGAAAGATCTCATCGTTCAACCTTCTTGTAGCTTATTGCATACACCAATCGATAAAACAGAAGAAACTCACTTATCAACTGAGCTATTTGATGCGTTGGCATTTGCAAATCAAAAATTAGAAGAGTTAGTTCTTATTCATTCCGCTCTGACTCAAGGTACAGAAAGCATTAGTAATGAACTGGAAACATATCGAAACGTACATCATACAATTCGTTCATCTGCTGCACGTAACCGAGAAGATGTCAAAGCAGCACGAACAGCACTAAAAGAAGAAGATTTTTCACGTCCTCTTCCATTTGAAAAACGATACGAATTACAACAAGTTGCCCTAAAGTTACCGTTGTTACCAACAACGACTATCGGTAGCTTCCCGCAAACAACTGAAGTTCGCCAAACGCGAAAAGAATGGCGTAACGGTGTTATTTCAAATGAACAATATGAACAATTTATTGAAAAAGAGACAGAAAAATGGATTCGTTACCAAGAAGAAATCGGTCTCGATGTTCTTGTGCATGGTGAATTTGAAAGAACTGACATGGTTGAATATTTTGGTGAGCGCCTTGCTGGTTTCTCATTCACTAAAAACGGTTGGGTACAATCATACGGTTCTCGCTGCGTAAAACCACCTGTTATTTATGGTGATGTAGCCTTTATTGATGGAATGACTATTAAGGAAACTGTTTATGCACAAAGCTTAACAGAAAAAGTTGTAAAAGGAATGTTAACTGGACCTGTTACGATTTTAAATTGGTCCTTCGTTCGAAATGACATTCCAAGAAAAGAAGTTTCGTATCAAATCGCATTAGCTCTTCGTCATGAAATTGAACTACTTGAATCTTCTGGAATTCGAGTAATCCAAGTCGATGAGCCAGCACTTCGTGAAGGAATGCCACTGAAAGAAAAAGATTGGGACGCTTATATTACATGGGCAGTACAATCCTTCCTTTTAGCAACTTCTTCTGTAGCAAATGAAACACAAATTCATACGCATATGTGTTACAGTAACTTCGAAGATATTGTTGACGCGATTCGTGCATTAGATGCAGATGTGATTTCTATCGAAACATCAAGAAGTCACGGAGAATTTATTGATACATTAAAACATACAACATACGAAAAGGGCATCGGTCTAGGTGTATATGATATTCATAGCCCACGTGTACCAAGTAAAGATGAAATGTATAAAATCGTAGAACAATCTTTACAAGTATGCGATCCTAAATATTTCTGGATTAATCCTGATTGTGGTTTAAAAACGAGAAGAACAGAAGAAGTTATTCCAGCTCTAGAACATATGGTGCAAGCAGCAAAAGATGCTCGTTCCCTACTAAAAACAAACGCATAATAAAAATGGGTTATCCTCCAAAAGGATAACCCATTTTTATTCTTTACTTTCAAAAAAGAATTCGTATTGTATTTTATATAATTCATCATCCGTTGGTTCTTCAAGAGGAGTTGCCTGTAATACAACTGTATACTCACCATTTGGAATAGGGATTTGAAATTTATTTGAAAGAATACTTGTTACAACGATACATTCATTTTCAACTGTAAAAGGAACTGCAACCGTTCTAACCACTTCTTCTTTCTCAATATGTTTCCCTGGGGTCACTTTTACTTCACAAGTATAATCAGAAAGTGCTTCAAAAATAACAGTTCCATCTGCCTTCGCATAACCTCTTTCAAAATCTTCATCCGTCCAGTCAACGTAAGGCTGCTCACCATCATAGTTCATTAACATTAATTGCGAATAAGAAATTGTTAACTCCATCGTTCCCCTCCTCCTTCATTATGAAATATGCAACTACTACTTTACGTCAAATTTCACACGCGTACCATCTGGGTATTTATCTAACTTATTTCCTACCCAAGACCCTGCTCCGCGGTTATCTGCTGGACTTATATATTCGATATGTGCTCCTTTTCCGCCTTCTTTACACATCGCCATTGGCCATTCATCACGATCATACCCTTTTTTTGATGGGTATGGAGCTAACGATAACTTTCTTCTATCCGCAGCGCCACCACGGTCGATTGTACAAACTTCTGAATGTCCTTCCTTTATCGCATCCGTAATATGTTTCCCTGTTTCTGGATATCTCTCTTTCGGAAATTCTAGAACTTGATCATACGCATTTGTTTTTTTTGTACTTGTTTCCTCTGGAACAAGTACTTCATAAACCGCTACTAAAATAGAAAGAATTGCAATAATTGAAATGATAATACCTTTTAATTGCTTCATGTATACCTCCGTGACTCTACCAGTTTCTTTTCCTCAGTTATTATAACAAACTTATCCTGTCTATGTTTTCAGACATTATTTTATCTCTTCTTCGCCATTCCGCCAAAAACTCTCATTTTTTTTCATCTTTTCACTAATGCTGTAGAAAACTAATAACCTTCCGACATTCTTTTTCAAAGGAAGTCCTCATAAAAGATTGAAATGATATATACGATACTTTTTGGGGAGGAAATATGATGGAAGCTACCTATAAAACGAAAGATGTCACGAATAAAACAGGCATCCCAAAACATATAGTTCGCAAATATAGTCAACTGTTAGAGGAACATGGTTATATGATCTCCAAAACAGCTGATGCTCGTATTTATAAACTGGATGATTTAAAACTATTGAAATCTATACATGAAAGAGCTGCTACATTACAAGAAGACATTTCAGAAACGATACCAATTATTTTAAAAGAAAAAGAAGCTCCTCCTGTACCAGTTATACAAGATAAGCAAGAGATACAACCGAAAGAAAAAGAAGATGGGCGTAACTTTGAGGAGTTTATGTTAAAACTTGAAATGCTCGCTCAGTTAAATGAAGCAATTATTCATCAAAATTCTACCCTAATTACCCAAAATCGTTTAAAAGATGAAAAGCTAGATGAATTGATGCAACAAGTTTATGTAAAAGAAGGCTCTCAAGAAAAGATGCTACAGGAGTTAGTAGATCATGCCGCTCAAACAGATGCCTTGCAAAAAGAAAAGATGGACTTATTAATGAATCATATGTATAAACGAGAATCTAAGCAAGAAGAAAAAATGAATAAACTCGTAAATCAAATTTATAATAAAGACAGCAATCGTGATGCACAACTTATGCAAGTCATTCGTGAAATTCAAGAAACAAAAAGATTAGTTGCTGCTTCAAAAGAACAAAGCTTTTTCCAATCATTTAGAAGTTTATTTAGCCGAACAAAACAAGAAAAAACAACTGAATAAAATAATATATTTTTTCCTATATAAAATAAAAAGTTACCTTCCATCGGTAACTTTTATTCCTTATTTCTTACAGCTGGTAATATAATAATTGCTTCCGTGCCTTTCCCACTTTCGCTTTTATATTCCAGCGTACCATTATGTGCTTGTAAAATACTAAATGTTACCATAAGACCTAATCCTGTTCCTTTTTCTTTTAAAGAATAATACGGTTGTCCGAGCCTGGCTAACTGTTCTTTCGTCATACCAACACCACTATCTTTAACTCTTATTACAATCGTTTCATCTTTTTGCATAGCCGTTACCTTTAAATATCCTTTATTTCCTTGAATTGCTTCAATACCATTTTTAACAACATTCATAATAGCTTGTTTTAATTTCGTCTTATCACCAATCGTATAAAGGCTTTCAGAAATCTCAACTTGCAAATATACACCTTGCATCGCTGCAAATGATGACATAAGGGTTGTCATTTCTATTAATTGGGCTGATAAGCAAATATGTTCTTTCTTCTCAATTTGTGGCCTTGCTAAATTCAAATAATCTGAAATAATTTGTTCTGCCCGGTCTAATTCGGCTAATACGAGACGCATATAATCCTTATTCTTCACATCTTCCGTACTTTCAAGCAATTGAATAAAACCACGAACAACAGTGAGCGGATTTCGAACCTCATGTGCAACACTTGCCGCTAACTCACTTACAATATTAAGCTTTTCTGACTTTTGCATCTCTGTACGTAGTATTGCATTTTCATTTAAATATTCTGTTAAGTACACCTGAAATACCATTGTCATAACCATAATAAGCGAAGCGAATATGTATCCGCTATATAAGTGCGAAACATATGGTGTAAACCCCGTTTCTAGCAGAACATTAATCATGCCAATCACTAAAGAAACGAGTACGTACAATGATGAAATCATAAAGGCCAAAATTAGCTTCTTATCCCTTGAAAATAGAGACCATTTCTTTGATAAAAATAATGGAACTATCGATAGGAATATTACTTCTATAACTGGAAGAAGGTTTATTCCCTTTAGCACCCATTCATATACAACAAAAATAGCAGCCGGGACTAAACCAACAATCCCACCATATAGAAAACCACTAACCATCGGGATTGGGTGAAAGTTATACCCACAAACGTCCCCAAAACAAATAGAGTATGTCATAGAGAGAACGAGTGTAATGCTAGATAAAAACATAATAAAGTAGCGGTTCGGCTTCGGAGGCATTTCTTGATAACGATTTAAACGAATCGCTTCGTATAAAAATAGTGGCAAAATAATGATGGCAATTTGGATCATTAAATCACGGATAAGCTCCATAGCCTCTCATCCCCTATATGTATTTTGATATGATTATATCATTTTACAGACGTATTTGTTGTAAGATTTTGATTTTTCTTAACATATTTGTTAATTCTTTGTTAACAACACATAATAATTGTTACAGATTTTCGAAATGAATGTAAACCCTGTACCAAATTTCTGTCCGGCAGTATACAATGAATACGGATTACAAAGAAAATAAAAAAATACTTCATGAGACGGACAACTATAGCAAAATACAGCATATAATCCATACTATCTATGTTTACAAATAAGTGATCATTATTTTAGTAGGAGGAAGATAAATATGGCGGGTACTACGCTTGTTTTAAAAGAAGAGAATTTAGTCGTTCTAGAAAATGTTGAAAAATCAGTATATGAAGAGTTACAGCATAAAACAGGAGAGGCAAATTGCACATGTGCTGTGAATGAATCGGTTGTTCACCTTGGCAAAGTATCATCTGTACTTTGGAATGAGGATGAAATAGATTGGGAGTACGGATATTAAAAGTCGCTTACAGCGGCTTTTTTTCTATTATCCCTCTCTTTCTACGTAACATATACGCAAGCGAAATGATAGAAAATATGTTAAAATGAACTTAATTTTCAAACGGAAGAAAGGGAGATACAATGGAACAATTCATTAATCCTAGAGTGAAGGACATCCAAATTTCTGGGATCCGCCAATTCTCTAACATGATTCAAAACTACGATAACCTTATCTCTTTAACAATTGGACAACCCGATTTTCCTACACCTTCTCTTGTAAAAGAAGCGGCAAAACGGGCTATTACAGAAAATTATACAAGCTACACACATAACGCTGGTTTACTAGAATTACGCAAGGCAGCTTGTAACTTTGTAAAAGATAACTACGATTTACATTATTCACCTGAAACCGAAACCATCGTTACAATTGGTGCCAGTGAAGCAATTGATGTTGCATTTCGAACGATTTTAGAGCCAGGAACAGAAGTCATTTTACCTGCTCCTATTTATCCCGGATACGAGCCGATTATTCGATTATGCGGTGCAACACCTATTTTTATCGATGTTCGTGAAACTGGCTTCCGTTTAACAGCCGAAGCACTGGAAAATGCTATTACAGAAAAAACAAGATGCGTCGTACTGCCGTATCCTTCTAATCCAACTGGTGTCACTTTATCTAAAAAAGAACTACAAGATATTGCAGATGTTTTAAAAGATAAAAATATTTTCGTCCTTTCTGATGAAATTTATAGTGAACTTGTATATGAACAAACACATACATCGATTGCTCATTTCCCAGAAATGCGTGAAAAGACTATCGTCATTAACGGCTTATCAAAATCGCATTCTATGACTGGCTGGCGTATCGGTCTATTATTTGCACCAAGCTATTTAGCTGGGCATATATTAAAAGTTCATCAATACAACGTAACGTGCGCTACTTCAATCGCTCAATATGCTGCAATTGAAGCATTAACAGCTGCTAAAGATGCACCAAAAATGATGCGCCATCAATACAAAAAACGCCGTGATTACGTATATAATAGACTTATTCAAATGGGCTTAACAGTTGAAAAGCCAACAGGTGCATTTTACTTATTCCCATATGTTGGCCATTTAACATCTTCATCATTTGATTTTGCACTTGACCTTGTCAAAGAAGCTGGACTTGCCGTCGTTCCTGGAACAGCATTCTCTGAATATGGTGAAGGCTACCTTCGCTTGTCTTATGCATATAGTATTGAAACTTTAAAAGAAGGCTGTGACCGTTTAGAAGCCTTTCTACAACAAAAAGCTAAGAGTTAAACTCTTAGCTTTTTGTTGCATAATGATCGCAAGTTTGACGCTTCAGTAATTTATGCGGAATAATAATACACTTTGCAGTAGACTCCGCATTCTCTACTTTATCAACTAAAGCTTTTGCAGCTTCATATCCTAGCTGGTATATATTCACATCAACTGTCGAGAGTGGCGGACTCGCAATTTCTGATAATAAAGCATTGTTGAAACTTACAATTGAAACATCCTTGGGTACAACAAACCCTTTTTTAGAAAGTGCACTTAACACACCAAGACCAATCAAGTCATCCGTTGCCATAATTGCTGTCGGTGGTTGCTTTAGCCCCATTAATTCCTCAACGGCTTGTTGACCACTTTCTCTTGAAAAATCAAAATGTAAAATATATTCTTTGGGCAATACAATGTCTGCTAATTTTAAAGCATCACTCATACCAGCCAAACGATCTCTCGTTACAAGTAAATCTGATCCACCGCCGATGAATGCGATTTGTTTATGACCTAATGAAATCAAATATTCTGCCACTTCTCTTGCAGCTGTATAATTGTCATTATCTACATATGTAATTTCTTCTTTACGATCATATGGTTTCCCAATTAATACGAACGGAAAATTTTGTTTATGTAAATATTGAATAATCCGATCATTCTCTCTTGAATATAAAAGAATAATGCCACCAATTTGGCGCCCCTGCACCATCTTTACAACACCGTTAAAAATTTCATCTTCCGTTTCACCTGTCGACATATAAAGCGCATACCCTTCCACATGTGCAAATGAACTAATTCCTCTTATAACTTCTGGGAAAAAAGGATTTTGAAAAGCTTTACTTGCAGAACTTGGCATAACAAGGCCAATTGTTTTTGTTGTTTGGTTAGCTAGGTTTCTTGCGTTTAAATTAGGATGATACCCTAGTTCACTCATTACTTTCCGAACACGACGCTTTGTTTTTTCACTTATACTTGGATTATCAGCAATTACACGAGAAACGGTAGATGGTGCTACATTCGCCTTCTTCGCCACATCTTTAATTGTAACTGTCATAAAAATCCCCCTCCTCTCATTTCTCTGCCATTTTTCATATATTTTATCTCGCACTCATTGCAAGTCATAAATTTTCATTTTTTATATCTTGCAAAATTAATCCTATTCTCCCTCTTCATGTATTGTAAGGGATATAGCTATTTTTTCCTATACTATAATATACTATTTATTTCACTTCTTTTCATATGGGATGTCAAATCTCTTTTCATCTTCCTATAAACTTATTTATAGGGAGATGAAAAGAAAAATGGGACGTAATGTCCCATTTTTCATCCTTTTGTACCTCCAGCTGTTAAACCGGAAACAAAATATTTTTGTAGTGATAGGAATAAAATTGAAATTGGGATCGCAATTAACACAGAACCCGCTGCAAACGTTGTAAATTCATTACCGAATTTCTTCGCAACCATTTCATATAATCCAACTGCTAAAGTATAATTTTCAGGTGTTCGCAAAATAATACTCGCTAAAATGAAATCTGTAAATGGACCAATGAAAGTAAATAACGCTACAACCGCTACGATTGGTTTTGCAAGTGGCATAATGATTTGCCAGAAAATACGGAAATGCCCTGCTCCATCCATTCGAGCTGATTCATCCAACTCTTTCGGAATCGTATCAAAATACCCTTTCATAAGCCATGTATTCATCGGAATAGCCCCGCCTACATAAATTAAAATTAACGCTAGATGTGTATCAATTAGCCCTGTTAACTGTGCTAATATGTAAAGTGAGATTAACGCTGCAAAGTTTGGAATCATTTGCAGAATTAAAAATGTTAATAAACCATTCTTTCTTCCAACAAAACGATATCTCGAAAATGCATAAGCAGTAAAACTAATTGCTAACACTGAGAAAATCATTGTTAAAACACTGACTTTTAATGTGTTTTTATACCAGAGTAAATAATTACTTTTATCCAAATCTAGTAACTCACGATAATGATCTAGCGTTGCATTTTTCGGAATAATACTTGATCCTGATAAACTATCACCTGGATTAAAGGATGAGCCAATTATCCATAATAGTGGATAGAAAATGATGGCACACATTACGAAAATAACTAAATAACTTAATGAGAGACGTAACATCTTCTGTCTTTTAATATTCATTTACATCATATCCTCTTCTTGGAATGATTTTGTTCTCTTAAATTGCCATAACGCAACTGTAATAACGATTAACGATAATATCATTGTAAGAACTGCGGCTTTCCCGTACTGCGCCGAAGTCATCGTCAACTTATAAATCCATGAAATTAAAATATCCGTTCCACCTGCGTCTTGTCCAGCTACAGCAGGACCTCCGTCATTAAATAGATAGATGATACTAAAGTTATTAAAGTTAAACGTATATTGCGTAATTAATATTGGTGCTGTTGCATATAGAACAAGTGGCAATGTAATTTTACGAAACTGTTGCCAAGCTGTAGCTCCATCTACTGTAGCCGCTTCGTATAATTCTCCCGGAATCGATTGCAGTATACCTGTTGTCATTGCAAAGACGAACGGGAATCCAAGCCACGTTTGAATCATAATTAAAGCAATCTTCGCCCAAAATGGATCTGTCATCCAAGCAATCTTTTCAATTCCGAATAAAGCTAATACTTGATTGTTAATCGCTCCGAATGTTTCATTAAACATACCAGAGAAAACAAGAATGGATACGAATGCTGGAACCGCCCACGGTAAAATGAAGATTGTTCGAATAATCGCCTTCCCTTTAATACCAGGCTGATTTACGATAATTGCTAAGAAAATGCCAAGCGCAACTTGTAATGTTGTTCCAACGAATGTCCAAATGACAGTCCAAGAGAATACACTTAAAAATGTCTCTCTCCACATCGGTAAAGTGAAAATATCAATAAAGTTTTTAAAGCCCACCCAATCTACTAATTTAGCTGGAGGAGAATGATATAAATCATAGTTTGTAAATCCGATTAAAATTACGAAGATGATTGGAAATACGACAACAAAGATAAGTAGTAGAAAACCTGGTGAAACCATTAAATAAGGAAAACCTTGATCTAACAAATTACGGTATTGCTCTTTTACAGAATTTAACGGTGTTCCGATATCACGTTTCTTTCCATTTTGGTATGCATCATATAAGTTAAATGCATATATGCTGAGCCCAAAAGCGATAACGATAAGAGCCAAGATTCCTTCTACTAATAGAAAGACAGAATGGTCACGTGGAACTTCTGTACCAAGCGTTACGATACCCCATAATCCCATATTTAATAAATCAGCAAAGGCTACAATAAATGAACCTGTTAATACTAGAAAAATAAGACCTTTTACAAATTGTTTATTATACATTTGACCCACGCCTGGAATGATTGATAACATGGTTGCCATTTTCCTATGCTTTGAATGGTTTAACCCATTTGCTGGTTCCATAGATGTTTGCATGTTCCTTCCCCCTTTTTTCTTCCTACATGGAAGGGAGAGAATTCGTGCCTCTCATAGTAGAGGCACGAATTTCACCTTATTTTTTCTTGTTATGATTTGCCTCAATATTACCTTTAATTTGCTTCACTGCACTATCAAGCGCCGCTTTTGGTGCCTCTTTATCTGTAACAACTAATTGAAGCGCATCTCCAGCTGGTTTCCAAACTTCTTGCATTTCTGGAATGTTTGGCATTGGAATTCCATTTTCAGATTGCGTTGCAACTGCTTTTGCAGCTTCGTTATCTTTAATGATTGGATCTTCCATTACTGATTTTACTGGAGGAATTTCTTTTGTTTTCTCAAATCGAATTTTTGCGTTTTCTTCATTTGTTACCCATTCAGCGAATTTAGTAGCTAAATCATTTTGTTTAGAGAAGCTTGTTACATGCCATCCTTTTACGCCAACGAACGTTTTCATCGGTTGACCATTTGGTAATTTTGGCATTGGAGCAACGCCATAATCAATTCCGTTCTTCTCCATCGTTTGGAACGCCCATGGTCCGTTCATGATAGAAGCTGCTTTTCCTTCATTAAATAGTCCATCAGCAGCAGGTCCACCAGATTCACCGATAATACCTTTCGGGAATAACTTTTCTTTGTACCATTTTTGAATATATTCAGCACCTTGTACCGCACCGCTATTATTTAATCCAATATCACTTGCATTTGGCTTTCCATCTTTTTCACCAAATACATAACCACCCATACCTGCCATGAATGCATTAGCAAAGTAGAAGTTATCTCCTAATGTTAAAAATCCGTACTTGCCATCTTTCGTAAACTCTTTTGAGAAGTTAAACAACTCGTCCATCGTTTCTGGCGCTTTTGGCATTAGTTTTTTATTGTAAATAAAGACTGGTGTCTCAATTGCTTTTGGTAAACCATATAATTTTCCGTTATATGTCTGTGCTTCTATTGATGAATTAGTAAATTTACTCTTTACAGCATCATCTGCTTTCACTTCAGAAAGTAGACCTTCTGTTACTGCATTTCCGATTTGATCGTGTGGCAATGTTACAACATCTGGTCCAGTCCCCGCTGGCCCATCAAGTCGTAACTTCTTCACTTGATCTGTCATTTGCATTTCAACAACTTTTACTTTTACTTTATATTTTTCCTCAAAGCTTTTCACTGCTGGTTCTAAACCAACACCCTTTTTATGATCTTCCCAAACAAGAAGATCATAGTCTTTTTTCGCTTTACTTTCCCCTTTTCCCCCTGAATCTTTCGGTCCACATGCAGATAACATACCAATTGATAATGCTGAAACCGTTAATAATGACAATGCTTTCTTCATCCCAAAAAACCTCCTTAAATTGTCTATGTACTTTAACAATCGAAAACGTTTGCATTTGATTGTTTAATAGAAGCACAAACAATATCACGCAAACCATGAAAACGTTTGCACTATTTGTCTATCATTATACATTTTTTTATTAATTTTGCAAATATATATTTTTAAATTAATATAGTTAAACTCTTTATACATTGACTTTATATAAAGTCAATACTACTCTTGTAAGCAACATTAAAGATATGAGAAAAGCAATCGTTTGCAATATAAGCTTTATTATCACATTTAAGGGAATAATATGTATAAGGATATTAAAGGAGGATTTTCTATATGCTTAAAGAAGCCATTTATCATAGGCCAAAAGATAATTACGCATACGCTTACGATGAAAAAACGATTCACATCCGAATACGTACGAAAAGAGACGATGTTCAAAGCACCACTCTTATTTATGGTGATCCTTATGAATGGAAAGACGGGAAGTGGATTTCTTCAAGTACACCGATGAAAAAAACTGGTTCTACTGCATTGTTTGATTATTGGTTCATTTCCATCGAGCCGAAATTTAAACGCTTACGTTATGGATTTGAATTAAAAAACGATACAGACACTCTTATTTATGCAGAGCGAGGATTTTTTTCTACCACTCCAAATGATGACGTTGGTAACTTTTTCTGTTTTCCATTTATTCATGCAAATGATGTATTCAAAGCACCTTCTTGGATTAAAGATACTGTTTGGTATCAAATTTTCCCAGAACGGTTCGCTAATGGAGATTGTACGCTGAATCCAGAAAACACCCTTCCTTGGGGCAACGCTAAGCCAACTCCAACTAATTTTTTCGGTGGAGATTTTGCTGGTATTATTCAAAACCTTGATTACCTTGTTAAGCTTGGAATTTCAGGAATATATTTCACACCTATTTTCAAAGCACATTCAAACCATAAATATGACACAATTGACTACATGGAAATCGATCCACAATTTGGTACAAAAGAAACATTCAAAGAACTCGTTCAGGCATGTCATACACACGGTATAAAAGTAATGCTCGATGCTGTATTCAATCACAGTGGATACTTTTTCGATAAATTTCAAGACGTACTACAAAATGGTGAGCAGTCAGCATATAAAGAATGGTTCCATATTCATGAGTTCCCAATTAGAACTGAACCACTCCCGAATTATGATACTTTCGCGTTTACACCGTATATGCCGAAATTAAACACAGCGCACCCGGATGTAAAAGAATACTTACTTGAAGTAGGGCGTTATTGGGTGAGAGAATTCAATATAGACGGTTGGCGCCTTGATGTAGCAAATGAAGTCGACCATAACTTTTGGAGAGAATTTCGAAGTGAGATAAAAGCATTAAATTCTGAAGTATATATTTTAGGAGAAATTTGGCACGATGCACTTCCATGGCTACAAGGAGATCAATTCGATGCTGTCATGAGCTATCCTGTTACAAACGCCCTACTGTCTTACTTTGCTAACGATTCCATTAAGGCAAATGAATTTATGAAACAAATTACAGAATCTCTACATTCCTACTCTATGAATGTAAATGAAGCAGCATTTCATTTATTAGATAGCCATGATACACCAAGAATTTTGACAACATGTAACGGAGATAAAAATAAGTTAAAATTACTTTATGTATTCCATCTTTCTTTCATCGGCTCTCCTTGTATTTATTATGGAGACGAAATTGGTATGGACGGCGGTATGGACCCAGATTGTCGCAAATGTATGGTTTGGGATACGGAAGAACAAGATCATACATTATTTACACATGTACAAACATTAATTTCATTACGAAAGCAATATAAAGCATTTGGAGGACATGGTACTTTCCAATTCATTGAAGCAAATGATGAATATAATTATATTTCTTATACTAAAACATATGAAGATGAAACGATCTTTTTCGTTTTAAATCCGACTAATAGTGATATTACAGCTTCACTCCCTCTCCATGTTACTGGAAAGAAAATCATTAATATTTATACAAACGAAGAATTTTCAGCGGAAGCAAGTGTATTACAAGTTACACTTCCTCCATATGGATTCTCCATATTAAAATGGTAACCAAAAAAATCCTTATACCAAAGTGGTATAAGGATTTTTCTTATTTCAATTTGAATACCATTGCTTCATACGGACGTAATGGTATGTTTTCTATCGGTCCATTCTCTACGTCGTAATTGTGTATGAGTAACTCTACTTCACTATAACTAATGTCCTCAGGCAATTCAAATATACATTCTTCCGCAGTAAAGTTTGCAATAACAAGAAGTTTTTCATCTCCATATGTTCTTACGTATGCAAAGATAGATGGATTATTCTCCAATATTAAATCATATGATCCATACACAACTATTTCATTATTTTTGCGTAACTCAATTAATTTTTTATAGTAATAAAAAATTGAATCGTTATTTTGAATCGCTTGTTTCACATTAATCTCTTTATAGTTAGGATTTACCGTAATCCAAGGTTCACCTGTTGTAAATCCAGCGTGATTTTGATCATCCCACTGCATCGGTGTTCTAGCATTATCTCGGCCTTTTATATAGATAGACTGCATCACCTTCTCTATATCTTCACCGCGCTCCATAACTTTTTCCTTATACATATTTAACGTTTCAATATCTCGATATTCATCAATCGACTCAAATCGGACGTTCGTCATTCCAATTTCTTCTCCTTGATAAATATACGGTGTTCCTTTCATCATATGAAGTACCGTCGCTAACATTTTCGCAGATTCAATGCGATACATGCCATCATTACCAAAACGAGATACAACGCGAGGCTGATCATGGTTATTCCAATACAGACTATTCCAACCTGTATGTTCTAACGCTTTTTGCCACTTCGTTAAATTCTCTTTTAAAGTAAGGAGTGAACATGGTTTTACATCCCATTTTCCACCTTCTCCTGAATCTAAATCCATATGTTCAAATTGGAATACCATCTGCAGTTCTTTTCGTTCTTCCCCAGTATACAATTTCGCTTCTTCTGTCGTTACACCAGGCATTTCACCAACCGTCATAATATCATAATGAGACAATACTTCTTCATTCATTTCATGTAAATATTTATGAATGTTTGGACCGTTCATAAAATGCTTATGACCTGAAACATACCCCTCTTCTTCTGTTTCAACAGTTGGTAATCCCTCTTCTTTAGAAATAAAATTAATAACATCCATGCGGAAGCCATCAATTCCTTTTTCTAACCAAAACTTCATCATTCCATAAACATCTTGTCTTACCTTTTCATTATCCCAATTTAAATCTGGCTGTTTTTTAGAAAACAGATGTAAATAATATTCATCTGTCATTTCATCATACTGCCATGCTGATCCACTAAAAGCTGCTCCCCAGTTATTCGGCTCTTTTCCTTCTTTTCCAGGACGCCATATATAGTAATCTCTATATTTATTATCTTTTGATTTACGTGATTCAATAAACCAATTATGTTCATCAGAAGTATGATTAACAACTAAGTCCATCATCAGTTTCATATTACGTTCATGCATTTCATGTAATAGCTCATCCCAATCTTCCATTGTTCCGAACTCATTCATAATTTTACAATAATCACTTATATCATAACCATTATCATCATTTGGAGATTCATAAACTGGCGATAACCAAATCACATCAATCCCTAATTCTTTTAAGTAATCTAACTTTGAAATAATACCGCGAAGATCCCCGATACCATCACCATTGCTATCCATAAAGCTACGAGGATAAATTTGATATACTACACTTTCTTTCCACCACTGTTTTTCCATTATGCTACCCCATTTCATTCATCATTAGATTTTCTCTTTTTAAGGCGCAAACGTTTTCATTAATGAATGATAACAGATTCTATCTGAATTTAAAATAGCGCTTACAACTTTTATTCTTATTTTTCTAAGAAAACAGATGAAACTTAATAATATTCTTCTAATGTATGAAAACGTTTTATTTTTTTGTTTATTTTTTGAATCTATTCGTTTATAATGAATTCAAAGAAAACGTTTGCATAATTATTTCTAGGGGGAAATACCATGGCAGAACTGAAATTAGAAAACATTTATAAAATATATGATAATAACGTAACAGCTGTAACAGACTTCAATTTACACATTCAAGATAAAGAATTCATCGTATTTGTCGGTCCTTCTGGCTGCGGAAAATCTACAACATTACGAATGGTGGCTGGACTTGAAGATATTTCAAAAGGAGAGTTTTCAATTGATGGTAAGCTAATGAATGATGTCCCTCCAAAAGATCGCGATATCGCAATGGTCTTCCAAAACTATGCTCTATATCCACATATGAGTGTGTATGATAATATGGCATTTGGATTAAAACTTAGAAAAATACCAAAAGAGGAAATTGATCGTCGTGTGAAAGATGCAGCAAAAATTTTAGGACTAGAACAATATTTAGATAGAAAACCGAAAGCTTTATCAGGTGGACAACGTCAACGTGTTGCGTTAGGTAGAGCAATCGTTCGGGACGCGAAAGTATTCTTAATGGACGAGCCTTTATCTAACTTAGATGCTAAATTACGTGTTGCAATGCGCTCAGAAATTTCTAAGCTACACCACCGCCTTGGAACGACAACAATTTATGTAACGCATGATCAAACTGAAGCAATGACAATGGCTTCCCGTCTTGTTGTTATGAAAGACGGAAAGATTCAACAAATCGGAACTCCAAAAGAAGTATATGAAACACCTGAAAACATTTTCGTTGGTGGATTTATCGGCTCTCCAGCGATGAATTTCTTCCGCGGTAAATTAACTGAAACCGATTTCGTTATAGACAATGTAACAAAAATTAAAGTAACTGAAGGAAAAATGAAGATATTACGTGAACAAGGCTATGTAAATAAGGATATTGTTTTAGGTATTCGTCCTGAGGATATTCATGATGAGCTACTATTTTTAGAAGCTTCACAATCCACTGCCTTCACAACAAAAATTGAAGTTGCTGAGTTATTAGGTGCTGAATCTATTTTATATATGAAACTTGGAAATCAAGATTTTGCAGCACGTGTTGATGCAAGACATACTTTCTCACCTGGTGACCAAATTAAACTAGCATTTGATATGAATAAAGCACATTTCTTTGATAGCCAAACCGAACAACGCATTCGTTAAAAAATAATTTTCTACAATATAGCATACAAAAAAACCGTCCACATATATTGAGGGCGGTTTTCATTATTATCCGAGGGCTTCTACTGTATGAAATGATTGTCCTTTCGTGCCAATAATACCGAAAATCGGTAAGTCACTCAGCACCACTTCTTCTTGCTGTTTCATAAAAGATGACGTTAATTGTTTTATCTCTATCCATACGTCATTAATACAAAGTACATTGGAATCGTTCTCTTGTTGGCGTGAAAATATAGAATCTATTTTATATAAACCAGCATTTTGAAAAAGCATATCAATGCGACTGAATGCATTCAAAGTAATACTGATAACGCGTTGCCAATCTCCTTGTTTTTCCATATCATAGGATACAAAAAGTGCTTCTCCGCCTAGATTCGTAATTTCCTCCACTGTTGCTTGTCCACTTTCTTGATCAATGTCCGTCACAATTACTTTTGCGCCTTGTTTAGCCAACAAAAGAGCTGTATTACGTCCAATACCGATGCCACCGCCAGTTACGATAGCAACTTTTCCTGCAAGCTTCATTTTCATTACCCCTTCTATAAGTCTTACCGTCATTCAGTATACTCCTTTATGAGATTAGTCTGCAAGCAAGAAAAGTTGCTTATTTATTTGTAAGCGGTTACTTTTTTACTCCTTCTTTTTTCTTACTATTACGTTGATCGAACACTAAACCGATGAAAATTAAAATCCCCCAAAAGATTACGCTACCTCCAGTCATTTTAAATTCCCCCTTATTATATAAAGATATTATTTTAATTATTATAACATTTTCTTAATTTTCAATCTATTAAATTCGAAAATGATATAGATTAACTTTTCCTTATTATATATCCATTAAAATATATGTGTATAACAAAAAAGAGACCTTTTTATATATAAAAAGGTCTCTTTTTTGTTATACAAGACTTATCACTTTCGTTTTTGTAATTAAATCCTGAAAACCACAATTATCTTTGCGGAATAACATCATATATACGTTACATAATATCGGAATTCCAAGTAGTAATATGTTCGGTAATAACAATACAAAAAATCGAATCGTTAATGTTTGTAGTGTTAACTTTTCACTCTTCAATGAAATTAATTTTATTCTCGTTACCTTTTTACCAAGTGTAACACCGTTCCAAATAAAGGGTAGCAAAATAAAATATATCGCCATTAATATAAAAACTACTGCGAGATCATATCTATAATCGCCAAAACTAATATTAAAACGATTAAAAATAGCACTATAATTTCCAGTCATAACAGCTACTACTGCACCATACATAACCGAGATTAAAAACATGTCAATTAGGGAAGCACCTATGCGATTCATTACAAGCGCTGGACGATGCATCTTTAACTTCATTTTATGTCGACTCCTTCATATCCTTCTTTACCCGTCTCATCGTACCACTTCTAAAAAACATTGTAAACTAGCGTTTCTTGTACTTTTCTTGTACAATGTGTTACAACAGCATTGTAAAGGAGGTTCCCATATTGAAAAAATGGATAATCCTATTCGTCGCATTCCTATTAGCCGGTTGTGCTGGAAATACAAATCATATAACTTATACGATTAACGATGAATACGAACTCATACGTACTTCTGGAAATGCCTTTGAACTTTTCCCCACGCAAGATGCTGTATACGCCACACAATACATTCCTGCAAAAATTACAGACATAGCTTGGGATGATAAATACATTATTGCAAAACAAACCGAGGAAAAGTCAGATCCGAATAATCCTGACGCAGCAATTGCAAATAAAAAAAGTGAGCATTATTGGATTATTGACGTAAAACATAATAAACGTTTTGGTCCCTATAATGAAAAGCAATTTCATGAACAAAAAGATGCTTTTAAAATTAAAGTTCCTTTCCAAAGTATAGATGCATACATAAAAGAACACAAAAAACAGTCAGCATAATATTGTAAGTGCTGACTGTTTTTTTCTTACATGTTTTTAAAAACATCTTACTCAGAAAGTGAAATATTAAAAGTTTGTGGCTCTTTTACAACATCTTGCGCTTCTGCATCTCCTGCCACTGCGTTATCTGTTGTAAACTTAATATCCTTTACTTTCTCTTTTCCATCATCAAGTATTAATCCGATAATACCCTCTCTTGTTTCACCAGGCTTATAGTCTTCTCTTGATACATTTTTTGTACCAACGAGTGTATCTTCATCATATAAAAAGTTTTGCGTTGCTACTTTAAAATGTTGCTTATCATTAATCACCACATCATTCATAGAGAAAAATTGCATATTTTTATTCCCGCTATTTTCCACCTTATATGTAATTTCAACATAACGAATCGTATCACTAATCTCTGTTCCACTTAGCGATGCATATAACTCCGCATCTTCTTGACTTACTTTATCTCCTAATCTACGCTTTACTTCTTCAGGAGTTAATGCCGTATATACTTTTAATGTATTTTTTGCATCTTTACTCATCTGTGATAAAGAGATTACTTTCACATCTTGTACGTGAATTTTCATTGGTGCTACTTCAAATGTTTGATTTACTGAATGAATCTGCTCTAACTTAAAAGTACCCCATCCAGTTTCTTTCACTTTTTGCCCTACTTTTTTTAGCTCACGCCCACCATATTCTTTTGTTTCAGGAATAGATTCTTTCTTTTTTGGTTCAACTTTCTTTTCTTCTTGATGGAAGCAACCACTTAACATAAGAAGAAAACTACATAAAACAAAAATACTTTTCCATGCTTTCATCATATAATTCTCCTAACACTATCATTCATTAATATCAATTAGTCCTTTGCTTTGTAAACTATAGAAACAATGAATAGCCCACAAAACGAACTTGTCAGTCCAGATACTATTATACCCCCTATTTGGAAAATATGAAAATAGGGATCTACGAACGCGTGCACGATAAATATAATAGCTGCCACAACAAGTACCGAAATCCAATATTTCATTTTTTCCGAAGCTATAATCATATCTTTTCCTGTTTCATCTTTATACTTCCATAATACGTATAGTAGCAATAATAGACCAACACATGTACTCCCATGTTGCATATATTTATAAATAGAGATACCGTACCATTCTCTTTGCAATAATGGTATTTTCATAACGAAATAGCCTGTCTTATGAGTGAATGCATCCCAAATAACATGCGTTAACATACCAAATAATGCTGAAAAACAAAATACAAAGAATTCCTTCCCTGTATCTAGCCCCCACTTCTTGTCTACTGTATATGTATAATAGCCAGCAAATGGTTTAGGTAAATGTGTTATAAAAGGCTTTTTTAAAATGTAATGATATATGTATGCTAACAAGAAGACAAGTGGTAAATTTAAATATAAGAACCCAAGCCACGTATGCCCAATTACACCATACGGTCTAAAGTGTAAGAAATATTCAAAGTCAGGCGCCATACTCCCTAATATAAGAGCCGTTACTGAAATATGTTTAGAATGCTTTTTCGCAAAAGGAAGAACTGCTGCTGGATGTGCAAATGTAAACGGCATGTTTTAGCTCCTTTTCAGAATTACAATAGATTACATACTATCATAACGACATGAATAATCTCCATGCAATATTTATTTTCACATTGGAATATGATAGTTTAAATGATATAATCCACATAAATATTCAGAAAACAAGGAGGGGGTTCACGTGTCATTAACACTTGTCTTTTTTCTTGTTCTGTTTACCTTGTTTTTAAGTACATACATTGGCTTCTATCTATGGAAGCACTACAAAATTATAAAATATATACCTGCTCTCGTTGGTTTTATAAGCATTCTTTTTATTTTCATATGGAAGAGAATGACTTTCGGCTGGGAAGGTCTTGGCTTTGGCGCACTTCAATATACAATACTATTTGCAAGTTGTCTTACCCTTGTATTTGCTGCCTTTTTAGAATCAAAATCCGTTATGAATTGAGGTTTCTATATTGATTGACGTACCTTTCTTAAAAAATGTCACATTAAAAAAAGAAAATATCCCTAGTTTCTCCGCATACCCTTACTGCTTACCCGCTATCCGAACATTACAATCACTAGCTTTCCACCCAAATGTAACATTCATTATTGGAGAAAATGGAACGGGTAAATCAACATTACTCGAAGGAATTGCAATTGCGTTAGGTTTTAATGCAGAAGGTGGAACGAAAAATTTCCGCTTTAGCACAAACGATTCCCATTCATCTTTACATGAATACCTTCGAATTTCCAAAAGTTTCAATACACCAAATGACGGTTTCTTTCTTCGTGCCGAATCATTTTATAACGTTGCTTCTTATATTGATGAAATAGATGCTATAAAATCTTATGGCGGTGTTTCGCTGCACGAGCAATCCCATGGTGAGTCATTCTTCTCCTTATTTATGAATCGTTTTTCAGGACAAGGTTTATATATTTTAGATGAGCCCGAGGCCGCTCTATCACCGATGAGACAACTTTCTATGCTCATTCGAATGCATGAACTAGCGGAACAAGGTTCACAATTTGTTATCGCAACGCATTCTCCTATTTTAATGGCTTATCCTGAATCCACTATATATTCTTTAACACAAGAAGGAATTCACGAATCCACATTAGAAGAAACAGAGCATTATCAAACAACAAAACTTTTCTTTGAAAATCGCGATCGATTATTTCATCATTTATTTGATTCTTAAAAAAAAGAAGCAGCGATTGCTGCTTCTTTTTTATAGTGCTTCTATAAATAATGCTACTCCAATACCGCCGCCGACGCATAGAGAGGCAATTCCTTTTTCTAACCCGCGTCTTTTTAATTCATGAATTAAACTTACAGTAATACGAGCTCCTGTACAACCAATTGGATGTCCAAGTCCTACACCACTACCGTTTACATTCACTTTTTCACGATCTAAACCTAATTCTTTCTCTACAGCTAAGTATTGTGCAGCGAAAGCTTCATTAATTTCCAGTAAATCTGCATCTTCTAATGACCAATCTACTTTTTCTAATCCTTTACGAATTGCTGGTGCCGGTCCAATACCCATAATTTTCGGATCTACTCCAGCTACTGAATATCCAACAATTCTAGCTAACGGTTGTAAGCCTTTTTCTTTCGCTTTTTCTTCGCTCATTAATACTAGAACCGCGCTTCCGTCATTCAGGCCAGATGCATTCCCTGCCGTTACAGATCCATCTTTACGGAAAGCTGGTTTTAACCCAGCTAATTTTTCTGCTGTAATATCAGCACGTGGATGTTCATCCTTCGAAAATACTACTTCTTTTCTACGTTCTTTTATTGTAATAGGAACAATTTGATCGTCAAAGTATCCAGACTCGATTGCCTTCAGTGCCAATGTATGACTGCGAAGCGCAACTTCATCTTGTTCCTCTCTTGTAATTTCATATTGTTCAACTAAATTTTCCGCTGTTTCCCCCATCATAATATGATGAATCGGATCTTCTAACACTTCCCACACCGTATCACGAATTTCTCCGTGTTGTAGGCGTTGTCCCCAGCGGTGTTGTTTCAATGCATAGGGGCTTGAACTCATTGCTTCTACTCCACCTGCAACAACAACTTCACTTACACCTAATTGAATTTGCATTGCAGCCGACATAATTGCTTGCATACCTGAAGAACATTGGCGTTGGATTGTATAGCCCGTAACTGTGTCAGGAAATCCTGCCGCTAATGCAGCCGTTCTCGCCGTATTTGCTTCATCAGTTCTTTGAATACAATGACCTAAAATCACTTCATCCACTTCGTGTGGTTCTACCCCGCCTCGTTTTACAGCTTCCTGAAGTACAGGAACAGCTAATTCTACTGGCGTTACATTTTTTAGCGCTCCCCCAAAAGTTCCAATTGGCGAACGAACTGCAGCTGTAATAACAACATTATGCATTTTGCACTTGCCCCTCTCTTATGTACCCTAGTCAGTTTTTAGGTGAAATTCCATAAGATGTATGTCTACACCTATCATACTATAAACATACTAAAAAATCAAAATATTTAATATAATAAAAATAGAAGGAATTAACCTTCTATTCTGTTAATGCGTATAGAAATTTTTGTAAAATTTTCTCTGTTGTTTTATTCAAATTCGGTAACTTATCTACCGGAAAATATTGAAGCTGTAATCCTTCATGGTCAAGCCTTAATTCCCCGCTCACATGATGTCCCTGATACAGATGAATGACATTAAAAATTTCATCTCCATTTGGATATTGGAAGTACACTTCTTTTCCCGAAAGAACCCCGATAAATTGCATAATTTTCGCATTTAGTCCCGTCTCTTCAAATAGTTCTCTACGAGCAGTTTCTTCTGTCGTTTCTCCTAGCTCCATCGCTCCACCAGGTACACCCCAATCATATGTATCTGAACGATATTGAAGCAATACTTCTTGATTATCATTTAAGATAATAATTGCTGATCCTACTAGAATAAGCGGCCTTGTCCCAACGACTTTGCGTAACTCTTCAATATACCCCAATATGTAAACTCTCCTTTCCTCACCCTCCCTTATCATAACAAAATTTTTCTCCTTTTGTTGATGTAATTTTAAAGAAAAAAAGGAAGCTTTCGCCTCCTTTTTTCACCTTTATTTCTTAAAACTTTCATATTTTACAGCTTCAAAAGCTTCTTCTATTTCATCATTACGATAATGGACATATGTAAAACGCCCTAATTCTACTAATCTTGCTATTTCTTGTAACGCTTTATGTTGCTCATATGTTTCCTCAAGCTTAATATGTACATAAAATTTCATTAATGGATGTTCGTATAAAGGTTCTCCCACCTCTACATATACATCTTCCACTCCTTGTACAACTCTTACATAACTTGCAAATTGATAAAGAGCTTCTCTGTCTGAAACAATTTTTAATGTATACATATATTCTCCCCCTTTCCTTTACTATATCAAAAAGACGGCCAAACCATGTTATAGAACTATGAAATTTTTTCGACTTGTAATAAACAAGGCGTTTATCCATACATAGGATCTTTTCCCGACATATATTATAGGAAGAATTTTTTCAGTTGAGGTGTTCCTTATGGATCCATACGTCAATATATGTATTTGCATTACTCCAGGCGCCGATATTTCTGATGACCGTGTTGCAAAAGATTTAGCAGTTGCAGAGTCAATTTGGCACCCGATTACATTTCAAATTCAAGAAGTAATTGTTTTAAATGAACTTTTCCGCTTTTCTGACCGTGAAATTAGTTATAAAGATTCTATTCAAAGTCAGGAAAAATTAGCATCCTTTTTTCAAACTTGTGTAAATGAAGCTCCTGAATGCGACCTTTACATTTGTTATATTGGCAGTGATTATTTCAAAGAAACAGCAGTAATTGCCTGTGCTTACTCTTTAGCGAAACAACAGCAACTTACTGGTTATATCGTTTTAACAAATTCAGCTGCCCCCATGAAAAACGTCTATACGCTCGCTCACGAAATCGGTCATATTTTATTTACAAGACGTGTTCACGGAAAACTTACTCACGCTGATCCCCATTCCCCAACTGGCTCGGAGCATCATCCTTCTCCAACAAATCTTATGTATCCGATCGTCCCTCGCCCTGAAAATGTCCATATTCAGTCTCTATTAACGAGCGAACAAAAAGCACTCTCTTTACAAAGCTCTTTATTGCAAAGAAAAAAACAGTAACGATTTTGTTACTGTTTAAAATAATATATTCCAATCAATAAACCAAATTCCGGCTGCTAGAAGTAAAAATAGACAACTAAATGTAATCCCTCTAAAAATCCCTATATAATATTTCTTTGGAAATAATTTTTGGTATATCCAGAGCAGCCCTCTTCCAATTAAACTGAAGAACAAAATATATCCTGATGTGTCATCTAGTAAAGTATTGAAATAATCATTATGTATCCTTTTGGTGAAAGTGGTATAGAACCCTAATATTGCTAATCCTAGAAACATAATAATTAATATACCTATAAATATATTTTGCATATTTGTACCCCTCTTAATAGAAAATTCCGTTTGCTAATTGTTTGCTTGTTACTATCGTACAGCTAGTTTATACTTTTTCGTTCTTCATTCTTTAAATACAAACAGATTTAATAGTGGTACGATAACAGCCAATATTCCAATCCTGCCAAGTATGTACGCTTTCCCAATTAACAATACTAATAAGAAAATTCCAGCTAATATATAACTTTGTATAGTAGTTAATTGGGTTTTCTGGTGTAAGAACTTCGAAACACTTGCAATGAATCTCTAAATCTTGGACATACTGATACTATTACTCTAAAAAAGAGGCATAATCAGTATGTCCAAGATTTGTTCAAATGGAAACATCATTAACCTGATATTATTTTATTAACGGTGAGGTGGTATCTACGGTACACACTTAGTTTTCGTGATTTGGTGGAAATGATAGAGGAATAGGGCTTATCCATAGCTCACACAGCCATTATGGTTCTCGATTGGATAAACAAGTCCGTCGTCGTCCTAAACCAATCAATGACTCATGGAGAGTGGACGAAACGTACATCAAAGTAGAAGGCCAATGGATGTATTTATAGCGTGCCGTTGATTCAAAAGGGAATACCATTCATTTTTACCTTAGTGAATCGAGGGATACCAAAGCAGCTAAGTGCTTTTTAAAAAAAGCCTTGGCTGCCTTTCATGTTTTAAAATCTCGGGTGATAACATTTAATAAAATCCAGCTTATCCAGTAGCCATTCAAAGACTAAAAGACGCACAAAAGATGCCTAAAGGCATTCAAATAAGACAAATTCGTTATCTGATCAATATCATTGAACAGAATTCATTAAGAAACGAGTACACTCCCTGCTGGGATTCAAGTCAATTCAAACCGCTACTTGTATATTAAGTTGTGTTGAAGCCATGCATATGATGAAAAAAGGGCAAACCCAACAGGGGTGAAGTCAGCCCAAAATCAAAAAGAATTTATCCATAAACTGTCGGCATTAGCTTCATAAGATAGCAAATTAAAGAAAACTAACACTTTATGTTTCTAAGGGGGCGTTTTTACATCAGTACCATATTCTATAATTGCCCTACCATATAAACCGATTCATCTTGAATAAATAGTATATAGTCTAATAACTTATTAGTATTTTCACACAAAATCTTCTCTTCTTTCTATTAAATTACTTTCAGTGCTTAAATTCCCTTATTCGCTATTTGTAATTTCATGACTTTTTCATATCCTTTAAAATCAATAACTTTTTAAATATTTATAACATTTTTGATCCGATTGAATATATATCTGAGCAAAAATGATTTCTTCTCGTAGTTGATTTAATTCTGATATAGGCTCTGTTTCCAATGAGCTATAAATATCAACTAGTTTTCTCATTATTTTTATATCTTGCAAAATATGATGAATACTTCGAGATGTATTTTTTTCTCCATAATTCTGTATTAGTTCATTTACTTCTTGCATAGAGATTTTAAACTTAGCATCTATTATTTTAATAAACCTCTTTGTTTCTAAATCCATCTCGTTCCCTCCGAATTTAAAGTGATAATTTATTTTATTAGATTGACACAGTTTTATATTTAACTATCATCACTGTCAATTTACGAATGCTGTGATAGAAAGTAGATACAATAAAATGAAGTTCTTCAAAGAAGGGTGTATTCATATATAATCCAAGGGGTTGTAACAAAAAATTCTCTAATAATATGTGATATAATTATATTACCTTAGCTAAATCTTAATGAATTTTATCGATTCTTTCTTATTTTTATGGATTCATACGTCATTCATTCTTAATTATTTGCCAAAATAAATAAATTCTTTACTGGTGGTCTTCCAATGGAGTGATACTCGATTACATGCTTTTTCACTTCATCTAGCATATAACAATTACGACCATCAAATACAACTGGATTTTTCATTAGCGTATTATAATATTCCAAGGGTATATTCCGAATCTCATCCCATTCAGTTAAAATAAATGCAGCATCAGCTTCTAGTAATGTATCCCGTATGGAAGTTGCAAACTCAATCTTATTTCCTAGGATTTTTTTTGCACTTTCCATAGCAATTGGATCATAAGCTACTACTTTTGCCCCGTCTTCAACTAATTGTTCTGCAATAATAATTGAAGCTGCTTCACGCATATCATCAGTTTTAGGTTTAAACGATAGCCCTAATAGCGCTATTTTTTTATTTTTCAAACTACAGAAACAAGAACGTGCTTTTTCAATAAGCCTCCTTTGTTGCTCATTATTAACATTAATAACAGCTTCTAGCAATTTAAACTTATGTTCAACATTACCCGCAATCTGGACTAACGCACGAGTATCTTTCGGAAAACAAGCCCCTCCGTAACCAATTCCTGCATTTAGAAATTTCGAACCAATACGAGTATCTAATCCCATACCATAAGCTATATCTTCGATATCAGCTCCCAATTTCTCACAAATATTCGCAATTTCGTTAATAAAACTAATCTTAGTTGCTAAAAATGCATTTGAAGCATACTTAATCATCTCAGCGCTAAAGATATCGGTTTTAAATACTGGTAAACCAAATGGCCTATTTATTTCTTCCAAAATCGAAGCTGCTCTGTCACTCTCGGCACCAATTACAATACGATCTCCATAAAATGTATCATGAATAGCAGATCCCTCTCTTAAAAATTCGGGATTTGAGACAACCTCAAAACAAATTTTCTTCTTTAAGTTGCTTTTAATCCATTGCTTCACTTTATTATTTGTACCAACTGGAACTGTACTTTTTATTACAATAATTACACCATCACGAGAAATATTTTTGGCTATATCTTTTACTACTTGTTCTACAAACTGTATATTCGCAGAACCATCCTCATTTTGTGGTGTACCAACAGCAATATAAATTATTTCAGCATTGGAACAAGCTTCAAATTTACTAGTAGTAAAACTCAAACGATCAGCTTTTATATTCTTAATCATTAACTCATCTAATCCAGGCTCATAAATTAAAGAATTTCCTAATTTCATATTCTCAATTTTGTTTCTATCTATATCTAAACAAGTAACTTGATGTCCGATTTCCGATAAACAAACCCCTGTTACTAAGCCAACATATCCAGTTCCAACCACAGCAATTCTTTTCACGATTATCTTATCCTTTCTCTTTGAACTACTTTATCCTTATATATATTCCGCTTGCAGGTAATACTGCTATTTATAAGGAATTTCAATCAAAACTTTGTGTCTCTGAACTTATCAAAAAATCAGTATTATATATCATAGCTCAAATCCCAGATTTGCAAAGAAGTATATCGCAAAACGTACAAATGAACTAGATATCAATTTTGGTATTTATAAGAACATGAAGTAAAGTAAGAGAAACTAGCTACAATCAGGTTATAATTTTTTCTAAATCACTTTAAATATATAATAAGTTAAATAAAGTTATTTTCCCTTAGCAAATCTACATCTGTGAGGCCGACTGGGCGTTTTTCTAAAAAGATTAATTCACTCCTTTAAATCTACATATAAAAATACAAAAACCGAACAATAATGTGACTTGTGTTTTACGATTTAAAGAATTAAAACAAATAAAGTGAAACAAGTTCATTAAAAACACGTCATTCCATGTGAATTAAATCGTTCATACAACTACCATTGCTTTAAGTGATACAAAGTTCGTTTTTGACAGCGAAAAAGTATAGAATCTTACAGTATATTAAGTTCATATATATTCATCCGTTTTTAATTAAGGATAGCTTTACTTAGATCCTCTATAGACATGATTTTCTAAGTAAAGCTGTATTATATATCTTTTAATACAAATTAAATAATGATAAACAACTTACATTCCAAATCCTTCAAATCACTAGCCAATTTATGTTTCTATTAATATATTGCTTATATTAGAAATTTATCTAATACTTTTTCAAGAAATACTACAGAATATATTGATATCTCCATTTATTTTGCCTGTGTAGACTGAGATACAATCGTGCTCCATACTAAATCAACCCATTCTTTTATTTTGTGGCTTTGATTATGCTCCTCGGCCTTTTTTATTCTAGCTTCTATATATTTGTTATCTTGTTCCCATTTTAAAGCTTTCTCGCATCCATTAATGAAATCCTCTATATCACTTTGTGCAAGGTAATACACTCCTTCCTCCTCATACTTCTGTGTTGAAGGCAATCCGGAGCCAACCATCGGAAGATCTGTAGCAAGATATTCAAAAAATTTTTCAGGAAACACAGCTTTGTTGTATTCCATTGGCTTGTACGGCAACAAACCAATATTTAAACCATACAATACATTTGGTAATTCATCATATGAACGTCCCCCCATTGCATGCACATTTGGGAAATTCAATAGTTTCTGTAAATCCTCTGGTACACCAAATGGAGCAGGACCTATCAGCACAATATTATAGTCAGGTCGCTTCTCAGCAAGGCTACATAACAATCCAAAATCAACTTTCTCCTTCATTCCACCAACAAAACCAAGACGTGGATAAGGAATATGGTCCAACTCAGTTTCAGTAGGGGGAATAGATAAATGGAACCGCTCGAATTCAACCATATTCTCAATTACATGAGCCGAACGAGATGCAATATTTTTAATATAGTCCGCTAAATATTCAGATGAAACCACCAAAACATCTGCACATTTAATAATTTTTATTTCATCAGGAATACCATCGACTTGTTCATCCGTGGTCCATGATTTATTCCATAGATCACTACAATCGTAAGTAATACAATCCCAAACTCGCAACTCTGATAGTTTTGAAAATTCCGGGAATGTAAACCAAAGAACATTATGTGTCTCTTTCTCTAACTCGTCGTCAATTATTGTAAACAAAGCTTCCTTGTTTTGAGAAATATGACTTGGAACCCCATATTCACAAATTCCATTTGGCAATATGTTTTTCTGAATTTCCTTGACTGTCTCATCTCGTATACAATATATCCATGTGACTTTTTGAGTACTTGGAAGACCCAACAAATATTTTGTCAATTTATGACGTCGATAGTGTAATCCACATTCTCCTTGCCATGGAGAGGGAGCGATCAGATAATAAGTGTACATAATATATTCTCCTTATTGGGTTAGTTTTTCACTAAATCATACGTTCTTGTCCGATACATTTCCTTCACAACATCTTCTATGTCGATATCTTCAATAGAAATATTTTTAATCACAGCCTGTTGAGAAATTTCACTAATCAAAACTGGAATTTCCTCATCATGCCTCACCTCAAAAATTAGTTTATTCTCTATTTGACTATTCGGAGTAAAGGAGAGACTGGAATAATTGAGGGACTGTCCTTCACTCAAATCGAGGCTTAACGTTTTCTTATGAGGAATAAATTGCTTCAGGTCTTCCTGCTTACCGTCTAACATGACTTTGCCATGATCAATTAAAATGATACGGCTACACAACTTCTTAATATCGTCCATATTATGCGAAGTCAAGATAACGGTAACATTCTGTTCTTTGTTAATCATACGTAAAAAGTCTTGAATTTTCTCCTTCGCCATTAAATCCAGGCCAATTGTCGGTTCATCAAGGAACAGTAGTGGTGGTGCATGTAAAAGTGCTGCAACAATCTCACCTTTCATCCGTTGACCAAGTGACAATTGACGTACTGGTCGATATAAAAACTCACTTATCTCTAGATATTCCACAAAATAATCAATACGCTCTTTATACAACTCTTTTGGAATTCCATAAACCGCTTGCAATAACTCGAATGATTTAATCAAAGGAAGATCCCACCACAACTGAGTCCGTTGTCCGTATAAAACACCTATATTATAGGCATGCTTTTTACGCTGTTTGAATGGATTTAGTCCCATAACACGAACCTCTCCAGACGTCGGGGTCAGCACACCAGACAGCATCTTGATTGTCGTCGACTTTCCAGCTCCATTCGGTCCAAGATAACCAACAAATTCTCCTTCCTTGATAGCTAAGCTAATGTCATCTATTACACGTTTTGAAGTAGCTTGACCACGTAAGAATGGAACCATACTTTTCTTCTGGTAAACATTATAGTCACGTACCAAATGATTTGCTTCAACTATATTCATTTCTTTATACTCCTCCTAGGGATTATGACCCTGCACTTGAATATGACTTGATACATTGATTCCAAATACTGACACTGAGTGTTAATAAAATAAAAGCTACTACCACGCACCACCAGAATGTCACATTTTTTACAATTGATAACCCGCTTTTGTTCAACAATGTCACACTCGGATAAAACCCAATAAACCCCATAGGGACAATCACAGTAAAAATATATTGAATTGGACGTGAAAAGATATTTAACGGATACTCACAAAAGTTTTCATAACAAACTTCCTTTATCGTAAATAATCCTCGAGCCTGCAATGTTTTGAACGCAGTTGATGCAAGAATTAAACTGATTGATGTTGAAGTAATAAAACCACAAATCAAAAGCACAACCGCCATCATAATGGAGAGAGCATCCCAGTATCTTAAATGAGAACCAGAGTAAAAGAGTGTCCCAATAGCATAGATAACTACACCAATTGTGTTTATATCCAGCCTTCGGGAAACAAACTGGAACAAGGAATTCATCGGTCTAATCAAAATACGATCAAATTCACCATTACGAACAAATGTATCAATGTCATGTACTACAAAAAACACTGTAGTCAGCGAATAACACAACAAGTTAAATGAGATATTGAACAGCATCTCATAAAAGTTCCAACCAGAAATTATGGGGAATTTACTTGTTAAAACCCAAGCAAACAATGTTGAGAAAATCCCATAAAACAAAATACTTATAATGCCTATAAATAAATTGAATGGATACATTAACCTCGACTGGATGTTCGCTTTCTGCAAGATGAAATAAAGCTTAAAATATCTCATATTATTACCCTCCGACAGTAATCAACGATTTTCCTATACACTTCAACATCAAGCGACCCAGCACAACTAATACAAAAAGCCAGGCTGCTTGAAACAATAACGCATCTCCATATTGGTTAGTGTCCGTTACATTCGTTATAATAGAGAGTGGGATATCATAAATCCCACGGAAGGGAAGCCATTGAATAATATTAATAATTGATGATGGAAAATAGGACATAGGAATTACCTTACCTGATAAAAATGTAATTATCAGTGAAAAAAGAATTTCAAGTCCCCAAACCTCAACAAATACAAAAGAAAGTAATCCAACAATAAACCATATAGAAAAATTGATTACAATTGCGAACAATATACTAATCATCATTACCATCCACGTAGACCAGGAAGTCGGCAAATGAACTGGCATGAACAATATAACAATAACCATAACAGGCAAAACAACTGTTAATATGTTCGAAAGCATTTTCCCAATACTCTTAGCAAATATCGTAAATTGATAATCCCAAGGTTTCTGCATATCTAGTATGATGTCACCGCTACGAATTTTATTGCTAATCTCGTATATAATGTCATTTGTGGCATACAAACCTCCTAAAATCATAGAAATTGTAATATACGTTGTCATGTCGATCAGAGACATAGATTGATTTTGTAAATTTGTACCATCTAACAATGTTCCCCAAATTTGACGATATGCTACCAAAGAAATTAAGGTAGCAAGAGCAGAGGTGAGCACATTAAAACTATAAGCCAAATTGTTATTTAAGGTAATTTTAGAAAGAATGGCATACTTATACACAGTCTTCCTCCTTCATTTTTAATATTAAAAATGTTGCATTCTATTCCTTCCTAATATACGGGTATAAGGAAGGATGGCTTATTACGAGCGAGGTGTAGTTGCCACAGAATCCCCAACTGTTCATAAGAACTGTCTGTACATCTACTTTCTGTTTGTTCAATACTACATGCTTCACATTACATTTTGGATCCGGTTCAATCAAACCGACAGTTGGAGGTACTTCCTGCCGCTCCAACGCTCCAAGTCCTGCTGCAATTCCCAAAAAGCCAGAACAGCGTAAGAGATGCCCAACAGCTCCTTTATGTGAACTGACAGGTATGTTTGTGGCATTCGGCAATGTCTGCAAGATTGCTTGACATTCTACTGCATCTCCTTGTTTCGTACCTGTTGCATGCGCATGCACATAGTCAATTTTCTCTGCTTTACTATGCTGCAACGCGGCTGCAATACAATCAGCTATACTTTCTAAATCGAGATCGACCATATTTTTTCCACTACGTCCAATACGAAAGGCGCATCCTTCAAGCCACCCCAGTGGTTCATGACCTCGGGCTCGTACGCTTTTTTCTGATTCAAGTACGATAGTACCAGCGCCTTCGCCAATAATTATTCCGTTACGCTTAACATCAAATGGAAGAGCAATCTCCTTTGTAATTGCACGCAAAATACTCAAACTCGAATAATCATATGTATTTAACACATCCGAACCACAAATTAATGCAATATCAGCCTGTCCATTCATTATTAGGCTATGCGCAAGACTAACACCTTTACCTACGGTAGCACAGGCAGCTGTCACTTTTACTGTAGAATTAATTTGCGGGTAAATCTCGCGAATTAGTGGCGATAGATCCTGTAACCATTCATTACCTCTCATTCCCAAGTCCACCCGAGCATTTGAGTCTCCAATAATTGCTGACAAAAAAGCTGTAATCCGCTTCTTCTCCATTTGTTCATAATTTAACTTAGCTCCAGAAAGTGCCTCCTGCAATGCTAGTGCCAATAACTGCTCAGCTCTTGTCCGTCTACTTTTCTTATCGATAAGATTATCGGGGACCTGTCCTCCCTGTGTATTGCGCAAGTGCGATGTATCAAGATGACTGATTTGTCGAATAACATTCCGTCCTTCAAATAATCCTTCAACAAATGTCTCATAACCAACTCCATACGGTGAAACCAACCCGATTCCACTAATTGCTACTCGCCCTTTATGTTCACTCATTTTCTCTCGCTCCCTTCTCCCACAGTTGTAAACCATATTTGTTCAGATAAACTTTGATTTGCCACAAACTGCGATAAGTGAAGCCTATTTTGTAACCATGTCATAAAGTCTTTCAAGTTCGTTCCATTGGATTTTTCACAACAATGAGTCCATCCCCAATCACGAATAAAACCTATCCCTTTAACTGATTTACAAGCTTTTGGATTCATGACCGCAGCTAAGGTGATTTCTCCTTGAAAGTCATCGCTTTTATCTTCCACATAAGTACGATCTATATGGGCTATCACTATTAGTTCAGCTTGCTCTTCTGCAATCATGTTACAAGCAAACCCTAGCATTTGCAGCCCGCCTGAAGTATCAATTAATGAAGTAGTGGGGCCCATGAAATCACATCGAGTAGCGCATATTGCAGTTGGTAAGCTCGCTTCATATCCAATTGCTAGACTTGGACGAACTCGATTTTTTTTCATGTCCAATTCACGAACATAACGAATAACCTCTGGATAAACCGCGTTTTCAACGTTACATAGAAATCCCCTTCGATTAGGTTCTGGCAGAAGATTATTTTCACTTAATACTTGTAAAAAGCACTCAGTAACTTTTACATACATTTCCTTATGATTGGATAGATTAAGCTGGTGCAGAGTGGTCAGTGTTTTATTTGCCTCTAAAAGAACACGCCCAAATCCCTCATACCTTACACCTTTTGAGATATTAACATGTAAAGCAGCCACTACAGCTCTTGTATTATTCATCCCCCATCACTCCCTTTCATACAACTTCTATTAGGGAAGTAATTCCAACAAAGCTTGTCGGTCTACTTTCCCTGAACTTTTCACCGGCACCTTATCTATGAGGACATACTGATGCGGCCGACTCGGAGCCTCAAGCCATTCTTCAGAATGTTTTCGAAGATCAATAGTCTTTATATCACTCCCTGCTATTGGTACGATGAACGCATAAACTCTGTGACCTTTTGCTCCCTGATAATGTCCTACTACATATGCTCGCTCGACCTGCGAATGCTTGCACAACGTTTCCTCCACAACTTCGGGAATCACATTATAACCATTAACAATCAGGATATTTTTTGTTCGACCTAATAAACGAATGAATCCATCTGCATCAAATTCCGCCAAATCACCAGTAGAAAGCCATCCGTCAGCGTCGATAGCGCTTTCGTGCAAATGTGGTGGCCAGTATCCTGCCATAACGCTCGGACTCTTAACCGACAATTCTCTCTTACCATTAATCTTAACCTCTGTACCTGATAACGGTTTACCAATTGTAGATATCTTCCAAGCAGTTGGACTGTTTAGTGATACATTTGGTCCAGCTTCGCATAAACCGTATCCATCTAGAATCGGAACTCCCAACTCATCCTTCCAATTTTTTGCAAGCGTAAAAGGTAAAAGGTCTCCGCCAGAATCCCAAACCTTTACTCCTTTTAGTAAACTCATCCGATCTCGATCGGATACAAACCAACGATACCAATTTTGCAACATAACTGGCATTGTTTCTACAATTGTTACGCCCCGTGAGTGAATCAGATTAGAAAGATAACGAGGTCTAAATTGTTCTGGGAGAACAAGAGTGCATTTCATTTTTTTCCAAATATTAACTACACTAATCCCATATGCTCCCCAAATAGGTATTGTTAATAAAATCCCTTCTTCTGCGCCACCATATCCCAAATGTGAGATAGTAGCATCTGATTGATATTCGATACCTGTACTCGACCACATCACGAACTTTGGATTATCCGTGGAACCCGATGTTCGACAGATGATTGAAATTTCGGCAGGCAATTTTGTACGAGGCTCTTGTACATCAATTTGGTGTACAACTAGAACTCCATCTGAATTCAGCCTACATAAGGTATGAGCCTGAATATGCATAGCAATCTCTTCTGGTTTCGTCACATTGCCAAGAATTGCAGGAACTGCCCCAATTCGCAAACAAGCTTCATAAATCGCCAAAAAGTATAATGAATCGGCAACTGCCAGGGCGACTATCTGCCTTGACTGCACACCAGCTTCCTTCAGAACAGTCATTGTTTGATCAGTCAAATGTTCTAAGTAAGTTGTATAATTTTTATTTCCAATGTAAATTTTTGATTGCATAATCTTACCTCATTCTTAATGTTTAATTATTGTGGCTAGTTACAATAACAGGAATATCTTGGTTCCAATCAAATGAAAGTTGGACAATTACTACTTTCCCTTCCAAATTAAGCCGTTTCGCACGAGCCAATATATTGGCCAATTCATCACGATTGCTTGGACGAAATAAAAAAGCGCCTGCCGTATCCGCCAAATTACTCCAATCCTGTTTCGTATCAAATACACAACCAACTGATTGGTTTCCCAATTTAGCTTGTTGATGACGTGGCCATGAAAACCCACCGTTATCTAAAATAACAAAAGTAATACCAAGGCCATAATCAACAGCTGTTACTACAGCACTACTCCCCATTTGAAAAGAGCCATCACCAATTACCGCTACTACAGGCTGCTCTCGTGTAGCTAGCTTAGTTCCGAGTGCGACTCCTAACGGCAATCCAAGCGCTGTCATTTCACCCGGTACAAAAGTACGCCCAGGTGGTTGGACTGCATACACAGGATAGACATACCCCCACATGTCATGTAGACCGTTATCCTGTACTAACTGTAAATCTGCCCCAAATTGTTCAGCTAACATCATTAGAGTTGCTCTTACTGGTTGTGCCTCATAATCTACTTCCAACCATTTATTCAAAATACTTTCTTTAACAGACTGAATTTGTTGCTGCCAAGCCTTACGGTTGATGAACTTTGATTTGATTCTCATATTGAGTTCACGTAATGTATAGTAAGCATCACCCAACAACACATAATCTGTTGTTAGTGATCGACATAGTGACTCGTAGTCTATGTCAATCTGAATCGTTGTCTTGGACATAGCCAATTCATTCCATCCCATAAATGCAGTTTCCTCTAACTGGCTTCCAACAATAAGTACAAGATCTGCCTCTTGTAGTAAGACCTTCGCTTCAGGTACTGTGTAAAGCCCAATTAAACCAAATGAATTTTGAGCATGTTCATCGACAATGCCACGAGCAGATGCAGTAGTAAACACTGCAGCGCTATGAATATCTGCAAACTCTCGAAATATTTGTTCCGCTTGCTTACCACGGCACCCACCACCCGCGATAAAAACAGGACGTTCTGCTTTTTCAAGAGCCTTTGCCACACGCTCAATCGTATCTGGATTAGCAACTGATCTCAACGGTATTACCGATAGCGCTAACTCATTTTCCACAAAATCCTCAACAATTAGGTCATCTGGTAGTTCTATGAAAACAGGTCCAGGTTTTCCATTGATCGCGTAATGGAATGCACGTTGCAGCGCCCATAGCGCCTGATCTGGTGATTCGACTCGGTAGCACCATTTCGTAATTGGTCTCATAAATGAGATGGCATCCATCTCTTGAAACATTGCTTTGCCACGCGAATCGCGTGATGTACCATTTGAAACAATCACCATGGGAACAGCAGCGGAAAACGCTTCCAATATACCCATTGCTGAGTTTGCTAATCCCGGACCAGGGCTTGTTACAAACACGGATGGTTTACCAGTTTTCTGTGCATATCCCATAGCCATACCAACCGCAATACGTTGGTCGCGAGCTGTCCAAACTTCAAATTCACCTCGCTCATATGCTGCCTCAAGCAATCCTTGTCCATCACCAACCATACCGAAAATGGTTTTGATTCCTGCTTCTAAAAGTTTATTTGCATACAATCCCCAAATATTTACATATTGATATTTATTCACAGCTATTACTCCTCATTAAAAATTAATCTAACTCTTTTGACCATATAACAAAGCCACTTCACGAGAAATCAAGAGTGGCCGACTCTCATGATAGTTTCCAAACCTTACGTAATTAGCTCGACAGCCATATCCACCGAATTCATTATTACCGCTTTCAATATCAAACAGTGAAGCATCAATTGCAACCATATGTTGGCTAGTTAATACTTCAGCCAAAAGTGGAGCACCAAAGACGCTAATTCCCATCGTCGATTCAATATTTTCCGGCAAGTACAACCATTCTAATATTTCACTGTTTTCATCGTAAATTACTACATTAAATACTGGCCCAAAAAACTCATTTGCAGGTAACCTTGATTTAATTTCAGATACAAGAATAGTTGTCTCAACCACATTATCCTCTATATTCACATTGCCTCCAAATATTATAAAATCATTATATTCGGATAAAAAACAAGATATACTATCAGCGACCCCCTCATAGAAGATTGGGTTAATTTGTGCCTTAGACTCTTTGCGTTTCCCAAATGTCAATTGGTTTACTTCCGAAATTAACTTATCTATAAACTCCTTCTGCTTACTGCGATGGACAAAATATACATTTGGGCACATACAATCTTGCCCAGTGTTAAATGTTCGGGCATCAACAGCTGATTTTCCTGCTGTTTCGATGTCCGCATCTGGTCCGACTATGAACGGGTTAACACCCGATCCAAAATATAGAAATAGGGCATTAGGATGTTGTTCCATAACATCCAAACTATTCTCATAACGACCAGTGAAAATTACCATATCTGATCCCTGTATATGTTGATTGAATTTACGCTGGGAAAGATTTAATATCTCAATTGGCCATGCACCGTCTCCATTCAGTAATTGATGAATGCGATTCAATATCTCAGCTGATTGTTTAGAGGGACGGATATAAACTCTTTTTGAAAATGCACCTGGAATCACCCCATACAGGATATATGAATAAAGTACAACATTCGATGAATGATACACCGCTACTTTGTTGATATGTGCCGGTTGATAGTGTTTTATTTCTTCGTCAGCCCCACGTAAAGTCTCAATTGCAACTGCGATTTCTTCTTCTGCTGCACGATAACTTGCAATCTCCGTCAAGATATCAATCAATTCTTCCCTTTTCATTAACAACTTCTCTTCCATTTCTTTAAAAGAAGGTTTCATCATTGTAAAACTCTGCCGCATACTCTCACCCTTACATCTATTAATATTTTAAGACTATCTGACAAAATTCAATTCGATCAAAAGCTCAGATAATACCTGATGCTCTATTTCCCTAAGGTCTTTAAGGAGAATCTTCATCTCTTTTAATGTTGTTGAACTTGAACGTTTAGAATATTTTATCAACAATAATCGAATACGACGTGCACTATTCTCCACTTTTAAAAACGAGTGTACTATTTTAGAAGAAACAAGTCCTTGTTCGTTTAGATAACGGAGACGCTCTAACATAAACATCTTATGTTCCCAGAAATTATGAAATGGACGAATTTCGTAGTAAATATCAAACTGGATATTTCCATCCAACAACTCGTCTAGATACTTTAACATATAATCATAAACGCCAATTCCAAAAACATGATTCCCTGGTTTAAAAAACATCTGTAAACGCTTACAACTATTACATGCATTTAAATAGTCATCCACAAGCTCACAAACTAATTCAAGGTCAAGTGTATAATCCTTTCCCTGCTCATTTAAGTTCAGCAGATAAATATCATCAGTATAGTTTTTAACTTTTTCAGGAGTATATAATGACAAGTAGGCACGTTTAAACTCTTCAAATGAACAAACTGATTGTTTAAAATGCTGTCTTCGATTGTATCCTGAAATATAAAATTGTTTTAATTTTTGGTCGTATCCATGTACTAAAATTGTATGCGGAAAATGATTGCCATCAACATGATGAATACGATCCGAAATATAATACTCATCCACAAATGTATATACGTAATATCCTTTATTCAACCACTCTACAACATTTTCCAAAATTTGATTAGGTTCAATCAAATGATTGTTCATCTTGCATACTTCCAACCATGGTATTGGATAATTCTTGAAAGAACCAAACGTGCCTTCAAAAAAGTCAATTTTTAGCACCTTAGTACTTTCAAACAGATTTTTATCACACCATATTTGTACATAATTACTATAAAGCCACGGTTTACTCTTTTCAGTAGTTGTCACAATAGACAGCGGATAAGCATGAATCAAATAGCCTTTTAGAGGCGGATCTTGTAACGGCAATATTTTTTTCATTAGCTACTCCTTTAAAATTTTGTATTGTCTAATCTTGAATTTACCAAGACATTTAGTCTGGGAACAAACAGTATCTACTATTTTAAATGAACCATAAATTACTTCCCCCCCATGCTTAACCTGTTTTGTAATTCTTCCTAAACAGATTAGATTATCACCTGGATAGGTAACATTGACAAATTTAATTTTGAATTCTTCTAATCTATCTTCAGGAAACCAATCACAAATAGCCAAATGGGCAAATCCCATGAGTAGCATCCCATGAGCAATTACGTTTTTATATCCTATCTGCTTAGCTACCTCCTCTGAGATATGAATTGGGTTGTAATCCCCAGAGGCCTCCGCATACTTCAAAAGTAAAAAATTAGTTATTTCCGGAAAAACATATTCCATCTAAAATCTCCTATAAATTGATTAAAATCAGATTCTGATTTTTGTAAAAAATGTCGATCGAGACGAAAGTACATGTTCTTCAAATTGATTAAAATATTCTATCTTCACAATACACCTTTTTTCTATCTCTCTAATCGTTTTAAACTCGATTGTTGGTATACAAGTAATTGTATCTTCTGCAAACACGTCCCCATGATACTGATACTCTTGCTCAGCATGTACCAGTATGGATGGATCAATCCTATTTTTCTTACACAGTTCCTCAAATTGCGGGATACCAACCGTCTCTAAGTAGAACGGATATGTCGCTGGAATTGGAACATTTCGTAAACCACGTTTCATAGCTTCCGTTTTACAGCGATACACTGGGTCGTACTCTCCAATAACTTCTGCAAAAATCGCAATATGTTTTGAGGAAATCATAATTACAAATGTATAATCATTTCGCTCTATAAATTGCTCATCTTGTTTAATCATTTCTTCATCCCCTCATATAAATAGAATTATTTATATGGTAAAAAACAACTTGAAACGAAATCGTTTTTCTATTAATTAATCCCTATTAATTAATAATAACAAACAAAAAATATCTTTTTTTGTGCATGCGTTTGCATTTAAAACCAAAAAAATAAAGCGTTTGCATTTAATTATAAAAAATATTAAACCTTTAAATTTAAACCTGCAGCCTCTTCCAAGATTTCTAGAGTTTTTTCTGATATACAACGCCAGTTGTATATATTTTTCAAACGCAATTGAGCTTCCAGACAAATTTTCATATATAATTCAGGATTCTCAATCAATTCCACAATAGCATTTGCCAAAGCATGTGCACTCTTGGGTGGGACCAAAATCCCGCTTTTTCCATGTTGAATTGTCTCTGCCATACCACCTACGTTCGCTGCAATCACTGGAACACCATAATAAAATCCTTCCAATACAATATTACCAAAAGGTTCATATAAGCTTGGAACACATAACATATCTGCCGCATGATAATATGGTTCTAATTCCTTCAGTGAACGAACCCATCCAACATACTCTACACTCTTTTGCAACGATTCATCATAAGAGTTTAAAAGTTTATTTAGCCATTCCTGATCATCTTCTCCACTATGACCACCTACGACAAGCAATTTCAAATTGGATACTTGGGACTTAGCAATGTCTAACGCTTCAATAAGGATATCGAGTCCCTTGCGTTCGGTAAATCGCCCTACAAACAGTAATGTTGGAGGATTATCTCCATTAATTTTATTTTGCAATACTCTCACATCTGGTTCTATGAACCCATTAGGAATAACCGAAAGTTTCTCCATAGATCCAGGAAAATAATTTTCCATCATTTGTCCTTCTGAAGCGCTACAAACTATCAAATGGTCGGCCATTTCTACCAAATCTCGCTGCATCTTCATAAATTCAAAGTGCATAGGTAAAACTTCCACACCACGGATCTGCAAGTCTTTTTCTTCAATAGACCTCACTGTATAAATTATTGGCTTTCCTAAAGACTTCAACTGCTCAGCTAATTCCTTGAAAAAGAATATTTGAACATTTACAACATCAACAGTGTCAAATTGAATTACTTTAGACAATTCTTCGAATGAAATAGTAGGTGTCCATACAATTCGATAATCTTCATGTTCCTCTACCTCAATTTCTTGTCGACCAAACAAGTAATCATTGACCACAATAGTCAAATTTGTAATTTTACCTAAATGCTTGCACAGATTAGAGACACTTCGTCCCATCCCACCCCAAATGTTAGGCTCAAATTCCGTGGTAAGTTGCAAAACATGCATAAACTTTCTCCCTTCATCAAAAAAGTTTTTACTACCATCATCTTTTTATGCCAAATTTATTTGCTAAGGAAATATTTTAATATAAAAAAAAGACGATAATTTTCTTAATAATCTAGAATTTAATATTATGTGGTAGTCTACTAGATTTTTTGAATTTTTTTCCTCAACACCGTAATTTTACCACTATAATATTATTTAAGGCAAGCATTTTTTGAAAAAAAACCCAAAACAGTTCTGGTGCAAAGATAAACCAAACAAGAATAAAGCATATATATTCCTAACGGAATCGTATCTTATGTTGCAAGTCCAAACAATTGATGGATGAAATCTTTTTGTTTTGGACAGACTGGTTCCGTAAAGCAATCTGTTCTTTTTAATCATATGCATGGCTTCTACTCTAAAAAGAATGAATGTAGCTGTGTCAAAAGATTTAAAACCTAGCATAGAACGGATTCGCTTCTTTACAAAACGATGATCTTGTTCTACTATGTTATTCAAGTACTTTTGTTGTCTAAGTCGCATACCGTTAGGGGGTCTTTTTCTTTTTTTAACTGTTTAATTGTTATAGGATAGGCTGGATTCTTATCGACTGTTATTACACATAGCATTGAAACATGAAAAGATCGAAAAACTTTCTTGAAACAGCGCTTTGCAGCCTTATGATTTCTTGCTTTTCTTAGGCAAAAACGGATTGTTTTTCCGTTCGAATCAACAGCACGATACAGGTACATCCGTTGACCTTTTACTTTGATATATGTTTTATCAACTCACCAAGAGTCATTTATTTGTTTGAGGTAAAGTCGAATCCGTTTGTCTAATTCAGGACCATACTGATGAACCCAACACATAATCGTTATATAAGAAATGAATCCCCCCCCTCTTTCCCTTTTTTTTCACCTTCTATTAAATGAAGCTCTGCATCTTCTAGAAAAGCGTCCACATCTTCTTCTTTCATTCCTTTTGTTATTAAATACACTTTCGTATCGATTAAAAACTTTTCTCCTTCTTTAGAAATCTGCATGATAACCCCTCCCTTATTTAACCACTTCTCTTCTATTCGTCTTCATCATAATTTCAACAAAAATTAAAATAAACAAACTTCCGTATAAACATATAATTTGAAATAACATTGGAACAAGGTCTTCTGATGTAAATGTTTTAAACACTAACATAATAGCAAGCGGGATGATTAAATATAAGTTTTTAAACCATCCATTAAAATATATATTTATTGCTACTGTAATGATGAAAATACCACCAGCTAATATATAACTTTGCATTTGGGTGAATATAAACATTTTTGTAGGATAAATCACATCTAATATCGTTACAGCCCCTATTAGAAACATTGGTGCGATTATGACTAACGACCACATAGCAAACCATATTTTTGTAAAACTTGTTACGAAAGTCATTTTGCGAAGTAGAAAATTAGGACCTATCACAACTAAAATTAATGACAAACTATATCCAACGCACTGAATAAGTGACATCTGTAATAGTCCGTTATTCACTATTAGAATAGAAGCAATAATCCAAAACGATACGATATTCATTACTGTAAAACCAATTTGCTTCCACGTTTCCTGTCTATCTCTTTCCATCACTTTTACAAGTTCATTTGCGTATTCTTTCGGTGAGCTTCCGAAAATTTCTTCTACACTTTTCCCATCACTCTCACCTTCTATTAAATGAAGTTCTGCGTCTTCAATAAAGCTTTCCATATCGCTTTCTTTCACACTCTTTGCAGTCAAAAACAACCTCATATCTAATAAAAACTTTCGTGCTTCATTTGATAGCATTATCTTCTTCTCCCCTTCCCTTCAAGTAGACGTTCCACACTACTTTGCATCGCTTCCCAGCGATCCATAAATTCATCCAGTGCATCTTCGCCATCTTCTGTTAACGTGTAATATTTCCGTTTTGGACCAGATGGGGATTCCTTCATTACACTTTTTATGAATCCTTCCTTTTGCATTCGTATTAATAACGGATAAATACTTCCCTCACTCGCCATTGTAAAGCCATACTTTGCTAGCTTCTCACTCATTTCATAACCGTATATTTCACCTTCAGAAATAATAGCAAGTAAGCATCCCTCTAAAATCCCTTTCAGCATTTGACTTGTCGACATAATTCAAATCCTCCTACTATCTTGTTTTACAAGATAGATAAGCGTAAGTATCTTGCTTTACAAAATAGTATAGCAGAGACTATTTTGCAAAACAAGATAGCTAACAATATTTTTCCAAATCTTTGCAGGATTTTTCTTATCCACTCTCTAAATAGAGCAATATGAGAACTTTATTACGAAGGGATGTTTTTCATCATGGTTACAAATCGAGTTGTTTTTTTAACAGGTGCTGCAAGTGGTATTGGATATGAAATGGGAAACGCTTTTGCAAAAGAAGGTGCAAAAGTTGTTATTACCGATCGTCTTGAAGAACGTGCAAAAGAAGCTGCTGAACAACTACAAAAAGAGGGCTTTCAAGCTATCGGCTTAAAATGTGATGTTACATCCGAAGAAGAAATAGAAGCATCCATTTCCCAAACTGTTAATCATTTCGGTTCATTAGACATATTAATTAATAACGCAGGCATGCAACACGTTTCACCAATTGAAGATTTTCCAACCGAAAAATTCGAGCTACTAATTAAAATTATGCAAATCGCTCCTTTTATCGCAATTAAGCATGCCTTCCCTATTATGAAAAAACAAAAATATGGCCGTATTATAAATGTAGCTTCCATTAATGGCCTCGTTGGATTCGCTGGAAAAGCTGCTTATAATAGCGCAAAACATGGTGTAATTGGATTAACAAAAGTTGCCGCTTTAGAAGGGGCTACTCACGGAATTACTGTTAATGCACTTTGTCCCGGTTATGTCGATACCCCTCTCGTACGGAATCAATTACAAGACTTGGCCACTACACGAAATGTACCACTTGAAAATGTTTTAGAGGATGTCATTTATCCACTTGTACCACAAAAGCGCTTATTACAAGTACAAGAGATTGCTGATTATGCAATGTTTTTAGCGAGTGAAAAAGCGAAAGGTATAACTGGGCAAGCTGTCGTTATCGATGGTGGTTATACCGCTCAATAAAAAATAAAGTTTGCTCACGAAGAGCAAACTTTATTTTTTATCACGAGGATCGTCATACTGTAGTAATTGCCGCGGTAACTTTTCTATTGCAACAATTACCCCATCTAATTTACTTTCAATTCGATGAAGTAAATATAATGTTACAACAATAGGAAACCCTACATTACCTATCATCTTGATCCACTCTTCCATCTTTTTCTCCTCCTTTCATTATATAAATAAGACAAAAGAACACATTTAGGCATAAAAAAACAAGCTATTATGTATTAGCTTGTTTTTTCAAACAATGATGCAATTTCTCGCTTATAATCTCCACGTATAATACCTTGCTCAGTAATGATACCTGTAATTAATTCATTCGGTGTTACATCAAATGCAGGATTATAAACATTAGTTCCAACTGGTGCCACCTGTTTCCCAAAAATTTTCGTAACTTCTGTTTCATCTCTTTCTTCAATAACAATTTCAGCACCTGTTTGTTTCGTAATATCAAATGTCGATAGTGGAGCTGCAACGTAAAACGGAATATCAAAATATTTTGCTAATATAGCTAAATTCATTGTTCCGATTTTATTTGCGGTGTCTCCATTTGCAACAATTCGGTCCGCTCCTACAATAATCGCGTTTATTTCTTTCGTTTGAATAGCATGAGCTGCCGTATTATCTGTAATAAGTGTTACATCAATATGTGCCTGTTTTAATTCCCAGGTCGTTAAGCGACCGCCTTGTAAAACTGGTCTCGTTTCACATGCATATGCATGTAAATGTACACCTTTTTCTTTCCCAATATAAAACGGCGCTAATGCAGTACCATATCTAACAGTTGCGATACTGCCAGCGTTACAAATTGTTAAAATGTTATCACCGTCTTTAAAACATGATAATGCATGTTCTCCAATACTCCGGCATACTGCTTCATCTTCTTGCTGAATGAGAAGCGCTTCTTCTTCTAATACTTTTTGTGCTTCTTTTATTGTAGTAATTCCTCTAATAGATTCTCTCATACGATCGATTGCCCAAAATAAATTGACTGCTGTCGGGCGTGACGTTCCTAAATAATTACAATCTCTATTAAACTTCTTTTGAAATTCTTCAATATGTACGGTATCATATTTTTTCGATGCAAGCGCCAATCCAAATGCAGCTACAATTCCAATTGCAGGTGCTCCTCTTACTTCTAGCATGACAATACTTTTCCATACCTCTTCAATCGTCGTTAATGTTTTGTATTCTGTGCTATGCGGCAACTTTGTTTGATTTAATACTGCAATGGCATCACCTTTCCAACTGACAGACCTCGGAATCGTAACAACTGTACTCATGCTTTTATCCCTCCAGAAACTGTCTGTTGAAATAATGTTCGGAACAGTTGAATATCAGCGTTCTTAGATTCATATTTTATTAGTTCTCTACCTAAGGATAACGCTTGTTTCTTAGCTTGAATTCTCGTTTCTTTATTTGTTATTTCATCTAAATCAACTACATGCGCTAAACCAATTGTTCTACGGATAAGCTCACATCCTGCAAATCCAACGGCATCCGTAAAAATGTTTTGCAAAATAATTGGTAGCCATTGCTTTTCTTTCGTATATGCTTCTACACCTTCTCTAATCCATAGCTTCGTAAAAGTTTCTACAAAATAACTCCAAGTCTTCTCTATATGGAAAAATAGTACACCTCTCTGTTCTTCTTCTCTAGATAGAGCATTTAATAATAGATTTGCAATAAATTGCCCGATGTCAAATCCAAATGGACCGTATGTTGCAAATTCTGGGTCAATCACTTTCGTTTCAGAAGGTGATGAAAAAATACTTCCAGTATGTAAATCTCCATGAATGAGTGCCTCTTTTCTCGTTAAAAATTTATATTTATATTGCGCTACTTTTAGTTTTAAAGTTTTATCACTCCATAGTTCATCTACAGCCAATTGTAACTCCGACTCATAATCATTCGTATCGTAATGCCCAAACGGATCTGTAAACACTAAATCTTCTGTTATTTTGCAAAGGTCTGGATTTACAAATGTACCTTCTAGTACCCTTTTCTCTTCTGACTGTAAACCAAAATCTGAAGTATAAAATAAAACATTCGCTAGAAAACGACCGATATGCTGGGATAGAAGTGGATACTCTTCTCCGTCTATTAATCCTTTTCTTGTAATAGTTAATCTTGATAAGTCTTCTATGACCGTTACCGCTAATTCTTCATCATGACTATACACTACCGGCACATATTCCGGCACATACTTTGCAAAAATTTGCAGCGCCTTACTTTCAATCGTCGCTCTTTTTATAGACAACGGCCAGCTCTCACCAACTACTTTCGCATATGGTAGTGCTTGTTTTATTATAATTGACTTCACTCCATCATCTAATTTGAACACGTAATTTAAATTTCCATCTCCAATTTCATGACAAACTACATTCGCTTTCTTTTCAAAATAGCCATGTTCTTTCGCATATTGTACAGCGGTTACTTCTGTTAATGAATAATATCCCATCGTCTTCTCCCCCTTTTTTAATTCAGAGGTTTTTCTAGCATAAGAAAAACCTCTTTCCACTAAGAAAGAGGTTTGAAGTTTATCTTCTCCCCTCTTATCTGCCAGAAAGTTTTACTTTCTGCTGGAATTAGCACCGTGCCTTTTGGCGTCATAAACGCCCCATTTCACAATGGTATTACGGTCGGTTGCTGGGCTTCATCGGGCCAAATCCCTCCACCTGCTCTTGATAAGAGTTGTATAATTTTTTAGAATTTTTAACTTTATGTTGAAGACTATACCAAGAATAAAAATCACTTGTCAACATTTTATTTGTATAATTCTGGACGACGATCTGCAAAAACTGGAATTCCTTTACGTACTTCTTCAATTTTCTCGAATGTAAGCTCTCCAAATAAAATTGATTCTTCTTCATTCGCTTCTACAACAATTTCACCCCAAGGGTCGACAATTAAAGAATGACCAGCAAACTCATTATTCGGATCTTTTCCTGCCCTATTACATGCAACAACATAACACTGATTTTCAACTGCTCTTGCTTGCAATAACAAACGCCAATGTGCTAAACGAACTAATGGCCATTCTGCTACAACAAATAAAACTTTTGCACCTTTAGCAGTATGAACACGCATCCACTCTGGAAAACGAATGTCATAACAAATTGTGCCGGCACACTCTACATCATCTAATTTAAATTCACCTGTACTATTTCCAGCGATTAAATATTTATGTTCATCCATAAGCTGAAATAAATGTACTTTACTGTATTCATTAACTAGTTCTCCTTTATTCGTTACAACATACATTGTATTTGTAACACCTTGCTCCGTTTGCTTTGCTATAGAACCACCAACAATATGTACACCATATTGTTTCGACCATTCTATCAACTTTTCTTTCGTTTCCAATCCATCCCTATCTGCAATTTCAGAAAGTCTCGTTAAATCATAACCTGTTGTCCATAGTTCTGGTAAGACGATAACATCTGGTCTTTCCTTCATTGCTTCGCTTATTTTATTTTTAGCATTCTCAATATTTTTTTCTACATCTCCAAAGACAATATCCATTTGAATACATGCGACTTTCATTTTTTCAGCCCCATTCTCATTTTTTTCTTTACAAAATACTGGAAAGATTATATCATTTGTCACTAGAATTGTAACAACTTTCAAAAGAGGTGGAAAGTATGAAATTATTTCAACCTTCTGAGATAGTAACATCATTGCCAACACAATTTTTTGCTTCACTTGTTGCAAAAGTTAACAAAGTCGTAGCAGCTGGTCACGATGTTATTAATCTAGGTCAAGGTAATCCAGATCAACCAACGCCGCAGCATATCGTAAAAGCTTTACAAGATGCTGCAGAAAAGACCATTCATCATAAATATCCGCCATTTCGCGGACATGAAAGTTTAAAAGAAGCCGTGGCAACATTCTATCAACGTGAATATGATGTAGTAGTAAATCCAAAAACTGAAGTTGCTATTTTGTTTGGTGGAAAGGCTGGATTAGTAGAATTACCAGTTTGTTTTACAAACCCTGGTGATACGATTCTCGTTCCCGATCCAGGCTATCCAGATTATTTATCAGGAGTTGCTTTAGCAAAAGCACAATTTGAAACAATGCCGCTTATTGCAGAAAATAATTTTTTACCAGATTATACGAAAATCGATGACTCTATTGCCGAGCGTGCAAAATTAATGTTTTTAAACTATCCAAATAATCCGACCGGTGCTACTGCATCAAAAGATTTCTTTGATGAAACTATTCATTTTGCTAATAAACATAATATATTAGTCGTTCATGATTTTGCTTATGGTGCGATTGGATTCGATGGTCAAAAACCTGTTAGTTTCTTACAAGCAGATGGTGCCAAAGATACAGGAATCGAAATTTACACATTATCAAAAACTTTCAATATGGCTGGCTGGCGCATTGCTTTTGCGGTAGGGAATGAAAGTGTGATTGAAACAATTAACTTATTACAAGATCATATGTATGTTAGTATTTTTGGTGCCGTTCAAGATGCTGCCCGCGAAGCACTATTAAGTTCACAGTCTTGCGTAATAGACCTTGTAAACAGTTACGAATCTCGAAGAAACGCTCTTATTTCAGCTTGTCACTCAATTGGTTGGAATGTAGACATTCCAACAGGATCATTCTTTGCATGGCTTCCTGTACCAGAAGGTTATACATCTGAGCAATTTTCTGATATTTTACTAGAAAAAGCACACGTTGCGGTTGCTCCTGGTGTTGGATTTGGTGAACATGGCGAAGGGTACGTCCGTGTTGGTCTCTTGCATACAGAAGATAGATTACGAGAAGCCATTAATCGAATTGATAAATTTAATTTTTTTAAAAAGTAATTGACAACATGAAAAATATCTGACAAAATTCAGTTATCTTAAAAATTTAAACATTTCTAAATACTTCTTATCAAGAGCAGGTGGAGGGACGAGCCCGACGAAACCCGGCAACCGATCTACATAATTGTAGACACGGTGCTAATTCTCGCAGCATTACGCTGACAGATAAGGAGCTGGTTGTAAAAAAACCTCTCCTTAGCTGAGAGGTTTTTTTATTTAACTAGGAGGTTATAACAATGAGCGGAATTATAGCGACGTATTTAATCCATGATGATTCACATAACTTAGAAAAAAAAGCTGAGCAAATTGCACTCGGTTTAACAATTGGCTCTTGGACTCATTTGCCACACTTATTGCAAGAACAGTTAAAGCAGCATAAAGGCAACGTCATTCATGTTGAGGAGTTAGCTGAACATGAACATACCAATTCGTATTTACGTAAAAAAGTAAAACGCGGAATTATTAAAATCGAATATCCGTTATTAAACTTCAGTCCAGATTTACCAGCAATTTTAACGACTACATTTGGGAAGCTATCACTTGATGGCGAAGTAAAATTGATTGACTTAACTTTTTCAGACGAGTTGAAAAAACATTTTCCTGGTCCAAAATTCGGGATAGATGGTATTCGAAATCTTTTACAAGTGCATGATCGTCCCCTTTTAATGAGTATTTTTAAAGGAATGATTGGACGAAATATTGGGTATTTAAAAACGCAATTACGCGATCAAGCAATTGGTGGTGTAGATATAGTAAAAGATGATGAAATATTATTTGAAAATGCATTAACACCACTTACGAACCGCATTGTATCTGGAAAAGAAGTTTTACAATCCGTATATGAAACGTACGGACATAAAACGTTATATGCCGTAAATGTAACAGGACGAACTTTTGATTTAAAAGAAAATGCAAAACGTGCTGTGCAAGCTGGAGCTGATATTTTATTATTTAACGTATTTGCTTACGGACTAGATGTACTACAATCACTTGCAGAAGATGATGAAATCCCAGTTCCTATTATGGCACACCCTGCTGTAAGTGGCGCTTATTCAGCATCCAAGTTATATGGAATTTCATCTCCATTATTACTCGGAAAGCTGCTACGTTATGCTGGGGCTGATTTTTCATTATTCCCATCTCCATACGGAAGTGTTGCGCTAGAAAAAGAGGAAGCTCTTGCTATCTCAAAATATTTAACTGAAGACGATGTATTTTTCAAGAAGAGCTTTTCCGTTCCGTCTGCTGGTATTCACCCTGGTTTCGTTCCCTTTATTATACGAGATTTCGGTAAAGATGTTGTGATTAATGCTGGCGGCGGGATACATGGACATCCAAATGGAGCGCAAGGCGGAGGTAAAGCTTTCCGTACTGCCATTGATGCTACTTTGCAAAATAAACCACTCCATGAAGTAGATGACATAAATTTGCATAGTGCACTACAAATATGGGGAAATCCCTCTCATGAGGTGAAATTATGAGTATTCAAGTATTTTGTGATTTCGATGGCACGATTACAAATAATGATAACATCATGTCCATTATGGAGAAATTCGCACCACCAGAAGCTGAAGAAGTAAAGAATAGAATTTTATCACAAGAGCTATCTATTCAAGAAGGTGTTTCTCAATTATTTCAATTAATACCTACTAATCTGCACGATGAAATTATTCAATTTTTAATAGAGACTGCTGAAATTCGTAATGGTTTTCATGAATTTATACAATTTGTAAATGAAAACAATATTTCCTTTTATGTTATATCAGGTGGAATGGATTTCTTCGTCTATCCACTCTTACAAGGACTCATTCCAAAAGAGCAAATTTACTGTAATGAAACAGATTTTTCAAATGAATACATTACGGTAAATTGGCCTCATCCTTGTGATCGTCATTGTCAAAATCATTGCGGATTATGTAAATCATCACTTATCCGTAAATTGAGTGATACGAATGACTTCCATATTGTAATTGGAGATTCAATTACCGATTTACAAGCTGCGAAACAAGCAGATAAAGTGTTCGCTCGTGATTTCCTTATTACAAAATGCGAAGAAAATCATATTTCTTATACAACATTTGAAACGTTTCACGATGTTCAAACTGAATTAAAACATTTGTTGGAGGTGAAATTATGAAACAACTTTTTCGTCAATGGTATGACTTAAGCGAGATAAAAAAAGAATTAACAACACGAAATTGGTTTCCAGCAACGAGTGGTAATATTTCTATAAAGGTTAGTCATGAACCACTCACTTTTCTCATTACATCAAGTGGTAAAGATAAAACCAAAACGACTCCAGATGACTTTCTACTAGTAGATCATCTAGGGGTTCCCGTATTAGAGACTGAATTACGTCCTTCAGCAGAAACAATCTTGCATACACATATTTATAACAATACGAATGCTGGGTGCGTCCTTCATGTTCATACAACTGATAACAATGTCATCACAAATTTATATAGTGATGCCGTCACACTTCAAAATCAAGAAATTATTAAAGCTCTCGATATTTGGGAAGAAGGTGCAACAATTCACATTCCTATTATCGAAAACCATGCTCATATCCCAACGCTTGGAGAAAACTTCCGCAAGCATATACAGGGAGATTCGGGGGCAGTATTAATCCGTAACCATGGTATTACCGTATGGGGCCGAGATAGCTTTGATGCAAAGAAAAGATTAGAAGCTTATGAGTTTTTATTCCAATTTCATATAAAACTATTATCAATTCAAGGAGGCGTTTCTAATGGCGCAAATTCGTATTCATGAAATAAATACTCGCATTGAAAATGAAGTAGAAGTATCAAAATTTCTACAAGAGGAAGGCGTTTTATATGAGAAATGGAATATTTCCAAACTTCCTACTCATTTAAAAGAAAATTACTCATTAACAGATGAAAACAAAGCTGAAATATTAGCTGTGTTTTCAAAAGAAATTGCTGATGTTTCAGCACGCCGAGGTTATAAAGCACATGATGTAATTTCACTTTCAAATAGCACACCTAACCTTGACGAACTATTAATTAATTTCCAAAAAGAACACCATCATACTGATGATGAAGTTCGCTTTATTGTTAGTGGTCATGGCATCTTTGCCATTGAAGGAAAAGATGGGACATTCTTTGACGTTGAACTTGAGCCAGGCGATCTCATATCTGTTCCTGAAAATGCAAGACATTATTTTACCTTGCAAGATGATCGTCAAGTTGTAGCTATTCGTATTTTTGTTACAACTGAAGGTTGGGTTCCAATCTATTAAGGTAGTTAGTTGAATAAAAGGTCTTGGACCCCCTTTTCCAACCTTTTATTCACTCTACATATATACATCCTCCTATGGAGCAGGCTTATTTCAAAAAATGAAATAAGCCTGATTTTTTATTTTCTCAAACATATGCGTCCTTCCTTTCAAAAACGATCTTATCCTTCTATTTTTCAAGTGTATTTCTTAACATTTATTGAACATTTATTGAACTTTTTTTGAATTTTTTCTGAAAATTCTGTTTTGTATATGATATACTACAATTAACTAAGAAGGAAAAAATATCGCAAACAGAGGGGGATATAATCATGAGTTTACTTATCGCACTTATACTGGGGGTTACGTGTGGAGCACTTCCTATTATTCTAGGAGCTATTATGGAAGAATTAGAAGTTGGTGTGTTAGGTTTTGTTGCATCTTGTGTAAGCGCTTTATTTTTTGGTTTGTTCGGTGCTATTCCTGTTTCAATTCTGTGTGCATTTTATATAATACGCCATGCTCGTACAAAACAATTTGGTCCTAATCACATCGCGCAAGTTATTCCATTCCCAATTGAACGATGCCGCCGTGCTTCTAGCTTATAATTATAAAATTAAATATACTTAAATAAAAGCCCTCAAATGAGGACTTTTATTTATTTTCTTCTAGAAATTGAAACAATTCTTGTAAATGCAAGACGTCTTCACTATAACTAAGAGATACGTGGCATATACCATCAATCTCTGCTTGCATATAAAGATCAACTCCATCTCGATCATATTTCAATGCCAAATAAAATTCCATTTCTTCTAGCATCTTTTTTGAAGTTCGAATAACGTAATGCCCTTTTTCATCTCTTCCATATTCGAATTTCGGTTCAAAATCATATTTTTGTTTAAAAGCTTCTATTTGTTTTTCATTAATTTGTACACAAGTTGCTCGTTGTACAGCATCAATCATCTCATCAAATTTTTGAAGATCCATCTCACTTACCCCCTATGTATTTTTTGTATAACACTTGTGTTCCGCTATTCTCTTCTCCATCTTTTATTAGCTCTTCATACAATTCCTTCGCCAAACTTAAACCTGGTACTGGTAATTGTAATTTTTCAGCCTCATCTAAAGCAATCTTCATATCTTTCATAAAATGCTTTACATAAAACCCCGGTTCAAAATCTCCCTTTAACATGCGAGGGGCTAAATTGCTTAATGACCAGCTACCTGCTGCACCCGTTGAAATGCTCTCTAACACTTTATCTGGATCTAGTCCAGCTTTTTTCGCATAAGCAACCGCTTCACATACTCCAATCATATTAGAAGCAATTGCAATTTGATTGCACATTTTTGTATGTTGTCCACTTCCAGCTGGTCCTTGCAACTGAATATTTGTTCCTAGTTTTTCAAATAACGGTAAACATTTTTCATATATTTCTTTCTCGCCACCGACCATAATTGCGAGTCTTGCCTCTTTCGCACCGACGTCTCCTCCAGATACAGGCGCATCTAACGTATATATATTCTTACTTTTACCCGCTTCATTAATACGTTTTGCCAATGTTGGTGTAGATGTCGTGAAATCAATTGTAATTGTACCTTCATTTGCATTCTCCAAAATCCCATCTATCCCAAAATACACTTCTTCTACATCATGTGGATATCCTACCATAGTCATTACAACATCCACTTGCTTTACTAAGTCTTTCGGTGTATCACACCAATTTGCACCATCTTGCACTAAAGAATCTGTTTTCGCTTTCGTTCTATTATATACATATACCTTATGACCTTCTTGCATTAAATGATGAACCATACTTTTTCCCATTACACCAATACCGATGAAACCTATTGATAAAGTTTTATGTTCCATTTTCTCATCCCCTTTGTTCTAATAACTCTCTTACTATATTTCAGAACTCTTTATTCAATATAACACGTTCTTTATCTCCAACCAAAACTTCTCATTACATTACTTTCATACTAAAGATCGATCTACTTTTTTTATGATACTAACCTTTTTATCTTCCTCTATATTCTCTAATATTATCAGTCCAATAACAGGCATTACTATTATTCTTTCCCTTAATTCCCAATAAAATAAAAAGAGATTGTCCTCCTAATTAGCCCAGACATTAGGCTTTTACGGCTAAGTAATGCGGAATTAAATAATAGGTTACACCATAAACTCTACAAATAATATAACGATCTTCATTATATTTATTGTGTACTTTCATACATATATTTTTCTCATTCTATAATTAGACAAAAAAAATCGCAACAATTTGTTGCGAAAAATCACTTTTTTTCTTTTCTATATATACACACTTGATTTTTACCATTTTTTTTCGCTTCATATAATGCAATATCCGCCCGTTGCATTAATTCTTCTCTTGTAATCCCTTTTTCATATAATGCAACTCCAAAACTCGCTGTTAATTTCGAAATTCCCGAGAATTGCTTTGTTTCTATAAAAAATCGTAATGATTCCGCAACTTGAAATGCTTCTTTTTCCACTGTATTCGTTACTAAAATAATAAATTCTTCTCCTCCCCACCTTGCAAACACATGTTGCTGCTCCACTTTAGATTTCATAAGCTCTGCAAGCTCAATTAATGCTAAGTCACCAAAATCATGGCCATACGTGTCATTTACTGCTTTAAAATTATCTATATCAAATAAAATAAGTGCTATGTTTTCATTATTACGCATCGCATTATCCCATTCTGCCTCTAGTATTTGTTGGAATTTCAAACGATTATAAATCTCTGTTAACGAATCTATCATAGCAAGCCTTTCTTGTTCTTGATAGATTTCATCTAATTCTGTAATCTCTGTACACTTCACAATAAATCTTGATAAATCTTCTGGCAATGGTGTTGCACGCAATAAAAAAGTTGACACTTCCCCTTCATAGTTGGACATCTTAATTCTTCTATCATATGATAATGTATCATCTAACCATGTTATATCATGAGTTGTTGAATAGTATCCATTTTCTCTAATAAGATGTTCAGCAAATACTAAATGTTGTTCACGATAAGCAAACAAATTTTCATATCCGAAAAACTCTAAAAAATTTGTATTACAATCAACAATTTCATCGTCTTCTACTATAAATAATAGATCATTTCGAAAATCAAACATCGTTTGAAGTAGTTCTTGTTGCAAACTTACTTGCCGCACTAAAGAAAGCTGATATAAGCTTTTATTCACTTCCTCTAACACCATTTGCGGAGTCACAGGGGCTATCACAATATTACGTATTCCTAACGTAAGCACCTCTGCAAACTCGCTTGTTATTTGTTGATCCCAAATGACAATAAATGTACTCTGTGGATTATACATATTCTTTATATATTTTATTTGAGAAAAATCTGTTACATACATAATTACAATATGTGGTTTAGTCCTCTGAAACAATACTTCTCCTTCTTCAAAACTATTTGCTATAAACATACATTTTGGATGGATATTTTCTATCGTTTGTTGATGTGTGCATCCATTTTCTATATAAAGGACATTTAACTGAAGATCTTGTAATACATTTTGGAAAACCGTATTCTCTAATAAAAAATGTAGTATGTTCATCACTAGTCTTCACTCACTTCATATATCTTGTTCTACTGAATTCCTCACAAACCTTTTATAAAAAAACTGTTCTCTCAAAACTTTAATGAGTGAGGGATACATGTTAACAAGCTAATTGAGAATGTTCTCTTCGTTTTTCACTCTATAAATTCCTTTTTTAGTGTATGATTATTGGAATTGTATCGTTTGTATGAATGCCCTAGCTTCTGCTTTAAAACTTGACAATTAAAATAAAGATATTATATTCTTAAATTCGATAACTTACAAAATGTAAGTAGAATGTATTACATGTATTTTTTCATAATTTGATATGTAATTTGGAGGATATATAATGACAAACGACAACTTTTTTAATGTTCTATATGAACGCACATCTACACGTGCATTCAACCCAGAAAAAGAAATTTCATCTGCAGAGTTACACGAGATTTTAAAGGGCGCTGCTCAAGCACCTTCTGCTTGGAACTTGCAACACTGGAAATTCCTCGTATTCCAAGGTGAAGATGTACAGAAACGATTACACCCAATTGCTTATAACCAACAACAAATTCTTGATGCTTCTGCTGTAGTCGCTATTTTAGGTGATTTAGAAGCTTATAAAAACGTTGAACCAGTATATGGTCCAATTGTAGAACAAGGATTTATGAAAGAAGAAGCAAAAGAGCGCTTAGCTAAAAATATTGAATCTGCATATGCTCGTGAGCAATTTCCAAGGGATGCAGCCTTTTCAAATGCATCTTTAGCAGCTATGCAACTTATGCTTGCAGCTAAAGCAACTGGCTGGGATACTTGTGCTATTGGTGGTTTTAATCCACAAGCACTTTCAGAAGAATTCAATGTTTCATCTCGTTACGTACCAATTATGCTTATTACAATTGGTGAATCAACTTTAAAAGGCCACCCTGCACCACGAATGAGCGTAGAACAAGTGAGCGAATGGGCGAAATAATAAAGTGTAACTTGAATCAGTGTGAGATCTTACTACACATTAATATCAGATAGAAAAGAAGCGAAGGTAGAAATTACCTTCGTTTCTTTTTGTTCTGTCACAAATCCGTAATATTACAATGTATGATTCGACATCTATACAAAAAAACCGTAAATTCCATACTATTTTCATACATACAAATGACGTTTCGTGTCGAATTTTGTTAAATCATTGAAATATAACCGTGTGTTTTTGTTACAATTATGATACAATGATAACAAATAGATAACAAGAGAGGGATTTTCATTGAGTTCATACGGAAGCTTTATCGCACTTTTATGTTACATAGTAACTGTACTGCTTCTATATTTTATTGGCGATGCTGCAAACATTTCAATATTACAATTCCCAAAAGAAGAAGCGTTCCAATTAGAATCAGAAAAACATACTGCACGATCCATTGTACCACTACTCCTCGCTCTTCCTGTATATATCATCGTTTTATATAAAAGCAAAAAAGTGTAAAGGCTACCTATTTCATTCATTTCGGTGGTCTTTACATTTTTTTGTGATATCTATCCTATTTTAAACATCATCCCGTAATAAACACCCAGCTAGTCTTTTAAAATGAGAAATTCCCCTAGAAAAAATTCCACTCTCTGTCCAGTCACTCACTACCGAACTTACATAGATTATAAGTGTGAAGGGGGTGATGAGGATTATGTTTGGATCATTTGGATGCTGTGATAACTTTAGAGACTGTCATCATCATGAAAGAGAGCGCGACCATCGTGAGAAAGAGAGAGAGGTTAAACCACAACAACCAGCTGTATGTAACGTACTTGCTAGCATTTCAGTTGGAACAGAGCTTTCTCTATTAAGCGTTAAAGGTGTTGGATCTTTCAACAATGTAATTTTTGAAGGTTTCTGTAACGGTGTTGCTCTTTTCTCTGCTTTAGCTCGTAATAACAATGACAAAGATAACAAAGATAACAACAAAGACGATAAGCACAATCAAAACCGAAATACTTTTACTGGTATTTTACGTGTATGCCCAACTGATATTGTTGCGATCGCTATCTAATTCTGTTCCTTATCTTCAAGAGTAAGAAAATAAGTTTTACTTTTCTCATAGAAAAAACCTGAGACCGATTTCAAATCGACTCAGGTTTTTTTATTAATTATATGCTTTTAACTAGTTCAACAACTTCTTCAGCAGTTGACATCATTAATGCTTTTTCTGCTAATGTTTCCATTTCTGCTTTTGACAACTTGCTTAGTTGTGTTCTTGCAGGAAGAATAGATGTTGCACTCATGCTGAACTCATCTAAACCTAATCCTAATAATAATGGGATAGCAAGTGAATCGCCCGCCATCTCACCACACATACCAGCCCATTTGCCTTCTTTATGAGCAGCATCGATAACCATTTTTACAAGACGTAAAATAGATGGGTTATATGGTTGGTATAAGTAAGATACTTGTTCGTTCATACGGTCTGCAGCCATTGTGTATTGAATTAAGTCATTTGTTCCGATAGAGAAGAAATCAACTTCTTTTGCGAATTGATCTGCTAATACTGCTGAAGCTGGGATTTCAACCATCATACCAACTTCAATAGAATCAGAAACAGTTGTACCCGCTTCTACAAGTTTCGCTTTTTCTTCTAATAAGATCGCTTTTGCTTGACGGAACTCATCAAGAGTTGCAATCATTGGGAACATAATTTTTAAGTTACCGTATACGCTAGCACGAAGTAATGCACGAAGTTGTGTACGGAACACATCTTGCTCATCAAGACATAAGCGAATTGCACGGTAGCCTAAGAATGGGTTCATTTCTTTTGGTAAATGTAAGTATGGAAGCTCTTTATCTCCACCGATGTCAAGTGTACGAACAACAACAGGTTGACCTTCTTTTACACCTTCAAGAACTGCTTTATACGCTTCGAACTGCTCTTCTTCTGTTGGAAGATTGTCACGGCCCATGTATAAGAATTCTGTACGGTATAAACCAACGCCTTCTCCGCCATTATCGATAATACCTTGTACATCATTTGGTATTCCGATATTTGCAACAAGCTCAACGTGATGTCCATCACTTGTTACAGTAGCTTGGTCTTTTAATTTTGCCCATTCAGCTTTTTGCTCTTCAAATTTCGCTTTCTTTTCTTCAAACGAGCGAAGAGTTTCTTCTGATGGATTAACAATTACTTCCCCATCTAAACCATCGATGATTACGATATCGCCGTTTTGGATTTTCTCCATAACAACTTTTGTACCAACAACAGCTGGAATTTCCATAGAGCGAGCCATAATTGCAGAGTGAGATGTACGTCCGCCGATATCAGTAGTAAAACCTTTTGCATACTTACGGTTTAACTGAGCTGTATCAGATGGTGTTAAATCTTCAGCAATAATGATTACTTCTTCAGAAATTGTACCAGGATTTGAGAAGTTAATGCCTAGTAAATGCGCAAGAACACGTTTTGTTACGTCACGAATGTCCGCAGCACGTTCTTTCATATATTCGTTATCCATGTTTTCAAACATAGAGATAAACATTGATGCAACTTCATCCATTGCAAATTCAGCATTTACTTTTTCGCTATTTACTTTATCTTTTACTGGGTTTACTAGTTCTGGATCATTTAACACTAATAAATGTGCTTCAAAGATCGCAGCTTTGTCAGCACCTAGCTCAGCAAAAGCGTGGTCCTTAATAGCTTCTAATTCAGTTTTTGCTTTCTCAAGCGCAGCTTCTAAGCGTGCAATTTCTGCAGCTTCGTTTGTAATTGATTTCTTTTCGATGTTAAATTCAGGATTTTCAAGTCTGAAAGCCTTTGCAATAGCAATCCCACTTGATGCAGCGATCCCTTGAATGTTAAGAGTCATTATTCTCCTAATCCTTCGTTTTTCATAGTTTCTTCGATAGCTGCTAGTGCTTGAGCTGCATCATCACCATTTGCAGTGATTTTAATTTCTGCGTTTTGTTGAATGCCTAAAGACATAACGCCCATGATTGATTTTAAGTTAACGTTCTTTCCGTTATACTCTAAGTTAATGTCAGAACCAAATTTGCTTGCAGTGTTTACAAGTAGAGTTGCTGGACGAGCATGAATTCCTGAGTCGCTAGTTACTTTAAAGATTTTTTCCATGATAATTTATCTCCTTTAAATTACAGTTTTTTTTAGTTGTATAGACGTGAGTACTACATCATCTATTGTATATAATAGGCGATGTTCGGTCAACCACATCGCCTATTATAATTATAAACATTTTGCGTCAAATTCCTACTGAATGTCAATAATTGCGTTTTCGCCCTTCTTAACATTTCCATCTTTTTTCAATTCGACTTGTTGCCCTTGTTGTAAATTTGTAAAGACAATTGGTGTAATGATAGATGGTGCATTTTCTTTTACAAATGCAAGATCTACTTTTAATAATGGTTGTCCTTGTTTCACTTTATCACCTTGTGCTACAAGTGCTTCAAAACCTTCACCATTTAATTTTACAGTATCAATACCGAAGTGGATTAAAATTTCTTTTCCGCCTTCAGATTGAATACCAATTGCATGTTTTGTAGGGAATACGTTGACAATTTCACCGTTAACTGGAGAAACTACTGTTCCTTCTGTCGGCTCAATTGCAAATCCGTCTCCCATCATTTTTCCTGAGAATACTTGATCAGGTACTTCTGTAATTGGTAGGATTTTCCCTTCAATTGGTGAAACGATTGTTTCGTTTGCATCAACTTTTTGAGGAGCTTCTTCTACTTTTACAGGCTCTTCTTTTTCAACATGAGGTGTACGACCTGACATAATATCGTGAATTTGTGATTTTAATGTGTCAGATTTCGGTCCAAAAATAGCTTGAATGTTATTTCCAACTTCAAGTACACCAGCTGCTCCAAGCTCTTTTAAACGATCTTTGTTTACATTCTTTTGTTCGTTAACTTGAACACGTAAACGAGTAATACAAGCGTCTAAAGAAGCAATGTTTTCTTTACCACCAAGTGCTACTAGTACTTCACGAGGAAGTTCACCAGCTTCTGCTTTCCCTGCGCCGTCATTCGCATTTGCTACTTCACGACCAGGTGTTTTTAGATTCCATTTACGGATTGCAAAGCGGAATCCGAAGTAGTAAATAACTGCTAGTACAAGACCAACAACAATTACCCACCACCATGCTGTACGGCCTGGTAATACACCGAATAACATAAAGTCAATTAAACCACCAGAGAATGTCATACCAATTTTAACACCTAAAATTTGCATTGTCATAAATGATAGACCAGCGAATACGGCATGAATTCCGAATAGTACTGGCGCTACGAATAAGAATGAAAATTCAAGTGGTTCTGTAATACCTGTTAAGAAAGATGTTAATGCAGCAGAACCTAAAATACCAGCTGCTAATTTTTTATTTTCTGGACGTGCTTCATGGTACATCGCTAAAGCTGCTGCTGGAAGACCGAACATCATGAACGGATACTTACCAGTTGTAAATGTACCTGCTGTTAATTCTACACCGTCTTTTAACTGTGCCATAAAGATTTTTTGGTCACCACGGATTAATTCGCCAGCTGCATTTGTATACTGACCGAATTCGAACCAGAACGGTGAATAGAAAATGTGATGTAATCCAAATGGAATCAATGAACGTTCAATTAAACCGAATATGAATGCTGCTAATGTTCTATTTGCATCAATCATTTGATGTGAGAACGTATTTAAGCCACCTTGAATGTATGGCCAAACGAAGCACATGATAATACCTACTACTAAAGAGAATGTTGCAGTTGCGATCGGTACGAAACGCTTACCTGCGAAGAAACCTAAGTATGATGGTAATTCAATGTTGAAGTATTTATTATAGCAATATGCCGCTACTATACCGACGATAATACCACCAAATACTCCTGTTTGTAATGTTGGAATTCCTAATACGTTTGCGTATGCTGGATCCGTAAATCCAATTTTTACTGGATCTGCTCCAGAACTTGTTACTTTCACTAGCTTATCTACTTCTAAGAACACACTCATCGTTTTGTTCATAATTAAGTAGCCGACGAACGCTGCTAAACCAGCTACTCCATCTCCACCAGCTAAACCAATCGCTACCCCAACTGCGAATAATAATGCAAGGTTAGCGAAAATAATATCACCAGATTGTTCCATAATTTTTGCTACCATTACGAACCAATCTGCTTTTAATGCAGGAATAACATTTGTTAACTGTGGATTTTGAAATGCATTACCAAATCCAAGTAAAATACCTGCTGCCGGTAAAATCGCAACTGGAAGCATTAACGCTTTTCCGACTTTTTGAAGAACACCAAAGATCTTCTTAAACATGGAAACCCTTCCTCTCTTATCTATATTGATACCTTCCGACAAACGCCAAAAAGACATGAGGAAAAAAAGATAGAACGATAGCTATACAAAGGGTAGTATATCCCTTTCTCTAGCTTACATTCCTTACTTTTCTCCACTCATGCCTGATCGAATCAGTAACACGTGTCAAAAATAGGTTTACGTATAAGTTCACTATAATTAAGGCAAACGTTTTCTTTATTTCCCTTAATGTGTTTGTCGAAATTTGTATAACTTTGCAATAGTTATTATACATAACTATTGTAAGCGATTCAATGATTTTTTTTAACGTTTTCATTTTAGACAAAAATATATGTCTTTTTACACATGCTCTGCTTTCACTAAGCGCTGCAGGTGCATTGTTAAATATATACTTTCTGCTTCATACACAGGAAGTTGCAATTCTTTTTGCATGACCTTAACTAGCTTCCAAGCTAAATTATAACAGACAGGATATTCCGCCCTTAATAACTCAGCAAAACTTTGTGATTCCTCTACTTTCTCCCCTTTTTTCACCCGTTCAATAGCATATTGCAAATGACGGATAAGGCGTAAATAGTGGATACTTTCTTGGTCCAATGTAATTTGTAAGTTTGTCTCAATTAAAGATACAAGTTGTGCAATGAGACGGGAGTTTTGATTCACTGAAGATAGATCTGAATTTGTAAGCGAACTGTAAATATGAAGTGCAATAAAACCAATTTCTCCCTCTGGCAATGTAATTTGCAAACGAGAATTTAAAAGATCTACAACACCTTCAGCAATTTCATATTCTTCTGGATAGAGCATTTTCGTTTCAACTAAAAAAGGATTATCAATTGTAAGTCCTTGTTTTAATCGTTTAATTGCAAAAGAAATATGATCTGTTAAAGCGATATGAATATGTTCATTTAATGGTGATTTTGCTTTTTCTTGAATATAGAACATAATATCATTCATTAATTCAATTAATTTTTCACTCACATGCGGCACTAACAGTTTGTATTGTTCACGATCACGTTCATTTTTTAAAACAAACATTTTTTCAATTTGTTCTTGTCCTAGTACATCTTTCGCTTTTTTTCCAAATCCAATTCCTTTACCAATCACTACTACTTCCTCGTGTTCAGGATGGCTAGCAATGATGACATTATTATTTAAAACTTTTTTAATTTCTAGATAATTACTCATATAACACCACCCTCGTCCTTAAATAGCCTGCTTTTATGTTACAGAACATTCTTCTTTGTCGTCAATGTAAAACATCTACCATTTCATAAAAATTCATTTTTTAGACATGTTTATATATGATGCGTATAATGTAAGAGCAACTGTACATAGAAAGGAGATAACAATATGATTAAAATGTTTGTAAGTGATATCGATGGTACAATGATGCAACACGGGGGTATTATTGATGAGCAAGATGTTGCGGCACTTCGCAGTCTTGCTGAGCAAAATGTTATTCTTTGCTTCGCCTCTGGACGACTTGATAATGAAATTGCAGACTTAATGAAAGCTGTAAATACAAATTTCCATCGTATTAGTGTGAATGGTGTTTTCGTATATACAGATGAAAATAAGCAACTCTTATCTGCAACTTTTGATTCCAGCATTCTTCCTGAGTTGTTAGACATGACAAATGAAGATCCTTATTTCCGTTATGTTAGTGATGAACATAATTACTATATTGAAGAGAAGACACCGTTCATTCATGAACTTGAAAAACAAGTAACGATGACTTCTGTTGAAGAACCAAATTTATTACAGAAAATAGATGATACAATTTTTCCAAATAAAATTTCTGTCGGTGGAACAAAGGAGAGTTTGCAACTCCTTCAGAAAAAAATTGATGAAAAATTCCACGGAAAAGTGAGTACCTTCATTTCAGCAGAACAATGTTTAGATGTAATGCCACCGAATATTAGTAAAGGCTCCGCTATTTCAGTTTTATTAAAAGAGTTTCAATTACAACCAGAGGAAGTTGCTTGCATAGGGGATTCTTATAATGATATTCCAATGTTTTCTTTAACTCCTCACAGTTTTGCTATGGCTCAGGCAGATGACGCAGTAAAAGAACACGCTCACTATGTAGTAAATACAGTTAAAGATGCTGTTAACCACGTAATTGCTCATAATAAAAATACGACTCACTCCTTGTAAGGATGAGTCGTATTTTTTCTTTACATGTTAAACAATTTGACATTTACTGTACTTCACAAACTGAAATATATTATTTGTTACGTGCGATGTTCGTAATAAACTTATAACGATCCCCGCGATAAATACATTTCACATACTCTAACGGTACTTCACCTTCTGAATATGACCATTGACGCATTACAAGCACTGGCGCCTTTTTAGGAATATGCAGATGTTCCGCTTCATTATCCGTTGCAATTGAAGCTTCAATTGATTGAGTAGCACTAACAAGTTTAAAGCCCAGTTTTTTCTCTAAATGTTCATATAAAGATTGTTGCAATATTTCTTCGTTAATATCTTTTACAAGAGCTGGCGACAAATATGTCGTCTCAAAAGCAATCGGTTCATCATCCGCTAAACGAATACGTCTCACTTCATAAACCGATTCTCCCTCCTGTATTCTCAGCCGGTCTGCTATTTTCGCAGTAGCTGGAACTAGGCGGAAACTTAGTAATTGACTACTTGGGTTCATTCCACGAGAAATCATATCTTCTGTGAATCCTGTCATTCCTTGCAATTTTTGTTCCACTTTCGGAAGTTGGACAAACGTACCGATTCCACGTTTCCGATATAAATAACCTTGTTCCACTAAATTATTAATCGCCTGTCTGATTGTCATACGACTCACTTCGAACTTATCGCAAAGTTCATTCTCAGATGGGATTTTATCTCCCGGCTTCCATTCGCCGTCCTCAATTAGCTGTTTCACCCACTCTTGAATCTGATAATAGATCGGAAATGGTGAATACTTGTCGATGTTCATCAGCAATCGCCTCACTGCATAAAGATAGAGCTTCTTGATCAGCGATTACGGTTACATTCGGATGACGTTGTAAAACTGTAGCAGGACACGCTTCACTATATGCACCTTGCAATAATTCTTTAACAGCTTCTGCCTTTTTAGAACCCATAGCAACAAGTAGAATTTGTTTCGCTTTCATAATGCTTCCAATTCCCATTGTAATTGCATGAGTTGGCACATCTTCTTCTTTTTCGAAGAAGCGAAGGTTTGCTTGGCGTGTAGATTCTGTTAATTCAACAATGTTTGTTGGAGAATTAAACGGTGTTCCTGGCTCGTTAAATCCGATGTGACCGTTTTCACCGATTCCAAGAATCTGTAGGTCAACTGGGTTAGCAGCTAGAATGCCCTCGTAACGTTTGCACTCTTCCTCTAAATCACTTGCCATCCCGTTTGGTACATAAGTTTGTTTAAATGGAAGATGATCAAACAACTGTTCTTGCATGAAATAATGATAGCTGTTTTTATCTTCATGTGGTAAATTTACGTACTCATCTAAGTTTACAGTGGTTACACGGCTTGTATCAAGTTTATTTTTTCGCATTTCTGCATAAATACCTAATGGAGAGCTTCCTGTAGCCATTCCTAATGTTGGATTTTCTTTTGTTTTTACAACTTCTTCAATTAATTTATAACCTGCTTCTGCTAGTTCTTCTGGAGTTTTTACAACAAGAATATTCATTTAATTACTTCCCTTCCTTCATATGAATTCCTAAACGAACCGTATCATATACATGTAAATCTTCATTCATCACAACAAAGTCTGCATCTTTTCCTACCGCTAATGCACCTTTATTATTTAATCCAAACTCTTCTGCTTGGTTAACTGATGTCATCAGTACTGCATCTTCGATTGAACAACCTGTAAATTCAATTACATTTCGGAAAGCTTGATCCATTTTTAGAATACTACCAGCTAGCGTTCCATCTTCTAATCGAGCACTACCATCTTTTACATGTACTGGCTGTCCGCCAAGCTCATATAATCCATCTTCAAGACCTTTTGCACGCATTGCGTCAGTAATAACACTTACTTTTTTCGGTCCTTTTAATTTATATGCTAATTTCACCATATCAGGGTGAATGTGAATACCATCTGTAATTACTTCAACCATTACATCTGGATTTAATAACACATGACCAACAACTCCTGGTTCACGGTGATGTAATCCACGCATTTGATTGTATAAATGCGTTGCATGTGTAATGTTTCTGTTTTTTAGTTGTGCATCAATTGCATCTGTATGCCCCATTGTGCCGACAACACCAGTTTCAGCAAGATACTGCTCAAACTCTAATGCTCCTTCTTCTTCAGGTGCGTATGTTACTAATTTAATTAGATTTCCGCTTGCTTCCTGCCATTGTTTAAATTGTTCAATATTAGCAGGAACAATATGTTCAAGTGGTTGTGCACCTGCACGTTTTTTTGAAACATACGGTCCTTCTAAGTGAATATATTCGAAATGTGCTCCTTTTTCTTTCGCTTCCTTCGCAGCATGTAGTGCTGCTTCGATTGCTTCTGGAGCTTGTGTCATTGTTGTTGGGAAGTAAGTTGTAACTCCTTCTTTTAACATTTCTTTCCCTAGAGTTACTAACCCATCGCTATTTGCATCCATCGCATCAATATCGTATCCACCATGAATATGAACATCAATCATACCTGGAATCACAATCTTCCCTGCTGCATCTAAAACAGTTTCATTTTCTTGTGATACATATTGAGCCATCAAACCAATTTCTTTAATTGTTTCTGCGTAACGAATAAATCCGTTTTCTACTACTTCTTGACCTGTATAAATTTTGGCATTGATGACAACTTGCGTTTTCATTTTCATCGATCCTTTCCCATGAAATACCTACTTGTTATTATTACCTTATTCGCCTAATTCCATCTTAATATACGCACGAGTAGTTGTCTATACATTCTAATGAAATTTCCTCTTTGTTTAACAAAAAGGAAACTTAGTACGTCTGTTGTAATTATAATATATGTTATTCACTTTTCCAAAAAGGGAGAATATCCCCTTATCAGATTACTCACTTCAATAATGGCATTAACCCGCTAGACCCTATTATAATATGTTCGCCGTCTGTTTCCATTTCTACCGTACGTCTATTTGTTCCATACATCATTATACCACGCCGTTTTAATCGTCTCACTACACTTTGATGCGGATGCCCATACGGATTTCTGCTACCATAAGAAAGAATCGCGAACTGTGGTTCTACCTTCTTTATAAACCTTTCACTTGTTGAAGTATATGAGCCATGGTGCCCCACCTTTAACACATCTGCATGTACATCAAATTGCTTTAATATTTCCGTTTCCGTCCGCACATCAGCATCACCCATTAGTAAAAAATCTGCCTTACCATACCGAACCTTTAATACAATTGAAGATTCATTATTTTCATCTTTAGACTTCCCATTGTTTAATACTTGTATGGAAACATGCGGATCTAGCGGTATGTATTGGCCCTCTTTTACTGAAATGAAAGGGATTCCCCTTTTCTTTATATTATTTCGATACGTATGATAAGTAAGAGAACTATATGTTTTTCCACTATCTAATATAAGTGATACTGGCATTTGCTCTACAATCGGAATGAGTCCCCCAATGTGATCCATATCAGGATGAGTACTGACGATAGCATCTAAATGGTTAATTCCTTTTTCAATTAGCTTTTGGATAATAACCTCACCAGCTTCATAAGGCCCTCCATCAATTAACATCGTTTGTCCATTTGGCAATGTAATAAGTGTTGCATCACCTTGTCCAACTTTTAAGAAACTCACTTTCATTTTACCAAAATGTTGCCGCTGCATATGTAAAGGAGACGCAGTATGAATAGACATCATATACCTTTTTGCCGATGCACTATTTAAAGAAAAGCATAACAAAACAGAAACTAATAATAAAATACTTCGTATACCTCTCATAACTCGTCTCCTTTTTTCAATTAGTATGGCACGGTATATAATTGATATACAAAAAAAGCTTAGCAAAATGCTAAGCTTTTATTTCGATATCTCTTGTAAAGAACCGAAGAATAAATCCGCTTCATTCATTTGTTCGTTTTCTTCAGAAAGCGGAGGTAAATCATCTAATGTTTTTAATCCAAACGTGTCCAAAAATTCTTTCGTCGTTCCATATAAAATAGGACGCCCAGGTCCTTCTGCTCTTCCCATTTCTTTTATAAGTAAGTGTGATACTAACGTTTGTAACGCCTTATCAGTTTTTACTCCTCTAATCTCTTCCATTTCAGTTCTTGTAATCGGTTGGCGATATGCAACAATCGCTAACGTTTCTAGAGCAGCCTGAGAGAGTGAAGCAGCTGTTGGGATCTCTATTAGTTTTTGATAGTAAGACGCATGTTCTTTCTTTGTAGCAAAACGATATACTTTTGCATACTGTACAATTTGCAAACCGCGGTGTGCACCTTCACATTCTTTTTGCATTTCTTCTAAAATATCGATTACTTCGTTTCCTTCAATTTCAAGGACTTTTGCTATTTGTTCAGGATAAATCCCTTCATCACCAGAAACAAATAAAAGCCCTTCAATAATTGATTTTTGTTCTGTTCTATCCATTTTACGAACTCCTTCCTCCTATTTTCTCCATAAAAATACACATCAAAAAACCGAATCACAATCAATGCGTTCGGTTCAATATTTTTTCTCTTGTTCCAAACGATACATTCAAACCTAGCATGAGATATACTATTTCTATCCCATTTTCTATACTAACTCTATGCAGATTTAGTATAGCTTGATACGAAAATTTCATCAAAATTATGTTCTTGTTCAATTATGATTTGTTGATTTTTCATAAGCTCAAGAACCGCTAAAAATGTTACAACCATTATTTCCCGTTCATCATCAACAAATAAATCATAAAAACTTTGACGACCACCTTGTATTTCTAACTGCTTCAAAATATCCGTCATGCGCTGTTCAATTGGTATTTCTTGACGAGTAATACGTGTTGTCACAGGTTTCTTTGCTTTTTTACGGCGCATTAATTTTTGAAATGCCGCTAGCATATCATATAACGTAACATCAAGAGGCAAGTTTGTCTCCTCTTCTTGTTGCAACGATGTAAAATCAATTGGCGGACGTGTATATAGCTGTGCTCTTTCTTGTTCTCTTTCTTTTAGCTCAGTAGCAACTTGCTTATATTTCTTATATTCAATTAACCTCTCCATCAATTCTTGACGAGGATCATCTATAAAGTCATCACCGTTATCAAGTACATCTTCTTCATGTTTCGGCAACAACATTTTACTTTTAATTTGTAATAACGTTGCAGCCATTACTAAATACTCACTTGCAACATCTAATTGTAGTTCTTTCATCGTATGAACATAAGATAAATATTGCTCTGTAATTTCCGCTACAGGGATATTATATATGTCAATTTCATAACGATGTATTAAATGTAACAATAAATCTAAAGGCCCTTCAAAAGCCTCTACTTTAAAATTATACTGCACAAAGCATCCCACCACATTTTTTCTATAACAACATAAGTATAGAGCATACTCATGTTCTATCCAACCTTTTTAAGAAATTTAATTAAAAATAGACCGATGCCTATGTCATCATGCCCACCACTTCATATGATAACAGTGTAGTAAGAACAATGTAGGAGGTCAAAAAACTATGGGTCACGTTGATTGCGGTTTTAGCGGTGGGTTCGCATTACTTGTTGTGTTGTTTATTTTACTAATTATTGTAGGAGCAGCTTGCTTCTGCTAATATGAACAATAACGACTAGGGAGAAATTCCCTAGTCGTTTATTGTTCATACTTCTATGATAAACTTATATTTATAAACGTTAGATAGGAGCGAAGAAAATGTATCCTACCGAATACATACAGTTTTTAATTCATTTTCACGGAGATTATGATTATTTTGAATGTCACGAAATACTGGAAGAATATTGGAAAACAAAACCAAGAGGGAATCGTGATAATTATTTAGTCGGCCTCATTCAAATTGCAGTTTCTTTATACCATCACAGACGCTCTAACTGGAATGGCGCAGAGAAAATGATGAAAAGCGCCATAACAATTTTAGAAAAAAACAGCGCACATTTACTTCGTTTAGGAATAAATGAGGCACAGCTTCTATTCTTACTCAAAGATAAATTGCAATCTATCCAGAAAAAAGAAGGTTTTACACCATTATTTTTACCATTATCGGATATAGCATTAGAAAAGCAGTGCATAGAATTATGTGAGAAACAAAACCTTCCTTGGAAAGACGTGAATGCTATTTCTAAGGAATATATAGTACATAAACACACATTACGTGATCGAACAGAAGTCATCGCTGAACGAAACGAACAATTACAAAAAAGAAAGCAGAGATAATAAACTACTTATCTCTGCTTTCACGAATGTATATTTTGTTCAAGCCCTGTACACTTTTTGCAAAAACTTGCTGTTTGCTCATTTCCGCAAATTGTAAATTCAAGAAATTTACTCTTTAACTCTTGAACCATCTTCGTCCCAATACCCATATGACGGTGAGATGGGTTCACACTCAAATGCTGAATTTCCAAAACTTGATTCTCTTTTTTTACAATCCCCATTATTCCAACAAAATCTTCGTTTTGTTTCCACAAATACAATTGCCAATCATCCTTTGCTTCATAATCTTTCATAGTCAATTGTAATGTTTTCACATCTTTTTCAGTTGGCATAAATGAAAGAAGCCCCATTGCAATCTTTTCATAACTTTTTTTAAAACGAATTAACATAACCCTTATCCCTTCTTACAAAAGTTACAAACTATTAAATCCCCTCAATCACTCTTTCCATATCACATTCATTTTACAATATTTTCAACAGAGTGAGAAGAGCTTAAAACAACTTGATAATCATACAAAGTGAAAAGAAGAAAGTCAAATATACGTTTCATTACTATTTTTTCTAAGTAAATACAAGAAGAAACGCTGTTATATGAAAGTAAAAAAAAGCATCCACCGCTCATGATCACTTCACTATTCATCACATTAGAGCAGATGAATTCTAGCAAATTCATGTAATAAAAAATCTTTATTGAAACATGTAATTTAATGTATTCTATGTAATTTGTTAAAATTTTGTTCTCATAAGCGACATATTCTCACTACAATCACATTACTACTTGTATCATGTACCGTAAACGCAATACCCATTCCTATTAGTAGAGTAGAAAACTGAAACAGATTATATTTTCTTTAGGGGTGGCTTTGCCATCCCTTTTCTGTTTCAGTTTCCCCTCATCAAACCGTACGTGAGGTTTTCCCTCATACGGCTTTCCGATGTT